>JBJOKF010000122.1:0-24344 GCA_046046235.1 Planctomycetota bacterium | reverse complement strand
AGGCAAGGTCGGCAGGATGCCGAGCCTTGCCGTGCAGTCAGCGGTCGGCGTAGACGCGGGTGATCTCTTCCTTCGTGATCGGCGCCGGATGGTCGTCGCTGACCACCTGCACCTGCATCCGCTGGTCGCCCTCGCGGCGGCCGCGGACCCGCACCCGATAAACCGCCTCCTCCGACGGCGCGAGCTTCGCGAGCGGCTCGAACACGACCGAGAGATTGTCGATCCGGTGCCCGCCGGGGCCCTTCGCCTCGACCGGCTCGAGCTCGCCGAGCAGCGTCGCCGTCAGCCGCACGCCGCTGGCGGCCTTGGTGCCCTGGTTGCCGACGCGGACGACGTATTCCGTGAGGCCGCCGACCTCGATCGGGTCCTCGCTGTCGGTCACCTCGAAGGCGAGTGCCGCCAGGCCCTCCACTTCGACGGTATGCGAGGCCTGGGCCGACGGGCCGTCGGCGCTCCGCGCCGCGGCGACGATCTTCTGGGGCCCGAGATCGACCGGCATCAACACCATCTCCACGGCGCCGACCTCGGCCGGCGGCAGTTCCTCGAGGCTCCAGAGCACGCGGTGGGATCGCTCCTCGTACCAGCCGGCGTGGTTGGCGCGTACGAACTTCATCCCCGCCGGGAGCTGCACCACCAGCTCGACCGCCCGGGCGGGGGCCGTGCCGGCGTTGATCATCGAGAGCGTGCACGTGGCCGGCCGCTGCAGATAGCGGCGCGAGGGCATCTCGGTCGTCAGCTCGAGGGTCGGTGCCGTGACCTCGAGCCGCACCGGCTGGTCCGACTCGAGCTGCCCGTCGGCCCGCGCGGCGAACCGCGCCGTGTGGACGCCCGGGCCACGGGAGCCGAGGACCAGGTCGATCGTCCGTGACTCTCCCGGCTTGAGCTGGCCGACGTCGAACTCGAGTTCGTGGCCCGCCGAGTGGGTGACGCCTTCCGGGAGGACGCCCTCGATCACCACGCCCGTCGCCACGCCCGTGCCCGGGTTGCTGACCTTGAGCGCGACCTTGATCTCGCCGCCGATGCGCACCGGCTGTGTCTCGCTCGCCTCCAGCCGCAAGGCGGGCTTCGTCGCCCGCGAGCGGACGGTGGCATCGGTGCGAAAGCTGACGCTCGCGACGCTGCCGATCTCACCTTCGATCTGCGGCATCACCTCCACCGAGACGCGGGCGTCCGCCCCGGGCGGGAGCGTGCCGAGCGACCAGGCCAGTTCGGCCGGCGCACCACCGGCCGAGCTGCCCGGCCCGGTGGGGCTGGCGGGCGGCGTCGTCGCGACGAGCGTGGTGCCATAGGGCACGGCGTCACGGAGCAGGACATCGTGGGCCGGCGCACTGCCCACGTTGCGGACGAAGATCTCGTAGCGGGCCGTCTTTCCCACCTGGATCTCCCGCGGTCCGCGCTTCTCCACGGCGAGTTGGGGCGTCTGCAGTCCTTCGAGGTGCATCGGCCCGGGGCGTCCTTGCCCAGTGGCGTCGGCCTGTCCGATGGCTCCGCCCGCCGTGCCCCCCGGGGGAGCCGGCGTCGACGGACCCGTCGGCGGCGGCATCATGCCCGGCGGCGGGCCCATCGGGGGCGCCGTGGCGAACGGATTCGCCGCGGAAGTGCGGATCGTGGCCGCCGGCGCGGGCGGCGCGGGGGCTGTGGGAGCCGCGGCCGCGGCGGGGCGAAAACTCGCGGGCGGTGCGGTGTCGATCGCCGCGAAGCCGCGCGGAGCGGGATCCCCGGCGGTGCTCGGAGCCGCGGGTGGCAGCGGCGCCGGCGGCAGCGGCGGCGGGGCGGCCGCAAACGGCGCGGAGGGCCGCAGCGGGGCGGCCGCCGGCGGAGGCAGGTCGGCGGATGTCAGCGCCGGGTCGGGAGACGGCTGCGGATCCGGAGCTGACCGCGGTTCTGTCTCAGCGTCGGGCCGCGGGCCCGCCGCGTCGGCGGCCTGCTCGGCCTCGGGCGGATTGGGGGCCGGAGCCGACGCGACCGCATTCTCGGGAGCCGTCGCCGGCTCCCGCGCGGGGCCTGCGGCATTCTGGGGCTCCGGCTCCGCGGAGGCGGCTTCATCGCCAGGATCTACGGCTTGCTCCGCGGCCGCCATGCTCACGACGGCACTGTCGGCATCGGGAAACCGGCGCGGCGGTGCGAACCGGGAGCCTGATTCGACGGGGGCCGCCGGGGCGCGGGGTGCGAGCGGTTCGGGAGATTCAAGCGTTGCCGGCCGCGTCGGGTAACGGTCGTCGGCGGGGGTATCGGCAGGCGGTGCCCGCCAGCCACGGTCCTGCATCGCGCGGGGCTGCTCGAAGTCGTGAGTCGCGCGGGGAAACCGCGCGGGCTCGCCGGGCGCACGGGCCTCGAGGTCCGGGGCGGGAACGACGTCGAGCGCCGCGTGCCGCGGTGCGGGCGACGTCGGGGACAGCTCCACGTGCGGCGCGTCGGCGAGCGCGGCCGCGGCAGGCTCCTTCGGCGCCGGCCCTCGGCCTAGCCCAAGGGCCCAGACCAGTCCGAAACCGGTGCCGGCGCAGAGCATGGCGCCGAGCACGAGCGGCAGGCTCGACTGTCGTTGTGGCACGACGAGTTCTTGGCGCGAGGGGCGTTCGGCGTCTTGCATCGGTGGATCCCCGGGGGCTTGGCCCGGGGGGAGTACCACACGCGGCCGCCCGCGCGAAAGCCCATTTGCAGGAGCGTCGTGGTTCAGGCGGTTGAGAGAAGCTGGTGAAGGTGGAAGTGGAACTTCCCCAGCTTCCCGCCGTAGTTGCCGGCGGAGATGGCGACGATGCCGGCCCCGACCGCCGCCCGGACGGCGGCACCAAGAGCCGCCGCCACGGCGGCCTCGTCCACGCCGTCGATCACGATCTCGAGGGCGCAGGTCGCTCCCTCCAGCAGGCTCGTTTCCACCCGTCCCACGAGCGCCGGGCAGAAGGCGTCGTTCGTCGAGGCCCGCAGCGCCTCGTACCGCGAGCCGACCTTGCTCCCTGACCGGACGACCCCGCCTGGGAATGGCGTGATCGTGCCCGGGACGGCGGCGATCCCCTCGACGGCGCGGCGAGCCGCGGCGAGCGTGGCGTCGAGCGAACGCCCCTGGAGGATCACGTTCCCGCCGCCCACGCCCTTTTCGATGCCGATCGACTCCTCGACGAGGAACTCGCCGTCCATCACCGGCACCCGCCAGTACCGCCTGCCGTCCATGACCTTCGTCTTCTCGAAGCCGTCCCCGAAGAATCGCACGTGCCCGCCGAGCGGCCGCCGCTCCTCGGCGCCGGCGAGACCGTCGAAGACGCTCGCCGTCGGGCAGGTGAGCAGGCACTGCGCCGTGCGGTTGGCGACCGCCTTGCCGACGCCGTCGACCGTGAAGCTGAAGGCCAGGATGGCTGCGCCGGGCCGACCGTCGGGCGTCTCGTCCGGCGCCAGCATCCGCTCCACGCCGATCTCCGCATCGCATCCGATCACGCTGGTGCCATAGCCGCACGCGGCGGTGGTCGCCGCCGCGAGCCAATGGTCGTCGGCGGCGGTGACGACCAGCCGGGCATAACGGAGCCGAAAGGCCTCGGCGAACGTGTCGACGATCCGTGTGCCTTCGATGAGCATGGCGGCGTCTCCGCGGCGGGCCTGCAGGGTGCGCGGCCAGCGTTGGCCGGAAGATTCCGGGTTCTCCCGGCAGAGGTGTTTCGCATATCCTACTGAAGTGGTCGTTGGCCCTCCATGCCGACGCCCGCATCCCACACGCGTTCCGCCGCGGCCCTCACCCGCAGTCATGAAAAAGGATTCGAGAATGTCGCTCAGGACTTCTCACCGGATGTCGCTCTTGATGTCGCCCTTCGTCCGTGTGCCCGCGGTGCTTGCGTTGCTCGCCGTCACCCTGTCGGCGTTCGCGACCGGTGGCCGCGCGGCCGACGTGCCCGCCGTGGGCGGCGTGGCGATCATTCCCGCCGATGCGGCATTCGTCTCCGCGACCCTGCGGTTGCGCGAGCAATACGAGCGGTTCACGAAGAGCAATGCCTACGCCGCGCTCCGCAAGCTGCCCGCCGTGGCGCGGGCGCTGGAATCGATCGAGGAGCAGAAGCTCCAGCCCGGCAGCCCGCTGTCGATCCTCTCCACCTTCATGGAATTGCCGGAAAATCAGCAGGCCCTCGAACTGCTCGACGACATGATCTCCACCGACACCTTCGTCTACGGCGAGACGTCGTGCGTGACCTTCATGGAACTCGTGAAGAAGCTGCAGCAGGCCCAGAATGCCGCCGGCATCCTCGACCTCGCGAGCGGTTCTCCGAGCGTCGCCGGCTTCGAGGTCGACGTGCTCGAGGGCATCGACGTGCGGGAGGGTGACGACGACGAGGACGACGACGACGACGACAAGGGGGCCGCGGCCGGCCAGAGGCTGCGTGCGCGGCCGGTCCGGCTGCAGGCGGCCGAGGCCGCGGAGCGGATGTCGTCGGAGCAGCTGGCCGCCCGGCTCATGCTCAAGACGCTCGCCGAGAACGTCGACCGCATCGTGGTCCCCGACGTCGTGTGGGGCTTCAAGATCGACAAGCGGGAGGCTGCGACCTCCCAGCTCAAGCGGATCGAGGTGCTCGTCAAGCTCGTGACGCAGGCCAATCCCGACCTCGCCGACTCGCTCGAGCGGCGGAAGATCGCCGGTGGCGAGGTGGTGACGTTCACGGTCGAGCCCGACCTGAACCTCATCCGGGCCGTCGTTCCGGGAGTGGACGACGAGGATGAGTCGACCGCCAAGGTGCTCGACCGGATCGCCGGCCTGAAGCTGGTCATCGGGCTGGGCATCATCGGCGACCGCGTGATCCTCTCCCTCGGCGACTCGATCGACCACCTGGAGAAGCTCGCGCTCGAAGGCAGCGGTCGCCCGGGCCTGCTGTCCACGAAGCCTTTCGAGCCGTTGCTCGCCCACCAGGCGGCTCAGAAGGACAAGCCGCTGACCGGCATCAACTACCTGAGCGAGCCCATGGCCAAGGCGCTCGCGCCGTCGGCCGACGACATCGAGGAACTGGCCGATCTGAGCGACATGATCGCGGACCTCGCCGACCTGCCGGACGGCGCGGCCGACGAGGCGCGGAAGAGCCTGGGGAAGGTGGCCGAGGGTTATCGGCGCCGGCTGCCCGTCCCGGGACCGTGGCTCTCGTTCTCGTTCCTCGCCGGGCAGGGCTACGAGGGGTACGTCTGGGACTGGTCGAAGAACCTGCCCTTCGACGGTTCCAAGCGGCTCGATCTGCTCGAGCACACCGGCGGCGCGCCGCTCGCGGCGGCGGCGTTTCGCGTGAAGAACGATCCGGGGCAGTTCGAGGATTTCGCCTCCTGGGCCGACATGGGCTGGTCGTTCTTCCGCACCTACGTGCTGCCGAAGGCCGATGCCGACGATCGGGAGAAGATCGAGGAGATCGACGAGCACCTGGCGCCCATCGGCCGGTCGTTCGTCGAGATCCTCCGCAAGAAAATTCTCCCGGCGCTGGCGGACGGACAGATGGCCTTCGTGATCGACGGCAAGAGCAGCACGAAGCGGCCGCACACCGGGCTGCCCGCGTCGGTCGAGCCGCTGCCGCTGGTGGAGCCGGCCATCGTCCTGGGTCTCGACGACCCGCAGCTCTTCAAGGAAGGCATGAACGACCTCTTCGAACTGGCCGACAAGCTCGTCGACGCGGTTCGCGAGCTCAATCCCGACGCCGTGCCGGCCGACTATCAGGTGCCGGAGCCGGTGAAGACCAAGCTCGAGGCGGGGAGCCTGTGGTCGTTCCCACTGTCGGGAGGCATCGACGAGAAGATCCAGCCGACGATCGGCGTCAGCCAGGATGCGGCGGTGCTGGCGCTGGTCCCGAAGCAGGCGGGCCGGCTGCTGCCCAAGTCGCGGTTGGAGACCGGCTCGCAGCTCTCCAAGTTCGAGGAGCCGTTGATCGGGGCGAAGACCGTCGACGTCGCGGGCCTGGTCGACGCGATCATGCCCTGGGCGGTCTATCTCACTCGCTACGGCTGTGCCCAGCAGCGTGACGGATCCGTCGACCCCGGATCCGAGCTCGGCCCGGACGACGAGAACCCGCAGGCCAAGGATGCGCTCGCCCAGGCGAAGGTCGTCGCGGAGGCGGTCAAGTCGTTGCGGGTGGCGGTGGCGGAGACCTCCGCGCAGGATGGCGCCACGGTGACGCACTGGCGCAACGTGATCCGCGACATGCCGGCAAAGTGAGCGGCTGCCTGACAGCGGGCTCCGGCTCTGGCTCCCGTGGCGACAAGTTTTCAACTTGTCGAATCCGGGTCGCCAGGGCGCCGGTGAGGGGGCGCCCACGGCCCGTCGCCGGACGTTCTCGTCGGACATCCTGTCCGCCGCTCCCTCGGATGCCGACTTCGCTTCGCCATCCTGGCTGCGCTCGTCGGCATACGCCGGCTCTCGGGGCATGGGCGGCCCCTCACCTCCCGCAATGGGAGCAGCAAGAAGCGACGGTTACGGCGCCAGTCCCGCAGGGCCGGGTGAGCACCAGCCGGCGGAGGCCGGCCAGGGCAAGGTCGGCAGGATGCCGGAACACAGAGACGTGAGCAGGATGCAAGGCGTTTCGTGAAGGAACTACCTGACGCGGCGGACCAGGCCGCGGACGAGCAGGTCGCCGCCGAGAGGTTCGACCTGTTCGACGTCGATCGCGGCCGCGTCGGCGAGTTTCGCGATGCCCGCGCCCTCGACGGGGCCGGGCGCCGTGCGGCCGCCGATGAGAGTCGGAGCGACGAAGGCCCAGACCTCGTCGATCAGTGCGGCGTCGGCCAGGCCGCCGATGATCCCCGGGCCTCCTTCGACGAGCACGTTCGTGAACCGGCGCCGGCCCAGCTCGGCGAGCAAAGCCGCGAGCCGCGCGGCCCGATCGCCCTTCTCCGACCGCCAGACCTCGCAGCCGGCGGCCCGGAGAGACGCCACCCTATCCGGCGGTGCATCGGGACCGGTGGCGACGAGCACCGGCACGTCGGCGGCGGTCTTCACGAGCCGGCTGCCGAGCGGGAGCCGCGCCGCGCCGTCGAGCACGACCCGCACCGCCTGCCGCGGTCCCGTGGGCCGCGCCGTCAGGAGCGGGTCGTCCGCCAACGCCGTGCCGATGCCGCAGAGGATGGCGTCGACGCGACCACGCAGGGCGTGCACCGCCGCCCGCGAGGCTTCCGAGGAGATCCACCGGCTTTCGCGGGCGGGCGTGGCGACCCGGCCGTCGAGGCTCATCGCCCATTTGGCGATCATCCACGGTCGGCCGCGCTCGACGAGCATGCGGAACGGGGCGATCAGCCGCGCGGTCTCACGCGGGCAGACGCCCGTGGTGATGTCGATGCCGGCCCGCCTGAGGGCGGCGATGCCGCCGCCGTTCACCGCGGGGAAGGGGTCGGCGGCGCCGATCACCACGCGGGCGATCCCGGCCGCGATGATCGCGTCGGTGCACGGGGGCGTCTTGCCATGGTGGCAGCAGGGCTCGAGCGTCACCGCGAGCGTGCCGCCGCGCGCCGCCGCGCCGCAGGCTGCGAGGGCCACGATCTCCGCATGCGGGCCGCCGAACGCCCCGTGCCATCCCTCCCCGAGCATCCTGCCCGCGGCCGGCCCGGCGTCCGCCGTGGCGATCACCGCTCCCACGAGCGGATTGGGTTCGACGCGTCCCTCGCCGCGGCGGGCAAGCTCGATGGCCCGCCGCATCAGGCGCTCGTCGGACGTCTCGGGCGGGCTCGGCTCCTGCATGGCCGCGACGATTCCTAACCGGGCGTCCAGAGCGACTTCTTCTCGCCGCCACCGCCCGGCTGGTCGCCGCCCGGCGTCCAGAAGCGGCCCTGCTCGGCGGCCGCCGCGGGTTGGGTCGCCACAGGCATGCCGGCCGGGGCACCTCCGGGCATCGCGCCGGCGGCCGAGCGGGCCGCCAGCCCCGCCAGGTCGATGCCCGCCTCGGCGAGCACCTCGGCGAGCGCCGCGATCACCTTCTGATCCCGGGCGTGCTCGCGCTGCAGGTGCGCAAGGAGCCGCATGATGCCCGCTTCGTCGGCACGCGACAGCCGCACCCGCAGTTCGGCCACGTCGAGCATGCCGTCGCCCACCCGCAGCTCCTTGGCGAGTTCGCGCAGCTTCCCGATGATCTCGAGCTTCTCGAGGCTGGTCGCCGCCCGCTCTTCGAGCAGGCCGTAGGCCTCCCAGCGGTCCTCGGGGCCGGCGTCGGGCCGCGCGATGATCGCCTCGGCCGCACGGGTCGCCGCCCGCTCGAAGCCGGCGTCGAGCGACGTCACCAGGATCGCCCGCAGCTGCTCGAGCGGCAGGCCGTCGAGCTCGAGCCGGTGCCAGCGCAGGGGCGGCACCTCCTCGAACGGTCGCTCGGAGCGGATCGGCGCGGGGGTCGGCAGGCCGATCCGCTCCCGTAGGGCGGTCCATGCCGCGGAAGGTTCCGGCTGCCGCGAGGTGGCCTCACCTTCGCTGACGAGTGCCTCGACCCGCAGGTGCGCCTGCTTGCCGCGGTCGGCGACGGCCTGCCGCGGCGTCTGCCCGAGCAGCTCGGGGAGTGGCGTGTCGGGCCATTGCGAGACGAATCGATCCCGCACCGCTTCGCGCTGCTGGGCGAGCAGGCGGTCGACCGGCGAAGGGCCGTCGGGGCGAACCGGCTCCTTCGTCAGGTCGCCAGGACGCACGCGAAACTGCGTGTTGAGGAGCCAGGCGGTGGGCGACGTGCCCGGCAGCAGCGCCCGGTCCGTCTCCGCCACCGGCAGGAACGTGCAGCCGAGCAACGCCTCCATGGCAGGCCGCGCCTCGGCCATGTCAGGCTCGAAGCCCTGCAGCACCGCCTCGGGCTCCCGGTCGGTCTGCCGGCCGAAGATCATCAGCGAGGCGAGCAGCCGCTCCGGCTGATCGGCCGCGGGCGGGGAGTAGACCCGCCAGACCGAATGCGGCGGCACGGCGCCGCGCGACACCCATGCCGACCGGTCGAACGGCGTGGCGTCGAGCCGGCCGTCGTGCCGCAGTTTGTCTTCGAGCAGTTCGATGCCGCCCGCCGCGTCGGTGCCGGACAGCACGAGCGGTGCGACCTGGCTCGTGATCCGCACGACCGGTGAGCGGTCCGGATCGGCTTCGGTTTCGAGCGCCATCGCCCGCCCCGTGGCCTCGACCGCATCGTCCACGGCCGCGGACCGCAGCCGCGCCACGGCGAGCCATGCCTCGGCCGCCTCGAACGGCCGGGCGAGCATCTCGCAGAGGATCGCGATGTTGGCGAAGAGCTCCGGGCTTTCGCCCGCGACGGCTTTGAGGCTGCGAAAGGTGGAGAGCGCCTTCGACAGCCGCCATTCAGCCACGGCCTTGAGCGCCGCGTCGAACTCGAAGGCGAAGGGAGAGTCGGCGGGCGCCGGCTCGAAGGCCGGCTTGGTCCGCAGCGCCGGGGGCACGCCGGCCGAGCCGACGATCGCGGCGAGCATCTGCCGCTCCTCCTCGGTGCCGAGCGAGGCGTCGGCGAGCCACTCCACGATGCCCTGCGCGGCGCCGGGGTGGCCCGTCTGGGCGGCGCCCTGGACGAGCGTCTGGGCGGCGCGAATCACGTCCCGCGGCATCTCCTCGCCGCCTGACCGGGACAGATCCCGGGCCTTGTCGAAGAGTGCGAACGCCTCCTGTGTCTTGCCCGCGATGGCCTCGGTCACGGCCGACTGGGCGAGCGCCACCGGATTCTCCGGAAACGCCCCGAGGAACGCCGCGGACGTGGCCGCCGCCTCGGCGAACTTCTTCGTCGCCAATTGCAGGCGGGCCTTGTGGGCCAGCAGGCACGGCTTCCCGGGATGCCGTTGGTCGAGACGCTCCGCCTCGGCGAGCGCCGCGGCATACTGCTGCCCTTCGGTGAGCTGCTCGATCCGCTCCAGGTCGCCGATCAGGTCGGCGCAGCAGAACTTCAGTTTCTTGCCCGTGCCGCCAGGGCAGGGGGAATACGGGTCTAGAGGCATGCGCCAGAAGTCTCCGCGAGAGCGAGAGGAAGGAATGTGTCCGGCAATGTACCACTGGTGCAGAGCACGGGCGAGTTGCCGCCGTCGGGCCCCGCCGCCATACTTCCTGCCGCCTTGCTGTCGCGGGCAGGCGGCCACGGGCACGGCGACTTCGACGCCATGCCGGTGACACCGTCGTCAGCGGGCCCGCCCGAGACGTCCCGTGCAGCAGCCTCGCATCTTGATCGTCGATTCCGCGGGCGCCACGGGCCTCCCCTACGCCCGTCTCTGCGCGCCGCTCCAGCCCTTCGAAGTCCGCGTGGAGCGGACGCTCGAGGCCGCCGTCGACACGCTCCGCCGCGACGCCTGGGATCTGGGCGTCGTCACCGCCCGCCCGGGCCAGGCGGCCGACGCGATTCAAGCGGCCTTGCTCGAGGCTGATCCGCAGCTGCCGATGGTGGTGATCGACGCCCAGCCGAGTGTCGCTACGGCACGAGCGTGCCTGCGGGCCGGAGCGGCGGATTACCTCGACCTCGAACGGGCCGAGGCGGAGCTCGAGCGGTCGCTCGGCAAGCTCATGGAGGTATCGCGGCGCCAGGCCGCCGCGCAGGTGCTCAGGAGGGCCGTCGAGCGGCCTTACTCGAACGACGGCTTTCTGGGCGCGAGCCAGGCGATGCGGGAGGTGTATTCGATCATCGACCGCATCGCCGGCAGTTCGGTCGACGTCCTCGTGACGGGCGAGACCGGCACCGGCAAGGAGCTGGTCGCCCGGGCCATCCATGCCCGCAGCCGCCGCAGCGCGGGCCCCTTCGTGCCGGTCGACTGCGGCGCGATTCCCGACGCGCTCATGGAGAGCGAGCTGTTCGGCCACGAGCGGGGCGCCTTCACCGGCGCCGACGCCCGGCGGATGGGACTCGTGGAGTTCGCCGACGGCGGCACGCTGTTTCTCGACGAGATCGGCGAGCTGTCGCTGCCGCTGCAGGCCAAGCTGCTCCGCGTGCTGCAGGAGCGCCGGGTGCGGCGGGTGGGGGCGCGGCTCGAGAATGCGGTCGACGTCCGGGTGGTCGCGGCGACATCGCGGCCGATCGACCAGATGACGGAGCGGGGAGAGTTTCGCCGCGACCTCCTCTATCGGATCAACGTCGTGCGGATCGACATGCCGCCGCTGCGGGTTCGGGGCGACGACATCGGGCTCTTGGCCGAGCACTTCGCCAATCGGGCCGCTCAGGAGATGGGCCGGCGGGTGAACGGTCTGTCGACCGACGCCTACCAGGTGCTCAAGAGCTACCACTGGCCGGGCAACGTCCGCGAGCTGCAGAACATCGTCCGGCGGGCGATCGCGATGACCCGGTCGGCGGTGGCCGGCGTGGACGACCTGCCGGACGACGTCGTCGCCGCCGCAGGACGCAACGCCGCCGCCGATGCAGCGGGCTTCTTCGCCCAGCGGACCGAGCACATGGCACGGTTCGAGCGGCACTACCTCACCGAGCTGCTCACGCGTCATCAGGGCGACGTTTCGGCGGCGGCCCGCGAGGCCCGGCTGCCCCGGGGCACGCTCTACCGGCTCATGAAGGGCCATGCCCTCGACGGCGCCGCGTTTCGGAAGTGACCTCGGGATCGTGCGGATGCGCTCACGGATGAGACGGCGGCTGCACGATCGGCAGGCGGCGCAGCCGCCGGGCCCCGTCGCCTGGCTCCGGAGCCATTGGCCGACGCTCGTCGTCGCCGCGTACGCGGTCGCGGCGGTTTCCTGGACCCTGCCGTCCGAGATCTTTCCGCCCAAGCCGCTGCTCGACCGGGTGGCCGGCGGCCCGCTGCTGTTTCTGGGTCTCTGGCAGTCGTGGGACATGTTCTCGCCCGATCCGCGCACGCAGGACATCTGCGTCGAGGTCGTGTGCGTGGATCGGGACGGGACACGGCGGCCGTGGATGCTGACCGACATGATCGCGATGGACTACCCCGAACGCTGGCGCAAGGATCGCTGGCGGAAATACTTCAACGATCACCTGCGGCTCGACGCCGGCCGTGACCTCTGGCAGCCGTTCGCCGCGTACGCCGTCCGCCGGCTGCGGGAGGAGGGGCACGACCCGGTGCGGATCGAGCTCGTCCGCTGGTGGCGGGACTGCGAGCCGGCGGTACGGCCCGAACTGCGGGCCGACGTGCGGCGGAGCCCCTGGGGCAGCTACAGGTTTTTCGCCGCCCCCGTCGCGCCGGAGATGCCCCGATGATGCCCGGCGGCGCGGCAATCGTGCGGGCGGCGACGGCCTTCGACCGCTGGGTGCGGGAGCCGGTCGATCCGCGGCCGCTGGCCTGGTTTCGCTCCTGGTTCGGCTTGTTGACGCTCGTCAACCTCGGGCTGCTCTGGCCCGACATGCCGATGTGGCTGGCCAACGACGGCGTGCTGCCGCCGGACATCCACCGCCAGACGGGCTACGGCACGGGGCTCACGATCTACCTGCTGACGGGCTATGCCGACGCGGCCATCTGGGTGATCCGCCTGCTCGGGCTGGCGGGCGGACTCGGACTCTGGCTCGGCGTCTGGCCGCGGTGCGCCGCGTGCTGCGCGTGGCTGGCGGCGACGAGCTACTCCTGGCGCAATCCCTCGATCCTGCACTCGGGCGACTGCCTGGTGCGGATCGGAGCCTTCTTTCTCATGTTCGCCCGCACCGATGGGGTGGCGTCGCTGCCGCGGTGGCTCGGTCGCCGGCTGCGACCCGACGGCGCCGCACCCTGGCCGCCCGCCGCGGTGCCCGCCTGGCCGCAACGGATTCTGCAGCTGCAGCTGTGCATCCTGTATCTGGTGACGGGCATCTGGAAGGCGCTGGGGAGGACGTGGCGCGACGGCACCGCCGTCGGCATGGTGCTGCAACTCGGCGAGTTTCAGCGGTTTCCCATTTCCGACGTCTTCATGACGCCGTTGGCATCGCAGCTCTTCACGTACGGCACGCTCGCCTTCGAGCTGGGGTTTCCGCTGCTCGTGTGGGTGCCGGCGCTGCGGCTGCCCGTGCTGGCGGCAGGCCTGGCCTTCCATGCGGGGCTCGAGTGGATGCTGAACGTGCAGCTCTTTCAGTGGCTGATCACGTCGTATTACGTCCTCTTTCTCGTCCCGTCTCGGAATGACCCGATTGATGCCAGTCACAGCGGGGCGTGACGCATCGGTCCCTTGCACCGTGGCGACACGTTTTTTCATCGTGTCGGATCGTTGGTTGCCGGTGCGCCGGTGAGGGGCCGCCCACGCTCCGTAGCCGGACGTTCGCTCGGGGCGTCCTGCCCCTCGCTCACTCGGATGCCGACGGCGCTTCGGCCTCCAGCCTGCGCTTGTCGGCATACGCCGGCTCTCGGAGCGTGGACGGCCCCTCACCTCCCGTCTTCTCTCGTGGCGACAAGTTTTCAACTTGTCGCCACGGTGCCCAGAGCCAGAGCGCCAGGCCCGGAGGGCCGGGTCAGCACCAGCGAGCGGAGGCTCGCCAAGGGAAAACGACAGGACGTCGTGTTTCCCGTGAAGCCGCCCAGCACCAGCGAGCGGAGGCTCGCCAAGGGAAAACGACAGGACGTCGTGTTTCCCGTGAAGCCGCTCAGCCTTTCGCCGCGGGCTTTTTCCGCTCCCAAGTCTGGCCCTGCTTGTAGCGCTCGGCACGCTCGACCAGTTCGGGGTTTTTCGTGGTGCCGAGCACCTTGTCGAGCGCCTTCACGAACTCGTCCTTGTGGGCGTCGCGAAGATTGCGGTGGTGGGCCAGTTCCACGACGCTCAGACAGGCCGGCTCCGCCAGCTTCGGGTCGTCGAGATAGGGCATGACGAACCGCAGTGTGTCGATCGTGCGGATGGCGTTGGCCCGCTCCAGCACGCGCCTGCGGTCCTCGTCGCGTTGGCAGAGCGTCATCGTCTTCTGGAGCAGTTCCAGCTTCTGCTTGTCGTTGAGCTTGTTGTCCGGAAGCGGTGCGATCCGGATCAACGCGCCGAGCACCATCTCGCGCTCGGCGGGCACTTCGGCCTTGCCGAGCAGTTCCAGCAGCCGTGGCGCGACGGTGGCGTCGGGCCACTTCGTCAGCGCGGTCAATCCAAGCTTGCGCTTGGCGGCGTCGGCGTCGGCCAGCAGCCCGTCGACGATGGCGATGGCGCCCGCGCCGCCGACACGGCCCACGCTGGGCAGGAGCACCTGCCGCGCCGCGTCGTCGGCGCCCTTGAACTGATCGAGAAAGACCGCAGCTGACTTCTCGCGACCGGCCGACTGCGTGCAGACCATGACGAGGGCCCGCTCGGCCTCGTCCCGTTCCCCGCCGGCCGCGGCCTTGAGAACGCCTTTCACCATGCCGGGAACCTGCTCCGGCCCGCCGAGCTTCGCGAGCGCCCGCATCGCCGCCGACCGCACCGCAGCGTCGCCGTCGACGGCGGCCGCCACGAGGTCGGGCAGAGCGGACAGGGCCCGGCGGTCCGCGAGGATCTCGATGAGCGCCGGCCGCAGCGCCGGTGCGGCGGTCTTGGCTGCGTCGATCAGCGCGGGCGTGACATCGTTGCCTCGCAGGATGGTGAGCGCCCTGCGGGCCGCTGCCCGCTCCGGGTCGGCCGCTGTGAGCGACTGCCTGAGCACGGCCACCTCCGGTCCGCCCCCGAGCGTGCCGATCGTTCGGATCGCGGTGGCCCGCACATCGGGCTCCTTCGCGGCCAAAAGCAGCGCCAGCATCGCGGGGAGGGCGGCGGCATCGCCGCGATCGGCGAGCGCCGCAGCGAGCTCGATCTGTCTGGCCGGTGCGAGTTTCGACACGAGGCCGGCGAACTGCTGTGTCGCTTCGGCCCCCTTGAGCCCGTAGCGGACCCGGTCGAGGCCGACCGCGCGAAACGCGGCGTCATCACGGGCGATGAGGTCGATCGTCATCTGAACCGCTTCCTGCGGGGCCGCCGACATGGCCGTCGTGGCCGGGAGCACCGCGGCGAGGAACAGCCACAGCCGCGACGGGGAAGCAAGACGGAACGCGCACGAGTGGGGCATCATGATCCGAAGGCTCCGGGAGCGCGGGGCTCTGACAGGGTTTGAAGCGGGGATGGAGAGACAGGAAGGGGAACGTGCGGGGATAGACGATCGGGCGTTCCGGCTGTTTCGTGGCCGGCGCCGCCGTGCTCACGCGGGAGACGATGTGTCGAGGCAGGCGAGGATGCCACGGGTGACGGCGACGGCCGCGTTCTTCGCGGCGGGCGAGTTCCCGCCCGCGGTGGTCGTCTCGAGCGCCTTGTAGAGCGCCAGCGCCTCGGCCCGCTTTCCCTGCTGGAGGAGCGATTCAGCGCAGGCGAGCCGGGCATCGACGATCGCCGCCGCGATCCCCGGATCGCTCGCCCCGGCGGCCGCGGCGAGGGCCTGCGCCGCTTCGGGAGTCGCCAGTCGGCCGAGCGCGTCGGCCGCCGCGACGGCCAGCCGGCGATCGGCCTGGGGCGTGCCTGCCTGGAGCATGCCGGCCAGCAGCGGCACAGCCGCGGTATCGCCCTTGCCGGCCAGCGACGAAACCATGCCGATCTTGAGATCGCCCGCGACCGTCTCGGCCGCCTGGCGGAGGGCGGCGGCGGCCTCGGGGGCGCCGATCCGCTCGAGCGCGAACCGGGCCATGTGGGAGTGGTCCTGCTGGGGCAGGAGGGCGGCGAGCGCCGGGACCGATGCCGCCGTGCCGAGCAGCGACAGCTTGCGGCAGATGTATTCCTTCGCCGCCCGCGAGGTGCCTTCACCGAGGAGCGCGGCGAACCGGGTTTCGAGGGCCGTCCGCAGGCCGGCGTCGGCGTGCGCGGCGACGACGGCGTCGTCGAGCGGCTGAAACGCCTTGGCGTCGCCGCCCCAGTCGTAGGACTTGAGGGCTGCAAAGGGCGCGTCGAGGCTGGCGGGGTCGTAGGCCATGGTCGGGCTCGCTCAGTCGGGGATGGGGATCGAACAGGGGCCGGGCGGAGGCGGCCGGACAACGAGGGAACGGAACCGGAAGAGAACGGCGTCCTGCAGAGGTTTCAGGCTTCAGAGGGTCCAGGGCTCGCGACGGGCCCGGTCGAGCGTGCGATTCGCTTCCTCGTCGCCGACGAACCGCTGGCCCGCGACGTCCCACTCCAGCGACCGCTGCAGGCGATAGGCGATGCCGATCATGTGCGGCGTGGTCATCGTGTTGACCGCCAGCTCGATGTCGCGGAAGGGCCGCTCGCGGGTCTTCACGCACTCGATGAAGTCGCCGTAGATGCCCCCCTGGCCCTTGTAGGCGGGCACGGGCTTCGGCTCGCGCGGCTTGCCGTCGCCCACGATCTGAATGGCGCCGCGCCCTCCCACCAGCGGATGCGCCGGCCGCAGCTGCTGCGGCCGGTTGTGGTGCAGTTCGATGCCATTGGGATAGGTCACCGTCACGTACGCCGGCTGCTTGCCATCCTCGGAGGCCGGGTGGTATGTCACCTTCTTCGGCTGCTGCTCGCGGAGGTCGGTCGCGAAGATCGTGCCGCCGAAGTGATGCGCGCCCCAGTCGGTGAGGCTGCCGCCGGAGTAGTCGAAGTAAGACCGCCAACTGTTGCCGCCCGTGCCGAAGTTGCCGTCGCAGCGGCCGGGGTTGTAAGGCTCCCACGGGGCGGGGCCCAGCCAGAGATCCCAGTCGATGTCGGGGGGCGTCTCCTGGCCCGGCAGGGTGCACAACTGCGACGGGCCCCCGACGCTGATGTCGACCGACGTGATGTTGCCCAGTTCGCCGGCCCAGCAGGGCAGGACGAGGTCCTTGTAGTCCTCGAGCACCCGCTGGCTGCCGCCGGAGACGACACGGCCGTAGCGGCGGGCGGCGGCGACCATCAGCGGCCCTTCGCGGAGCGTGAGCGTCTCGGGCTTCTGCAGATAGACGTCCTTGCCGGCTCGGCAGGCCGCGATGGTCATGATCGCGTGCCAGTGGTCGGGCGTGGCGATGTGGACCGCGTCGATGTCGTCGCGGGCGAGCAGTTCACGGAAGTCGACGTAAGCGGCGCAGTCGGCGTTGCCGTTCTTCGCGTCGGCCCGCGCCTTGCCCTCGTCGCGCCACTTGCGGCGGACGTCGCACACGGCGACATACTGGACGTCGGGGCGTCCCAAGAATGCGTTTTGGTCGCCCGACCCCATGTTGCCGACGCCGATGCCGCCCATCACGATCCGGTCGCTCGCCGGTGGCGTCGAGGCGTTGCCGAGCGCCGTCGAGGTGATCACATAAGGCGCGGCGATCGCCGCGCCGGCCGCGGCTCCGGCGGAACGCAGAAACGCGCGGCGGTTCGTCGTGGCACGCGGGCTGCCGTCTCGGGCCGGGCGGGAAGCGGGAGAGGGCACCATGCGGGCGCTCCGGAGTGAGGAGAGGAAAGGCGGGAGGGCGCAACGCTGCAGACGACCCTCTGGAGTTTAATGACTGGCTTCCCGGGGAACAAACCAGACGGGCCCCCGTGTCGTCGGCGCGACAGGCGCCGCGCGGGCGCGACAAGAACCCCAGATCGTCGTCCGGACGCAGGCGATCGTGCCGTAAGGGATCCGCCGCATTCGCCCGGCCGTGTTCGGCACGAGACTGCGCCTCAGGCCTGCGACAGATGGCCCCTAGACAACCCGTGAAAAAGCCCGGCAAACGGATTGGCACGCCGAATGCATTGCAGTGATGCGGAGGCCCGTCGTGTGACCGGCCGTGAGTGGTACGTGCATCGCGGCCGCCGGGCCGCCCATCGCGAGGAGACAGGCCATGAAGAAGATCGAGGCGATCATCCGCCATTTCAAGCTCGAGGAAGTCAAGGACGCGCTCAATGCCCACGGCGTGAAGGGCATGACGGTGACCGAGGTCCGCGGTTTCGGGCGGCAGAAGGGGCACACCGAGACCTACCGCGGCGCGGAGTACTCGGTCGACTTTCTGCCGAAGGTGAAGATCGAGGTGGTGGTCAGCAACGATGAGGCGCCGGCGGTGATCAACAAGATCATGACGACCGCCCGGACGGGGCAGGTCGGCGACGGCAAGATCTTCGTCACCGACCTGGCCGAGGTGGTCCGCATCCGCACCGGTGAGACCGCCGGGGCCGCGATCTGAGTCGGCCGGCGCCGGGCGGGGCCGACGAGGGCTCCGCCCGGCGCCGCCGTCAGGGCTGGTCGAGTTGCTTGATCCAGACGTTGCGAAATCGGGTCGGGCTGCCGTGGTCCTGGAGGAAGAGCGGCCCCTCGCCCGTCGACAAGAGCGTCTTCTCGACGCTCCGCAGGTAGTCCGTCACGCCGTATTTGTAGGGCACGTACGGTGACCGTGGCTCCGTGAAGGGGAGCGCGTCCTGCACCAGCCGACCGTTGAGCCAGGCGGTCACGCTCCCGGGCCGCACGACCTTGCCGGAGGCGTCGCGGCGCGGCGCGATGAAGCGGACGTCGTAGACCTGCCACTGCCCCGTCGGCAGGCTCGCGTTGAGCAGCGGCTTCGAGAAGCGGTAGAGGCTCCCTTCGTCCTGGTCGGTCGGCGGCTCGACGCCGAAGGAGTCGTAGATCTGCATCTCGTAGTGGCCGTGGAGGTAGAGACCGCTGTTGCCCTTCGCCTCGGGCGACGTCATGAACTCCGCGTGGATGTCGGCGTCGCGGAAGAGCACCGTGGAGACGATGTGGTTGGCGTGCTTCTCGCTGCGGTGCACGACGAGCGCCCCGTCGTCGATCGTCCAGTCGATCGGGCCGCCGGCCATCGAGACGAGCTTCGACAACTGGCCGGCGTCCTCCAATCGCGCCGGCACGAGCACCTCCGCCCCCGGCGGCGCGGGCACCGGCAGCGGCTTCTGCAGCGGATGAAAGGCGGGATAGCCGTCGACCGCGGGCGGCGACCGGCCGCGAAGCACGCGATCGGCGACGTCGGCGAACCGGTGCCAGTCGTAGGCGAGGAGGTCGTGCCGGCCTGTCCGCGCGTAATAGACGACGCGGTCGCCGACGGGGGTGTCGGTCGGCGGCGGCTCTCGGGCGTCGAGCCCCGTGAGGCCGAACAGCTTCCAGGCGGGGCTCGCTGCCGCGGCCGAGAGGAACTCGCCCCGCGGGTCGGCCCAGCGGTCCTCGACGGCGCTCGCGACGACGAGCGGCCGCGGTGCGGCGAGCGCCAGGAGCGCGTGCTGGTCGGTGGGGAGGTCGGTCTCGCGCCCCGCATACGTGGCGAACGCCGGGCAGAACCAGTGGGGAAAGCGGGTGGTGATCACGTCGATCGTCTCGCCGTAGTCGCGCCGCGAGAGCGCCGCCCCGCCACAGCCCGATTCGTTGGAGACGAGCATCGCGAACCGCTCGTCGCAGGCGCCGGCCCAGAGGGCCGTCTTTCCCAGGCGCGAATGGCCGACGACGATCACCCGCTCGGGATCGACCTCCGGCAGCGTGACGAGCCAGTCCAGGATCCGCGAGAGCTGCCACGCCCAGGCCGCGATCGCGCCCGGCTCGTCGGGCGGCAGGTCGCCTGCGACCGGTCGGCCCAGCCGCGGCAGGATGCTCGCCGCGCGGCCGTCGGCCCGATCGGGAAACACGTCGCCGCAGTACGCCGTGGCCATCCCGTAACCGCGGGCCACGAGCTGCGCGACCGGCCAGCGGTGGGCGGTCGTGCCGCGGCCGGCTGCCGTGGCCCGATGCTCCACGACGCCGGCCGCCTGATCCTCCGGCATCCAGGCTTGCGAGATCCGAATCGCCGGATCGGGCTGCTCGGCATGGTTGCCGCGGAAGTTGAGGTTCAGAAAGACCGGCACGCGGTCCGGCGACATGGGCAGATAGACGAGCACGTCGGTCGTCGGGGCGTCGTCTTCCGCGCCGAGCGCGAGCGTCGCCTGCAGCCGGATCGCGGCCGCGCCATCGGCGAGTGTGACGGTCGCGCGGTCGACGTCGCGGACGGGCCGCACCGGCACCGTCGGCAGCCGCCGGCCGTAGACGGTTCGTTCGAGCAGGTCGAGTTGATGCGGCCGGGCCGTAGTCCGCCAGGCCTCGGCCGTCGAAACGGCCTTGCCATCGGGCCCGGCGAGCATGTCGGGCAGCGTATAGCTGCGGACGGCCGACTCGTCGTAGTTGGGCGCCGCCGCGAGCGAGATCATGTTCATGGCGGCCGCGGTGACGACCGCCACCGCCAGGCAGAGGGATGAGGCTGGGGAAACGAGGGCATGCGACCGCGGTGGCATGGCATGGCATCCGGAGAAGAAGGGAATGCCGGCCCTGGGATCGGCCGGTGGGGGACCGCGAAGAGGATCGCCATCATACGCCGAACACCGCCGCTCAGCAGGGCACGGAAGTCGGCGTGGCGGCGGGAATGCGCCGGCCGTCATCGGCGACCGGGCACGCGGGAGCGATACTCGTCCTCCTCGAGCCCGATCGACGCCGCGGGGATGTCGGGCAGGGACGGCAGGCGGGCGACCGCCGACGATCGGCGATCGGGCCGGAAGTCACCGGCGGAAGCGTCGACGAACGGACTGGCCCCGTCGGGCAGTTCGACGTTGCCCTCGATCCTGTTGTCGCGGAGTTCGAGAGGCTTGCCCTGGAGCCGCACGCCCTTGCCGCAGCCGATCGTGAGGTTGTCCGTGATGACATTGCCATGCGGTGCGCCGACGACACCGTCGGCGTCGAGGTCGGCCGCGAGCAGCCGGTCCAGGCCAGGATAGCGGTCGCGCCAGGGCGCTTCGCTGGGCCGCATCGATTCGAGCTGCTTGCGGTAGGCGGGGTTCGTCGCGTAGCCACGGGTGATGCCCCGGCAGTCCAGGTGGATGCCCACCGGGCAGTCGACCACCACGTTGTGCCGCACGAGGTTGTCATGGCCGCCGCCGATGAACGGCCCGCAGGCCGCCCGCACGACGATGTTCTCCTCGACGCTGTCGCCGCTGTCGCCGTCGTCGATGTAGAAGGCGTTGGCCCGCGGCGAGTCGAGCACGAGGTTGTGCCGCAGCAGGTTGCCGCGGCTGGTCCAGTCCTGGCGGGTGTAGAAGGCGCCGACGTCGGCCGATGCCGTGGCCACACGTTGGATCCGATTGAGTTCGAACAGGTTGTCGTTGCCGCCATAGAGCACGGCCGCATGCGGCAGGTCGTGGAGGAAGTTGTGGGCCACGCGACAGCCGACCGCCGCGCCCGCGGCGAACTGACCGTGCGGCGCGCCGACGTGGATCGCGGCAGCCCACGTCTTGCGGCGCCTGCCCACGGCGGAAATGTCGTTGTTGACCGCCTCGTGGCTGCAGGGCTCCAGGCTGCGGCGGTCACCGCCTCCGAGGATGATCCCAGCCGCGCCGAGCGTGTGGAAATCGCAGCTGCGAACCGCATGCCGACGGCCTCCCGTGACCACCACGCCCGAGCCGCCGAGGTTGCGCACCAGGCAGCCGGCCACGAGGGCGTCCTCGCCGCCTGTCACCTCGATGCCGTGCCCGAGGCTCCCTTCGATCGTGAGCCATTCGATGCGCACCCGGCTCGCATCGCGCAGCCGCACGAGCGGGTCGGTGCGGTGGGCGATCACGAGGCTCCCGGGCCCGGCGCCGGAGTCCGCTGGGGGCCAGAGGTAGACGGTTTGGCTCGGCAGATGGAGGCACCACTCGCCCGGCCGGTCGATCTCCTCGAGCAGATTCACGGCGCACCACGGCTCCTTCCCGTCGCCGAGGGAGCCCTTGGGCGCGAACTTCGAGCCGATGCCGCCGCCGATCGCGGCGGCGTGGGTGAGGGAGCGGGCTGCGGGGTCGCGCGTGGCGACGCGGACCGTCCACGGATCCCACGGCACCCGCCAGAAGCCCTCGAGCCATATCCCATCGTCGATCGGCCAGCGCCGCGGCCGCCAGTCGCCCGACTCGTCGAGCGGAGCGACGAACGTGCCGCCCCGGCGCTTTTCACGCAGGCCCGTCCACTCGCCGCGGTCGAGCACCCGCTCCATGAGGGCATGGCCCTCGTTTGGCCAGCGAGCCAGCGGCAGCGGCGCGTCGTTCCAGAAGAGCTCAGGCAGTCCGCCGCCGTCGTTGTAGGCAACCGGCAACGCGGCAAAGGGGCCGCAGCCTGCCGCGCGGAGATCGATCGCGACGACGTGCGGCCGTGCCGCCTCGGTGAGCCGGTCGCGCATGGCGGCGTTACTGACGGATCGCAGCGCACTGCGGTCGATCGGGCGTCCGGCGTGCAATCGGGCCGAGCGGTCATGCGGGCCACGGATCACGAGGCCGGAGTCGCGGGCATCGAGCTCGAGCGGGCCTGTGCGCGGGTGAATGCCGGCGGCGAGCATGATCGTCGGCGTCGCGACGGCGTCTCCATCCCGAGCCCGCTCGGCCCGCGCCGCGTCACGGGCGCGTTCGAGCGTGGCAAACGGCTTGTCGGCCGAGCCCGCGGCGGCATCGTCGCCCGAGGGCGATACGTGCCACATCGTCCTCGAGCCATCCGGCGCCGCGAAACCTGCCGGAGCGACCGTGAGCACGGAGAGCAGCAGGGCCAGGGCGGGCGGCAGGTGTCTGGCGGACATGAGCTCAATCCTCCCGAGGTGACTGGGCGACTCGCGGCCTCGGCCGAGGCTACCACGCCAGCGGGTCGTTTCAGGCACTGACTCGGGCGAATCGGAGCGGATTTTCGAGGAACGTCCAGCCCGTCGGGCGCCCTTGGTTTGTTTTGGTCCGTCAGCGTCATTCAACTGTGGAGAGATTTCGGCCGCGGCCTCTGCGAGGTTCGAAGCGGGCCGCCGAGGGGGATCATGAGCGACGCATCGCGTTCACATACCACCCGCGTCCAGCAGCTCTTCGTCAGGCACCAGGCGAAGGTGCGGGCGGTGGCGCTTGCGCTGACGGGCGATTTCGCCGTCGCGGAGGACGTTGTTCAGGAGACGTTTCTCACTGTGACCGCCAAGGCCGCCGACTTCGCTCCCGACACCAACTTCCTTGCCTGGGCTTGCGCAATCGCGAGGCTCAAGGTGCTCGAGCGGCAGCGGAGCGACCGCCGGTTGTCGCCGCAGGTCATCGAATCGCTGGCGGCGTCGCTCCCGCACGAGGAGCTGACAGATGAGCGGCTGGCCACGCTGCTGGGATGTATCGACGAATTGGCGCCCAAGGCGCGGGAGCTGGTGCGGCTGCGTTATTTCTCGGAGCACGGCCCCGGCGAGATCGCGACGATGCTCGACCGGTCGGTGGCCGGGGTCAATGCGGCGCTCGTGAAGATTCGCGAGACGCTGCGGGAGTGTGTGGGGAGCAGGCTGGCGGCAAAAAGCTGACGAGCGCGGCGGGCCGCCCGGGCCGCGGGCGGCGAGCGATCAATCACGACGGGGGCATGACGAAGGTGGATCTTCCATTCGAGACCGACTCGGGCGGGCAGGGCGACGCTGGTCGCGAGCGACGGGATGCGCTCGTCGACCGCTGGCTCGACGGCGCGATCACACCGGCGGAGCTGGCGGAGATGGAGCAGCAACTGCTCGAGTCTTCGGTGGCCCGGGGCGAGTTTTGGCGGCGCGCCGCCCTGCACGGCCTGCTGCACGAAGCCGCGCGGGTCGCATTTGCCGAGACGCCCAGAGAGTCCGCCCCGGTGGGCGTCGGTGCGGTGGCCGATGCGAAGGAAGCGATGCCGCTCGTGACGGAGTCGGCGGGCTTCGGGCGGCCCGCGGGCGGTAGGCACATGGCGGATCATCTGGCCGCCCTCGGCCGCGGCCGATGGTTCTGGCCCGGCGCGTTGGCTGCCGCCTGCTTGCTCCTCGTCGGCGGCGTCGGCATCGGCAGCCTGCTGGCGACCCTGACGGTCGCCCATGCGGGCCGGGTTGCGAGCGAGTTTGCCGAGCCGTTTCCGGTGCTGGTCGAGGGCTTCGAACTGCCGCCGGCGCCTCTGGCCGATTATCTTCCCACGGCCACCGATTGCTGGAGCGGCGACGAGACCCGCGTGGTCGGGCGGGAGGCCTGGGACGACCAGCGCATGCTGCCCCACACGGGCGAGCACATGCTGCAGTTCGTCAGCGGCCATCCGCGCGGGGAGTCCTATGCCGGTGTCGCCTCCGAGATCTGGCGGTTCATCGATCTCGAGCAGATGCGGGCGCTCGCGGGCAGCCGCGAGATCCGCGTGGAGCTCTCGGCCTGGTTCAATGGCACGCCCGCGACCGATTCGACGCGGCGCATGTGCGGGCTCAAGGCGATCGCCACGCAGCACGCTCCCGGTCAGATCGATCACTCGATCTGGCTGAAGCAGGTGGAGGGCGCCAACCCCGACGCGGTCGACGCCAGTGCACGCCCGGTCGCGGCGGCGGAGACAAACCAGGATCTGGATGGCGACCCCGCATCATGGCAGCGTGTGGCCGTGGTCGTCGCGGTGCCGGCCCATGCCCGCTACCTGCTCCTGCACTGCTACGCCCGCGGTCAGGCCGAGTCGGCCTTCGCCAGCGGGGAATGCGTTGCGGGGCAATACATCGACGACATCGTCGTGACCGTGCAGCCGGAGCAGTCGTTCCGCCGCCGTTCCGCGGCGATCGACCTGCGGTAGGGCGCAACAGCTTTCCAGTGCTTCGTCCGTCCGATCTGTTTCCTGCGTCATTCGTTTCAG
>JBJOKF010000110.1:0-14802 GCA_046046235.1 Planctomycetota bacterium | reverse complement strand
ACGAACATCGGGGCGCTGGGCTCCTTCGAGGCCTGGGGATGGTGCGTGGCGGTCCTGTCCGCGGCGGTGCTCGGCAAGTGGGGTGGATGCGGCCTGGCCGCCCGCCTCTGCGGGATGCCGCAGCGGGAGGCCTCCTGCGTGGGCGTCCTGATGAACACGCGGGCGCTGATGGAACTCGTCGTCTGCAACGTCGGCATGGATCTGGGCGTGATCCCGCCGGCTGTCTACTGCATGCTCGTGCTGATGGCGATCATCACCACGCTCATGGCCACGCCCCTGGCCGTGCGGCTCTTGCGAGGCACGCCGCACGAGCCGGGCCTCGTGGCCCGCGGCTTCCTGCCCGCCCGTCGTGCAGGCTAGGCCTGACGGACGGCCGCGGCGAGGTCGCCGACGAAGCGGCCGACGTCGGCCACCAGTCGCTCCCGGGACTGTCCCGCCGCCTCGGCGACCCGGCGGACCACCGCCGAGCCCACGATCACGCCGTCGGCCACTGCCGCCACGGCCCGCGCCTGCTCCGCGGTCGAGATGCCGAATCCGACCAGGACCGGCACGTCGGTCTGGCTCCGCAGCCACCGCACTCGCTCGACCAGGTCGTCGGGCAGCTCCGCCCTGGCGCCCGTCACCCCCGCCACGGAGACACAGTAGAGAAAGCCGGTCGACCGGCGGGCGATCGCCGCGGCCCGCTCGGGCGGTGTGGTCGGCGTGACCAGCCTCACGAGCGCGAGGCCCGCCTGGCGGCAGGCCGTGTCGAGCTGGTCGGATTCCTCGAGCGGCAGGTCGGGCACCACGAACCCGGCCAGGCCGGCGGCGGCCGCATCGGCGACGAACCGGTCGATTCCCCGACGAAAGATGAGCGAGTAGCTCGCCATCGCCAGGATCGGCATCGCCGTCCGTTGCGTCGCGGCCCGGGCCAACTCGAAGAGCTTTTCCAGCGTGAAGCCGGCGGCGAGGGCCCGCGTGTAGGCCGCCTGGATCACGGGGCCATCGGCGATCGGATCGCTGTAGGGCACGCCCAACTCACAGACCGCCGCCCCCGCACGGTCCATCTCCACGAGCAGCTCGAGCGACGTCTCCATGTCGGGATCACCCGCGGTGAGAAAGGGCGCCAGCGCCCCGCGGCCCTCGCTTCTCTGCAGGGCGAAGCGTTCGGCGAGCCGTTGCACCTGGGACACGGCGGGGGGAGCGGACATGGCGGCGACTCTCTCGGAAAGCGAAACGGGAACGGGGCGGAAAACGGGCGGGACCGTGGCGGCGGCCTGTTGTGGTCTTGTCGGCGCCGTCGCGTCGACGATCCTGCCGTGCGATCAGGACACGAGCCCCCGCAGACGGGCGATCTCCGCGGCATCTTTGTCACCGCGGCCCGACAGGCAAACGACGATGATCTCCTCGTTCGGGCGGCGGCCCGCCTCCTCCACGGCCCAGGCCAACGCGTGCGAGGTCTCGAGCGCCGGCAGGATGCCCTCGCGACGCGCGACCGTGTCAAACGCGTCCAGCGCCGCGGCGTCGGTCACGCTCGTGTACTCCACCCGCCCGGCATCGCGCCAGTAGGCGTGCTCCGGCCCGACGCCGGGATAGTCGAGCCCGGCGGAGACGGAGTGCACGTCGGCGGTCTGGCCGTCGGCATCCTGGAGCACGTAGCTCAAGCTGCCGTGCAGGATGCCGGGACTGCCGTAGCTCAGGCTCGCGGCGTGATCGCCAGGGCGGCCCGACCGGCCGCCCGCCTCCACGCCCACCAGCCGCACGTCGGCATGATCGACAAACGGATAGAACATGCCCGCAGCGTTGCTGCCGCCGCCGACGCAGGCCACGACGGTGTCGGGCAGGCGGCCGAGCTGCCGCCGGCACTGCTCGAGGGCCTCGCGGCCGATGACCGACTGGAAGTCGCGGACGATCCGGGGGAACGGATGCGGCCCCACGACCGAGCCGATGATGTAGTGCGTCGTATCGACCGATCCCATCCAGTCGCGCATCGCCTCGTTGATCGCGTCGCGAAGCGTCCGCGAGCCGCTCTCGACCGGCCGCACCTCCGCTCCCATGAACCGCATGTTGCGGACATTGGGGGCCTGCCGCCGCACGTCCTCGGCGCCCATGTAGACCACGCACTCCAAGCCGAAACGCGCGCAGGCGGTCGCGGTGGCCACTCCGTGCTGGCCGGCGCCGGTTTCGGCGATGATCCGGCGCTTGCCCATGCGGATCGCCAGGAGACCCTGGCCGAGGGTGTTGTTGATCTTGTGGGCGCCGGTGTGACTCAGATCCTCGCGCTTGAAGTAGATCTGCGCGCCCCCGGCGAGCTCGGTGAGCCGCCGCGCGAAGAGCAGGGGAGTCGGCCGGCCGACGAAGGCCCCGAGCAGCTCGTCGAGTTCGGCGGCGAAGGCGGGATCGGCGATCGCGTCCGCGTAGGCCCGCTCGAGCTGCTCGAGCGCCGCGGAGAGTGTCTCCGGCACGTAGCGGCCACCGAAGCGGCCAAACCGCCCCAGCGCGTCAGGAACCTGGGAGAGCGGCTGCGGTGCGGTCGGGGTCGCGTGCGTCATGGCCTGGCCGGGGAGTGGAATGGAGCGGCATCCTGACGGTCAGATTGTAGCCGCACCGGGCAGTGCTACCATCGACCGTCGGTGGAAAATGCCGGAACTGCCCGAAGTCGAAACGATGTGTCGGGGGATCGCGCACCTCGCCGGGCGGCGGATCGCGGCCGCGCGATTCCCCCGCGGCTCCGTACGGCCCATTCGCGTGGAGCCGTCGGCGCGGTCGGTCGGCGCTCGGCTGGCGGGGCGGACGATCGCCGGTGTCGGGCGGTTCGGCAAGCGGGCGGCGATCGAACTCGCCCCCCGGGGCCGCATCGGCCCCGAATGGCTCGTGATCGAGCCACGGATGACCGGGCTCCTGCTCGTCGCCGATCCGCCCACCTCCGGCCACGTGCGTCTGGAGATCATCTTCGAGGCGGAGCAAGCGCCCGGCTTGGTCTTCTGGGATCGCCGCGGCCTGGGCACGATCCGCCTGCTCGATCAACGCGGCCTGGCGGCCGTCTGCGGTGAGACCATGCTCGGCCCTGACGGTCTCACGATCACGGGCCAGGCGCTGCGTGACCGCCTCGGCGGCTCGCGGCGGGCGGTGAAGGTCGCGCTCCTCGATCAGCGGGCCGTGGCCGGCATCGGCAACATCTACGCCGCCGAAATCCTCCACGCCGCCGGCATCGATCCGCGGGCGGCGTGCCGCCGGCTGTCCGCCGACTGCTGGGGGCGGATCGCCGCCGCGGCGCGAGACATCCTGGCCGACGCCGTGCGGCTCGAAGGCTCGTCGATCGGCGACGAAACCTATCAGACTGCCGACCGTCGTCCCGGCCGCTATCAGACGCGACACCGCGTCTACGGCCTTGCGGGCGAGCCGTGCGGCGGCTGCGGCCGGCCGGTCGCGCGGCTGGTGCAGGCGCAGCGTTCCACCTTCTTCTGCGGCCACTGCCAGTGGCGGCCGCGGCGGCGGCGCCGTACTGTATGACGAGCGTTCGAGGCCGGACTCCGCCGGCCCCGTCCCGTCACGGCCGCCCGCTTCCTCCCCCCGGAGCACCATGGAGACGCCCATGTCCTCGACGCTTCCCGAACCGTCGCGCCGACGCTTCCTCGCCGGTTCGCTGACGGCCGCCGGCGGCATCCTCGCCGGAGGCCGCGTCCGGGCCGAGGCCGCGAACCCCGCCCCCGTGGCCTCCGAGACGCTCGCCGCGCGGCTGCATGCTGCGCTGTCGCCAGAGCAGCGGGAGCGGATCTGTGTGCCGTGGGACTACAAGCACCCGAAGTTCGGCCTGCTCCGTACCCGTGTGGCGAACAACTGGAAGGCGACCGACCCCGACATCGCCAGCGACTTCTTCACGGCCGATCAGAAGCAGCTCGTCCGCGAGATCTTCGAGCAGCTCATCGCCCCCGAATGGCATGCCCGCTTCTACAAGCAGATGGAGGACGACACGGGCGGCTTCGGCCACGGCCAGGCGATCGCGCTGATCGGCGACCCCGGCTCGGGCCGGTTTCAGTGCCTGCTGAGCGGCCGCCACATGACGCTCCGGTGCGACGGCGATGCTGCCGAGCACGTCGCCTTCGGCGGCCCGATCTTTTACGGCCACGATGCCGGCGGCGACACCGAGGAGCCGAACCACCCGGGCAACGTCTTCTGGTCCCAGGCCGTGGCCGCCAATGGCGTGTTTGCCATGCTCGACGGGCGGCAGCGGGAGCGGGCGCTCGTCGCCGCGCGGCCGCGGGAAAACGCGGTCGCCTTCCGGGGCCGTGGCGCAGGCGTGCCGGGCCTGCCGCTCGCGGACCTCTCCGCGGACCAGCGGGCCGAGATGGAGCGGGTGCTCGGACTCCTTCTCGAGCCCTTCCGCGGCAGTGATCGTGACGAGGTGCGGGCCTGCCTGGCGCGGCAGGGCGGCCTCGACGCCTGCGCGCTCGCCTTCTATCGGGAGGGCGACCTGGGCAACGACGGTGTCTGGGATTGCTGGCGTCTCGAAGGGCCGTCGTTCGTCTGGCATTTCCGCGGCTCACCCCACGTCCACGTCTGGGTCAACATCGCCGACACGCCCGAGATCGCCACCAACGCCTGAGACTCCCTGCTCGGCGAGCCACCCGGCCGCGCCGGCGGACCGGTCGGCAGCCGCGCCGGGCGGACCATCCGACATGACCGACGTCTGCATCATCGGCTCAGGAGTCATCGGCCTCTCGATCGCCCGCGAGTTGGCCGGCCGCGGCCTGTCGGTCCGCGTGCTCGGCCGTGAAGCGGCCCGCGACACCGCCTCCTGGGCGGCTGCCGGCATCTTCCCGCCGGCGCCCGAGCGGGCCGGCGGCTCGCCCAACGAGCGGCTCACGGCGTGGAGCCATCGGCTGCATGCCGAATGGGCTTCCGAACTGCGGCACGAGACCGGCATCGACACCGAGCTCGAGGCGTGCGGTGGGCTGCACCTGGCCCGCGACGAGCGGGAGATGGAACGGCTGCGCGACACGGCCCGCGACTGGTTGGCGAAGGGGGCCCGCTCCGAGATCGTGGGGCCGGGCGACCTGGCACGGCTCGAGCCGGCGCTCGGGGCCGCCGCGCGCAGCGGCCGCGTGCTCGGGGGCATGCTCCTGCCGGATGAGATGACGATCCGGCCGCCCCGCCACCTCGACGCGCTCGCCGCCTCCTGCCGGCAGCGCGGCGTCCGCATCACGGCGGCGTCGGTCCGCCAGATGCTCGTCAGCGGCGGCCGGATCGAGGGCGTGGTGACGAGCGGCGCCGACGGCGGCGGCCCGGAGGAGATCGTGCAGGCCGACCGCTACTGTCTCGCCGCCGGCGCCTGGTCCGCGGCGATCGCGGAGCCGCTTGGCCTGCGGATCGAGACCCGCCCCATCCGCGGACAGATCGCGCTTCTGCACCTGCCCGCCCGGCCGCTTGAGCGGGTGATCAACGTGGGGCTCGCTTACCTCGTCGCCCGCGGCGACGGCCGGGTGCTCGTCGGATCGACGCTCGAGGACGCCGGGTTCGATCGGGAGACCACGCCCGGGGCGATCAGTCGCCTGCTCGACTTCGCCACCTGGCTGCTCGGCCCGCTGCCGCCGGGCGCGCTCGAGCAGTCGTGGGCGGGCCTGCGGCCCGGCTCGGTCGACGGGCTCCCCTTGGTCGGGCCCGTACCGGCCTGCACGAACGCGTTCGTCGCGACCGGCCACTTCCGGGCCGGGCTGCATCAGTCGACGGGCACTGCCGTGATGATCGCCGACCTGATGACGGGACGAACGCCGCCGATCGATCCGACTGCGTTCGCTCCCAGCCGCGTCTGCGTGCCGGGAGGCCCCGACTCGGTGACGGACTATCTGGCCCGCGCGGTCGCCGAGGCTTGAAGCCCCGCCCGCATCCGGCGCGAGCGGGTCACGCCGCCGACAGGCTCAGCCGGCGGTGAATCATCTCGATGTCGTCGGCCGTGAGCGGTCGCGGCATCGCGACGGCCAGCATGTCGGCCACCTCCGCCAGCCGCAAGCACACCGTCGGCACGCCGCCGGCGATCTCGTGGATCGTGCGGAGCACGGCCTCGTCCGCGCCGACCACCGCGACAGATTCCCGGCGACCGGCGAGCAACCGCAGGGTGTCGGCGAACGAGAAGACGGGCAGCGTCGCCCGCAGCCGGATCGACTGCTCGAGCCGCGTGTCGCCCGCCACGAGCGACAAAAGCCGGCCTTCACCCGCCAGCACGACCGCCGTGGCGGGACGGCAGCGACGACAGCGGCCCAGCCGATCGGCGAGCCCGACGACGTCCGTCTCATGGGCGTCGTCGACGAGGAGGATGTCGTGGGTCGGGGCCGACCGCGTTCCCCGGCCGTCGCACTGGGCCTGCTCCCCGTCGGCTCCACCCGCAAGTTCGGCCAGGCTGCTGACACGCACGGGGCGACCGGCGGCGGTCGCCGCCGCGGCCAGGTGTGCCAATACCGTCGTCTTGCCGACCCCCGGCGGCCCGCAGAGGACGACGACCGCCCCGGGGACTTCGACCGCGAAGGCGACCTTGGCGGCCGCGGCCGCCTGCGCCGGCGTGAGTTCGACCGGCTGTTCCTCGGCACTGGCGACGATGGTCATGGCGGTCGGTGCCTCAGGCGACGCGGATGGAGTGGGTCGTGGGCGGAGCCATGGTGAGCACCTCGCCGAGCACGACGACGCCGACGGCTGCGAGCGCCGCTTCCCGGCCCGCCCACTCGGGCGCATCGGCCCGCCGCACGAGGATGGCCGCCTGGCAGCCGAGGCTGCGCCTGGCGAGCCACGAGCGGCGGAGCGGCCCACCCGGAAACCAGACGCCGGCGTCGACCAGTGCGATCGAGCACCGCGAGCGGCCCGAGGCGGCCGGAAGTTCGACCGGCGCGCGATCAAGGACCTCCACCATATGCCCCCGGTCGGCGAGGGTCCGTGCCAGGCAGGCGACGACGGTCGATCGCCCTTCCCCCGGACAGCCACCGGCGACGGCGATCACGCAGGTGCCGCGGCCGCACGCTTCCTCGACCCGCTCCGCCAACGACTGCCATTCCCCGGGCACCACCCCGAGCAACCGCTCCACGAGCGTGGTCGCACGGGGAAGGGGAGCCCGCGCGGCGAGCATGCCGTTGACCGGGACGCCGGACGCGGCGGTGCTGGTCGTGGACATGACAGCCGCGACCGGCGCCGGCGCCGCGGCCGACGGACGGGCCGAGGCCTCGGACCGGCGGAGAAAGGCCAGGTCGACCAGATCGAGCGGCGTCGTGGCGAGAGGCGTCATCGCGTGCGGCTCCCTGCCGTCCCGACGACACCCGGCACCACCTCCGCCAGCCGCTCCGCACGGGCCTGCCGCGCAGCTTCGAGCCGGAGCCGATCATTCCGCAGCGCCGCCATCCACATTGCGACGGCCAGAACCGAGAGCACGAGGATCGACGGCGCCGGGAGCCTGGCCGCCCGCGGCCGCTCCACCGCAGCCAAGGATGGTCCGTCATGCTCGCCGCTGTCGGCAGATGCCTCGGCCGACGGTTCGTCGCACGCGGCCGCGGACGAGACCGACATGCCTATGGCAGCGTCACTCGACGGCGGCGCGGCCCATCCTGCCGACGGCTCGTCGACGACCGAAAGGACGGGAATGCGTGCCAGAATCTGCATAGGGATCACCGCGGAGGAACCATCGACAAGCGGGCGGCTCGCTGCCGGCCGACTGTCTCCTCGGATCGTCGTCCCCGCGGATGCCCCTTGAACCGCGAGGCTCGCCGGCGGAACCGGTCCCCAGTCGCCGCGGCTTCCGGGAGCCGCCAAAACCCGGCTTCGTCAGGGTCCGCCTCTTCCTCCAAGTCGCCTATGATCCCGGTGGAAACGCGAAGTATGATCCGATGAGGTGGTCTCTGCCGACGAGGCGGGGTTCGCCGTCGATCCGCCGTTTCCGCCCGCCCATTCCCCCAGAAACCATACGATGCCTCCCGCGCAGCCGGCCTCCCGCACCGACCAGTTCCACGACCTGCTCTCCAAGAGGATCGCCGTTCTCGATGGCGCGATGGGCACCATGGTCCACGCCCTGGGCCTCGATGAGCAGGGTTTCCGGGGGGCCCCGTTCCGCGACCACCCCAAGGACCTGAAGAACTGCATCGACGTCCTGGTGCTCTCGCAGGGGGACGCGATCCGCGACATTCACGCCGCCTACCTCGCGGCCGGCGCCGACATCGTCGAGACCAACACCTTCGGCGCCACGAGCATCGCCCTGGCCGACTTCGGCCTGGCGGACCGCGCCCGGGAGTTCAATCTCGTCGCGGCCCGTCTGGCCCGCGAGGCGGCCGACGCCGCGACGGCCCGCACGCCCGACCGACCGCGGTTCGTGGCCGGCTCCATCGGCCCCACGAACAAGCAGCTCTCGATCGCCGGCAACGTGGCCGACCCGGGGCACCGCGACGTCACCTTCGACCAACTCGTGGCCGCCTACCGCGAGCAGATCGAGGCGCTCATCGACGGCGGCGTCGACATCCTGCTCGCGGAGACCGCCTTCGACACGCTCGTGCTGAAGAGCTGCCTGTTCGCGATGGAGCAGGTGTTCAGCGATCTCGGCCGCCGCCTGCCCGTGATGGCCTCCTTCACGGTGTTCGAGGGGGGCCGCACGCTCTCCGCGCAGACGGTCGAGGCCTGCTGGACGAGCCTGTCGCACGTCGACCTCACGAGCGTGGGCATCAACTGCGCCCTGGGCCCCGAGAAGCTGCGCACGCACCTGGCCGACCTGTCGCGGATCACGCCCCGGCTGGTGAGCTGCTACCCCAACGCCGGCCTGCCGAACGCCCTCGGCGGCTTCGACGAGACGCCCGAGGACATGGCGGCCGTGCTCGGAGAGTTCGCCCGCGAGGGCTGGCTGAACATCATCGGCGGCTGCTGCGGCACGACGCCGGCCCACATCGCCGCCATCGCGGCCGCGGTGTCCCAGTACCCGCCGCGCAAGCCGGCGGCGCCGCCCCGGCGATCCCGGTATTCGGGCCTCGAGCAGCTCGAACTGCGGCCGGAGAGCAGTTTCACGGTCATCGGGGAGCGGACCAACGTCACCGGATCGCGGGCCTTCGCGCGGCTCATCAAGGAGGAGCGGTACGAGGAGGCGGTCAGCGTCGCCCGGCAGCAGGTGGAAAACGGCGCCAACATCATCGACGTCAACGTCGACGAGGGCATGCTCGACGGGCCGGCGGTGATGACGAAGTTTCTCACGCTGCTCTCCAGCGAGCCCGACGTGGCCCGCGTGCCGGTGATGATCGACAGCTCGCGATTCGAGGTGCTCGAGGCGGGGCTCAAGTGCATCCAGGGCAAGGGGATCGTCAACTCGATCAGCCTCAAGGAGGGGGAGGAGACCTTCCTGCGGCAGGCGCGGACCGTCCGCCGCTACGGGGCGGCGGTCGTGGTCATGGCGTTCGACGAGGAGGGACAGGCGACCGACATCGAACGGCGGGTCTCGATCTGCCAGCGGGCCTATCGGCTGCTGACGGAGCAGGCCGGCTTCGCCCCCGAGGACATCATCTTCGACCCCAACATCCTCACGGTGGCCACCGGCATCGAGGAGCACAACCGCTACTGCATCAACTTTCTCGAAGCCACCCGCCGGATCAAGGAATCGATGCCGCTGGTCCGGGTGTCGGGCGGCGTCAGCAACATCTCCTTCTCGTTCCGGGGCAACGACGCCGTCCGCGAGGCGATGCACTCCGCCTTCCTGTACCACGCGATCCACGCGGGCATGGACATGGGCATCGTCAATGCGGGCCAACTCGCGGTCTACGAGGACATCGACCCGGTGCTCCTGGAGCGGATCGAGGACGTGCTCTTCGACCGTCGCCCCGACGCCACCGATCGGCTCATCGAGCACGCCGAGACGGTCAAGAAGCGGGATCCCGGCGAGCTCGCCAAGGCCGATGCCTGGCGCTCCCTCGACGTCGAGGGTCGGCTGGCCCACGCCCTGGTGAAGGGCCTGGTCGACCACGTCGAGGAGGATCTCGAGGACGCCCGCAAGCAGTACGCGACCAGCCTGGAGATCATCGAGGGGCCGCTGATGCGCGGCATGCAGACCGTGGGCGACCTCTTCGGCGAGGGGAAGATGTTCCTGCCGCAGGTCGTGAAGAGCGCGCGGGTCATGAAGCGGGCCGTCAACCATCTGCTGCCCTACATGGAGGAGGAGCGGAAGGCGCAGGGCGCCGCCCAGGCGAAGCGGGGCCGCGTGCTCATGGCCACCGTCAAGGGCGACGTCCACGACATCGGCAAGAACATCGTCGGCGTGGTCCTGGGCTGCAACGGCTACGAGGTCGTCGACCTCGGGGTGATGGTCCCGTGCGCGAAGATCATCGACGAGGCGAAGGCGCAGCAGGTCGACGTGGTCGGCCTGTCCGGCCTCATCACGCCGAGCCTGGACGAGATGGTGCAGGTGGCCCAGGAGTTCGAGCACGAGGGGCTGAAACTGCCCCTCCTGATCGGCGGCGCCACGACGTCGGCCCGCCACACGGCGGTGAAGATCGCCCCGCGGTACGGCGGCGACGTCATCCATGTCAACGACGCCTCCCGCGCGGCGGGCGTCGTCGAGAAGCTGCTCAACCCCGCCACACGGACCGCCTTCGCCACGGCCAACCGGGCGGCCCAAGCCCGCGACGTGGAGAGCTTCAAGCAACGGCAGCAGACGAAGCTGCTGCCCTACGCGGAGGCCTGCCGCCGCCGCTGGACGACCGACTGGGCGACGACGCCGATCGACACGCCCGAGTTCGTCGGCATTCGCCGGCTCGACGACGTGCCGCTCGAGGAACTCATCCCGTTCATCGACTGGTCGCCGTTTTTCATGTCGTGGGAGCTCAAGGGGAAGTATCCGGCGATCTTCACCGACCCGGTGGTCGGCACGGAGGCCCGCAAACTCTTCGACGACGCGCAGCGGCTCCTCGAGGAGATCGTGCGGGACAAGTCGCTCTCCGCCCGCGGCGTGTACGGCTTCTTCGCGGCGGGCGCCGACGGCGACGATATCGTGCTGTTCACCGACGACACGCGGACCGCCGAACTCGGCCGGGTGCACACGCTCAGGCAGCAGTGGGAACGAAAGGGACAGGACGTCTTCCACGCCCTGGCCGACTTTGTGGCGCCGCTGGAGAGCGGCCGGCGGGACTACATCGGCGCCTTCGCCTGCACCGCCGGCCATGGGTGCGACGAGCTCGCCGGCCGCTACGAGCGCGAGCACGACGACTATTCCGCGATTCTCGTCAAGGCATTGGCCGACCGGCTCGCGGAGGCCTTCGCCGAGTGGCTGCATGCCCGCGTGCGGAGCGAGTGGGGCTACGGCCGCAGCGAGGCGTTCTCCGCCGATGATCTCATCGAGGAGCGGTATCGCGGCATCCGGCCGGCCCCCGGCTATCCCGCCTGCCCGGATCACACCGAGAAGCGGTCGATCTTCCGCTGGCTCGACGCGGAGGGGGCCGCCGGCATGGCGCTCACCGAGAGCTGCGCCATGACTCCGGCCGCCAGCGTCAGCGGGCTCTATTTCGGGCACCCGGAAAGCCGATATTTCGCGGTGGACCGGATCACCCGTGACCAGGTGGAGGCCTATGCCGCCCGCAAGGGCATGGACGTGGCCGAGGTCGAGCGGTGGCTGTCCCCGAACCTCGGCTACGACGCCTGAGCGGCGGCGGGGCCCCGCCGCCGGAGCCTCAGCCGATGACCGACAGCCAGAAACCGGGCCGACGGGCCCGAAAGATCATCCTCGACACGGGTCCGGGGGCGGCCGCGGAGGGCGGCTCGGCGGGCATGCTCACCCGCCGGTTTCTCGACTATGTCCGTCACGAGCGGGCCCTCGCCGCCAACACGCAGGAAGCCTATCGGCGCGACCTGCGCGACTTTGCCGACTGGCTGGGTGACGGCAACCCTACGGCGCTGTCGGTGCGGGAACTCGGCGATTATCTCGCCTCGCTGGCCCGCCGGGGCCTCGCCCGGGCGAGCGTGGCCCGTCAGGCCGCGACGCTGCGGACGTTTTACGCCTTCCTGCAGCTGGAGGGCGTGGTCCGCGAGAGCCCCGCGGAGCTCCTGACGGCGGGCCGGCGGGCGGACGTGATTCCCGGCACCCTCACGGCCGAGCAGGTCGACCGTCTCCTCGCCAGCCCCGACCCGGCCACGTCCACCGGGCAGCGGGATCGGGCCCTCCTCGAACTGCTGTATGCGACCGGCTGCCGCGCCTCGGAGGTGGCCGCCCTCCGGCTGGCGGACGTGCACCTCGCGGAGAGCTTCTGCACCTGCCACGGCAAAGGCGGCAAGGAACGGGTGGTCCCGCTGGGACGCAAGGCGGTCGCCTGCCTCCGGGCCTGGATCGACGGCGCTCGCGGGCCGTTCGCGGCCCGAGCGGCCGTGCAGCCGGCCTGGGTGATCCTCTCGAGCCGCGGCAACCGGGTGTCGCGGATGCGGATCTGGGAGATCGTGCGGCGGCATGCCGAGCGGGCGGGGGTGCCGTCGGACATCGGCCCGCACACGCTCCGCCACAGCTTCGCCACCCACATGGTCGCGGGCGGCGTCGACCTGCGCCACGTGCAAGAGATGCTCGGCCACGCGAGCATCGCGACGACGCAGCGCTACACCCACGTCGACTCCGGCCGCCTCCGCACGGTCCACGAGCGGTTTCACCCGCGCGGATAGCGCGACTCGTCGCGGGAGAACACGCCGTTACCGCGGGGCCTTCGGCGGCGTGAACTTGATCTTCTTGATCAGCTCCACGATCTGCCCGTCCTGGACGGAGCCTGAAACCGCCGTGATCGCCTTCACGACGTTTTCGTACCGGAGGTCGTAGCCACAGTCGAGCTCCACCTCGGTCTTCTCGGCGAGCGACCCCGGCCCACGGCCGTCACCCACCAAGGCCAGCACCTTCTGCTGCAGCTCCTTGAAGTCGCCTACGGGATTGCCGTTCATGCTCATCCCGGCCAGGCTGCCGTCGGCCCCCGCCGAGAGCGTCAGCCGGATCGGCGGCACCATCTGATCCTCGACCGCCGCGCCGGCCGCCCGGCCCAGGGGCATGCGGATGTCGAAGTCCCCCTCGGGCGCCACGATCTTGAGCGAGCACATGAAAAACGACATCAGCTGAAACACGACGTCGATCATCGGCGTCATGTTGATGTCGATCTTGTCGGAGAGTTGCGACTTTTTGCGGGCCATGCGTTCACCTTCCTCGAGTCAGCGGCCCTCGTCGTACTTCGCGCGGAGGGCGAACTTCTCGAAGCCCTTTTCCTGGCAGATTTTGATGATCTCCTGGACGTCCCCGGTCTTGGAGCTGCCGTCGGCCCGGACGATGACGGTGGCGGCCGTCGGCTCGCGGCCGGCGTCGATCATCACCGACTTCTCGCGATCGAGGAAGCCGCCGACGTCCTGCAGCCCGATCAGCTCGCCGGCGTAGATCACGCTTCCCTTGCTGGTGAGCTGGAGGGTGATCGGCTTCTCCACCGGGCCGTCGACCGGCTTCGCCAACTGGCTCAGCGGCAGCTGGATGCGGTCGTCCTGTTCCGCCTCCGAGAAGTTCATCACGAACATGAAAAACGTGATGAGCTGAAAGGTCATGTCGATCATCGGCGTCATGTCGATGTCGGTGCTCGACGGATCGCTCGCTCGCTTCGGCATGGCATTCGCCGGCGGGGCCGCCGTCCGCGACCTCGCGCCGTCTCCGGCTCCTACTTACTTCTTGCCCATCGACTGAAACCGTGACATCAGCCGCATCGCCTCGCTGTCGACGTCGCCGCTGAGCGTCTGGAGCCAGTTCTTGAAGAGCGCGAAGCAGGCGATGGCCGGGATCGCCAGCCAGAGACCGATGAGTGTCGTGATCAGGGCCTGCGAGATGCCGATGGCGAGCTCCGATGGCTTGGGCGCCGTGGCGGACTTCGCAATCACCATGAAGGCGCCAACCATCCCGTCGACCGTGCCCAGCAGGCCGAACATCGGCGCCAAGGCCCCGACGAGCGATACGTAGCTGATTTTGTGCTCGAGCTTCATCGCCTGCTCGCCTTCGGCTTCCTGCATCGCCTCCACCGCTGGGCCGTAGCCCGACTGCAGCTTGCCCATGCCCGCGGCGAGCACGTGGCCCAGGTAGGAGTCGTCGTTCTTCGCGAGTTCGTAGGCCTGCTGATACTCCTTGTTTTCCAGATGCGCCTCGAAGGCCTGACTCAGTCCCGGCGGCATGAGCACCGTCTTGCGGATCTGCATGAAGCACATCACGAGCAGGGCCACGAGGCCGAAGGAGAGCGCCAGGAAGACGATCACGTACCGCAGGCCGAGGGCCTTGTAGTAGAAGACGAGCATGTTTTCGCCGGGTTCGGCCTCGCCCCCCTCGGCGGCATCCGCGGCATCCGCGCCGGCAGCCTCCTCATCCTGCGCCCAGGCCGACTGCGGGACGGCCGCCAACGGCGCGATGGCGACGGCCCAGGGGGCCAACGCGAGCAGGAAAGGGAGCACACGGGCCATTCCACTGAACATGAACATCGTCTCCTCGCACTCGAGATGAAACTGTCGTCGTCGCGCACAGATCGCGATCCCAGGGCCGGGATCGCCCGGTTCAGGGCTTCGCGGCCCCCAGTTTGGCAGCCCACGGGCTGGCCGGATAGACCTCTTTGAGATTCTGCTGTGCCTCACGGGACCGATCCTGCCGCCCCCCCTTGGCCCACAGCTCGGCCAGGTTGAACAACGCCTCGGCGTGGGTCTCCGGCAGTGTGTTGTAGACCAGGTCGATGGTGAGGTACTGGATCAGTGCGTCCTGCTCCCGACCGCCCATGCCGCGGTAGGCGGCCCCGAGCACGCCGTAGGCCCGCGACAAAAGCTCCTTTTCCTCGG
>JBJOKF010000055.1:0-6409 GCA_046046235.1 Planctomycetota bacterium | reverse complement strand
ATGATCGGCTCCTACATCCTGTCGAGCACGTTCGTGCCGGTGGTGAGCGTGTGGCTGCTGCGCCACCTGCCCCACGGCGACGACGAGGCATCCTTCTTCGGACGGCTCCGCCGGGGCTATGCCGGGCTCGTCGAAAGGCTCGTGGCGGCGCGCTGGCTGGTCGTAGGGGGCTATGCCGCGGCGGCCGTGGCCGCGATCGCCTGGTTCGGGCCGCGGCTCGGACGGGAGATTTTTCCGGTCGTGGATGCGGGGCAGTTTCGGCTCCGGATCCGTGCTCCCGACGGCACGCAGATCGCGCGCACGGAACGGTACGCGCTCGACGTGATCGATCTCGTCAAGCGGGAGGCGGGCGCGGAGAACGTCGCCCTCACGCTCGGCTACGTGGGCATGATCCACTCGAACTTTCCCGTGAACGCGGTCTATCAATGGTCGCGCGGCCCCGAGGAGGCGATCCTCTACGTCGATCTCCACGACCACGGCGGCGTCGGCGTCGAGAAACTCAAGGAGCGGCTCCGGGCGAAGGTGGCCGAGGCGCTGCCCGAACTGCGGGTCTCGTTCGAGCCCTCGGACATCGTCAACGAGGTGATGAGCTTCGGGGCGCCGACACCGATCGAGATCGCGGTCAGCGGGCCGAACCTCGCCGACAGCCGCAGGCATGCCGAGGCGATCCGCGCGGAACTGGCATCGATCCCCGCGCTCCGCGATCTCCAGTTCGGTCAGTCTTTGGACTATCCCACGATCCGCGTGGAGATCGACCGCGAGAAGGCGGGGCTCTCCGGACTCACCCAGGGTGACGTGTCGCGGGCCCTGACCATGGCCACGTCGTCGAGCCGGTTCGTGATGCCCAACTACTGGTCCGACCCCAAGTCGGGCATCGCCTATCAGGTGCAGGTGGAGGTGCCCAGGCAGGTGCTGAGGGCACCCGACGAGCGCGTGCAGACACTCAAGTCGGCCGACGATCTGGCCCGCCTGCCGATCAACCACTCGGGCGCTGGGCAGGTGCTCGTGCGGGACGTGGCGACCCTCGAGCCCGGCACGATGCCGGGGCAGTTCGACCGCTACAACATGCGGCGCCAGATCACGATCACCGCCAACATCCACGGCGCGGACTTGGGCTCCGTCGCCCGGCAGGTCCAGGCGGCCATCGAGCGGGCCGGACGGCCGCCGCAGGGCGTGACCACCGAGATCCGCGGTCAGATCGTGCCGCTGGGCGACATGCTCGGCGGCCTGTCGGTGGGGCTGGCCGTGGCGATCCTCGTCGTCTTTCTCGTGCTGACGGCCAACTTCCAATCCGTCCGTCTGGCGGTCGCCGCGGTGTCGACCGTGCCGGCCGTGATCGCCGGCGTGCTGGCCATGCTCTTCGTCACCGACACGACGCTCAACATCCAGTCGTTCGTCGGCTCGATCATGGCGATCGGCGTGGCGATGGCGAACGCGATCCTGCTCGTCTCGTTCGCCGAGCAGGTGCGCCGGGAAGGGCGGCCGCCGCAGGAGGCGGCCGTGACCGGCGCGTCGAGCCGGCTCCGGGCCGTGCTCATGACCAGCGCCGCCATGATCGCGGGCATGCTGCCGATGGCGCTGGGTCTCGGAGAGGCCGGTCAGCAGAACGCCCCGCTCGGTCGCGCCGTCATCGGCGGTCTCTCGGCTGCGACCGCGGCCACGCTCTTCATCCTGCCCGGCATCTTCGCGATCGTGCAGCGGCGGGCCACGGTGGCGTCGGCGTCACTCGACCCGACCGACCCGCAGAGTGCCGCGTTCACGCCGACCGCGGCCGCCACGCTCGCCGAACAAGGAGCCTGAAGATGCGGATCACCGCCCGACGACCGGTCACGCGTTTCTCGTGGGGCACGATTTTCTGGCTGGCTGGCCTGGCCGTGCTGGCCGCCGGATGCCGGCCCGAGCCGCCGCCGGCGGCCCAGGCGGTGGCGGTTCCCGAGGTGACGGCCGCGAAGCCGGAGCGACGGGCATTGACGCTCTCGACCACGCAGCCCGGCCGGATCGAGGCCTTCGAGCGGACGCCGCTCTTCGCCAAGGTCGCGGGCTACGTCGAGGACGTGCGGGTCGACATCGGGGATGCGGTGAAGAAGGACGAACTGCTCGTGAGAATCGCCGTGCCCGAGCTCCTCGACGAGCTTCACGAAAAGGAGGCGCTCGTGACCCAGGCCGACGCGGAGGTGAGGCAGGCCGAGTCGCAGATCACGGCCAGCCGCGCGGCGGCGGAGACCGCCCAGGCGCGGATCGCGGAGGCCGACGCCGGGCTCATTCGGGCCAATGCCGACGTGGAGCGTTGGAAGTCGGAGCACGACCGCATGCAGGCGCTGGCGGCGAAGGGCTCGATCGCCCGGAAGCTCGAGGAGGAGACCCTGAACGCGCTGCACGCGGCCGAGGCGGCCGTGCAGGAGACGATCGCCCGGGGCCGGTCGGCGCGGACGGGCTTCCACGAGGCCGAGGCGAAGATCGGCACGGCCGAGGCCGACAAGGTGGCTGCCGCGGCGCGGCACAAGGTCGCCGTCGCGGTCGTCGATCGGGTCAGGACCATGCTCGGCTACACGGAGATCAGGGCGCCGTATGACGGGACGATCACCCGGCGCGCCGTCGACACCGGCCATTTCGTGCAGCCGGCGAGCGGGCCGCAGGGCACGCCGCTGGTGGAGGTGGCGCGGACCGACACGGTCCGGATCTTCGTCGACGTGCCGGAACTCGAGGCCGCTCTGGTCGATGTGGGCGATCCGGCCGAGGTTCGGGTGCAGGCGGCGGATGCGGAGGTCATGCGCGCGGCCGTGACCCGCACGAGCGGGGCGCTCGTCGAGGCGAATCATTCGCTCCGCGTCGAGATCGACGTGCCGAATGCGGCGGGACGGTTGCGGTCGGGCATGTACGCGACGGTCACGATCCGGCTCGACGAGCGTCGCGAGGGCATCGTCATTCCGGTCGCCGCCGTCGTGCGGGACGGAACGGCCACGTTCTGCTGCGTCGTGCGGAATGGAAAAATCGCGCGGCGGCCGGTGGAGCTGGGTCTGCGATCCGGCGGCTTTTTCGAGGTGCTGTCGGGGCTCGACGAGCATGTGCCGATCGTCGTCAAGCAGCCCGAGCTGTTCCGCGACGGCCAGGATGTGCGGATCGTGGCGGCGCCGTGATCGAAGGAGCAATGGCATGCCCGACCCGGTCAGGCATCGGAACGAGATCTGCGCGGCCCAGGACGACCCGCAGCGCGGACGCTCTGTGGACCTGGGCATCGGCATGAGGAGTCGTGACCGCGTGGCAGTCCTCGCGCAGTGGCTCGCGCTCGGCGGGCTCGTCGGGCTGCTCTGCGGGGTCGCTTCGGCCGGATTCCTCTGGTTGCTCGAGCGGGCGACCGTGTTTCGCACGGGCCACGAGGCCCTCGTGTACGCGCTGCCCGTGGCCGGCCTCGTGATCGGCGGGCTCTACGAGCGGTTCGGTCGGCCGATCAAGGCGGGCAGCAACCTCGTCATCGACGCCATCCACGACGACGGGCCGGAGATTCCGCTACGGATGGCACCGATGGTGCTCCTCGGCACCGTGGCCACGCACCTCTTCGGCGGCAGCGCCGGCCGCGAGGGCACCGCCGTGCAGATGGGGGCGAGCCTGACCGACTGGGTCGCGCACCGCCTGCGGGTCGGCAGGCAGGTGCGGCGGCAGCTGCTGGCGGCGGGCGTCGCCGGCGGCTTCGGTTCCGTCTTTGGCACGCCCGTCGCGGGGACCGTGTTCGGGCTCGAGTTCGTCGTGCTCGGACGGATCGAGTACGACGCCCTCGTGCCGGCGCTCGTCGCGGCCGTCGTCGGCGACATGACGACCCGCGGACTGGGCATCGCCCACACGCACTATCCGGCGGCGCCGCACGTGCCTCTGACGCCGCTGTTGTTGCTCGAGTGGCTCCTGTTCGCGGCGACGGTCGCGGTCGTGGCCACCGCCTTCATCGAACTCACCCACTTCATCAAGGCCCGCGGCGAGAGGCTCGTTCCGCGGCTCCCGGTCCGCATGTTCCTGGGCGGCCTGGCCGTGGTGGCGCTCTGGCAGCTCGTCGCCACGAGCGACTACCTCGGACTCGGCGTGCCCCTCTTGGAGCGGGCCTTCACGGATCCGACCATTCCGCCGCACGCGTTCGCGGTCAAGCTCGTGTTTACGGCGCTCACGCTCGGCGCCGGATTTCTGGGCGGGGAGGTCACGCCCCTGTTCGTCATCGGCGCCACGCTCGGCAACGTGCTGGCCCGGAGCCTGGGGATTCCCGTGGAGCTTGGCGCCGGCGTGGGCATGGCGGCGATGTTCGCCGCCGCGGCGAACACGCCCCTGGCGCTCTCGCTCATGGCCATGGAGCTGCTGGGTGCGGCCACCTTCCCGCACGTGTTCATCGTCTGCGTGCTCGCCTACCTGCTCTCGGGCCGCCGCAGCATCTATCCGGCGCAGCGGCTCCTGCGCGGCCAGGGCGGCACCCGGCCGGAGAGGCCGTGATCACGGCGCCGGTCGGCGGGAGAACCACATCACGACCGCGTAGAAGACCGGCGTGAAGAAGATGCCGAACACCGTCACGCCCAGCATCCCCGAGAACACGGCCGTGCCCAGGGCCCGGCGCATCTCGGCCCCCGCACCCGTGCCGAGCACGAGCGGCAGCACGCCGAGAATGAACGCCAGCGACGTCATCAGGATCGGACGCAGCCGCAGCTTCGCCGCCTCGAGCACCGCCTCGGCCGCGGTCGCCCCGGCATCTTGGCGCTGCTTCGCGAACTCCACGATCAGGATCGCGTTCTTGGCCGCCAGGCCGATGAGCACGACCAGGCCGATCTGCGTGAAGATGTTGTTGTCGAGCCCGGCGAGCCACACGCCCGCGATCGCGGCCAGGAGGCACATCGGCACGATCAGGATGATCGCCAGCGGCAAGGCCCAGCTCTCGTACTGGGCGGCGAGCACCAAAAACACGAACACCGTGCCGAGCGCGAAGACGACCGCTGCGGTGTCGCCGGCCAGGATCTGCTGGAGGGAGAGCTCCGTCCAGGCGATGTCCATGCCCGGCGGGAGAACGCCTTTGCCCGCCGGCGGCTGGGCGGCGAGCGCCTCGAGAATCGCGATCGCGTCGCCCGAACTCGTGCCGGGGAGCGTGCCGCCCGAGAGCTCGGCGGAGGGATACAGGTTGTAGCGATTGACGACGGCCGGGCCGCTCGAATCCCGGACGGAGACGAGCGTGGCCAGCGGCACCATCTCGCCCGCCGTGTTCGGTACCTTCAAGCGGCCGATGTCCGCCGGCCGCATGCGGTACGGCGCGTCGGCCTGCACCGTCACCTGCCAGTTGCGGCCGAAGGCGGTGAAGTCGTTGACGTAGCCGCTGCCGAGATAGAGCTGGAGGGCCTCGTTGACCGCGGCGATCGGCACGCCCTGCGCACGGGCCTTCGCCCGGTCGACCTCGACGAACACCTGCGGCTGGTTGGCCCGGAACGTGGTCGTGACCCCGGCCAGGCCCGGCTGGGCCGCCGCCGTCTCGGCGAGCGTCTCGACCGCGGCCTGGAGGGCGGCCGGCCCGTCGGCGGCCCGATCCTGCACCTGCAGCTTGAAGCCGCCGGTGCTCCCCATGCCCTCGACCGGCGGCGCGGGAAACACCGACACGATCGCCTCCGGCACGTCCGCAAACGCCCGGCGCAGCCGCCGCACGATGCTTCGGGCCTCCTTCTCCGGATCGACCGCCCGGGCGGCGAAGGGCTCGAGCAGGACGAACAGGCCGCCGGCGTTGGGCAGGTTCGTGCTGGTGACGAGCGAATAGCCGGCCACCGAGATCGCGTGCGCCACGCCCGGCGTGGCCAGGGCCTCCCGCGTGAGCCGCTCGACGACCGGCACGGTCCGCTGCAGGCTCGCCCCGTCGGGCAGCTGGCAGTTGACGACGAGATAGCCCTTGTCCTGCTCGGGGATGAAGCCCACCGGCACGGTCGTGAAGCCGAAGTAGGTCAGCGCCATCAGCCCCACGTAGGCCGCCACCACCACGATCGCCGTCCGCAGGAGCAACCCGACGACGGCCCCGTAGGCGCCGGTCGTGACGTCGAAGAACAGGTTGAACGCCCGGAAGAAGCCGGCCAGGAGCAGGTTCACGAGCGGCGCCGCGAGCCATCCCGCCAGGCCGCCGGCCGTGAACAGCACCCACCGCACGGCCCACACCTTCCATTCGTCGGGCACGCCCGCGGCGGCGAGGCCCGCCCGCACGATCGCCAGGTCCTCGAGCAGCCAGATCGCAAAGAGACCGGCCACGAGGCCGATGCCGACGGCCGGCAGGGCGTCGCGCCGGGCCGGCCCGTGCGGCTCGGCATGGCCGGCGAAGAGCACCGCGCACAGCGCCGGGGCGAGCGTGAGCGAGACGAAGGCCGAGATCGCCGTGCTCGCGGCGATCGTGAGGGCGAACTGCCGGTAG
>JBJOKF010000041.1:0-4573 GCA_046046235.1 Planctomycetota bacterium | reverse complement strand
AGCTTGCGGATGTCGTCCCAGACCTTCACGTAGGTCGCCGGATTGCTCCGCGGCGTGCGGCCGATCGGCGACTGGTCGATGACGATCACCTTGTCGAGCTGCTCGGCGCCGTGGATCGCGTCGAAGGCTCCGGGATTGGCCGCCTCGCTCCCGAGCAGCCGCCGCAGCTCCGGCTCGAGCACGTCGCCCACGAGCGAGCTTTTGCCGCTGCCCGACACGCCCGTCACGCAGACGAGCTGGCCGAGCGGAATCTCGACGTCGACGCCCTGGAGGTTGTTGTGCCGTACGCCCTCGAGCCTGAGCACCTTGCCGGTGGCGGGCCGCCGCTTGGCCGGCACATGAATCGCGTCTCGGCCGGCCAGAAAGGAGCCGGTGAGGCTGGCGGGATTGTCGGCGACGTCGGCCGGTGGGCCGGCGGCCACCACCTCGCCGCCGCGCTTGCCCGGGCCGGGGCCGAAGTCGACGAGCCAGTCCGCGGCCCGCATCGTCTCCTCGTCGTGCTCGACGACGATCACCGTGTTGCCCTTGTCCCGCAGCTGCTCGAGCGCCCCGATGAGCTTGGTGTTGTCGCGGGCGTGGAGGCCGATCGACGGCTCGTCGAGCACGTAGAGCACGCCCGAGAGCCCCGAGCCGATCTGGGCCGCCAGCCGGATCCGCTGGCTCTCGCCGCCGGAGAGCGTCGGCGCCTTGCGATCGAGCGCCAGGTAGCCGAGGCCGACCTGGTCGAGAAACTCGAGCCGCGAGCGGATCTCCTTGAGGAGCTCCGTCGCGATCACCCGCTGCGCGCCATCGATCGCGAGGTCGGAGAGAAACTGCCGCGCGTCGGCGATCGGCAGGCCGCAGAGGGCGTCGAGCGAGAGGGAGCGGTCGGTGCGGCTTGCGCCCTTCGCGGCCGTCGTGATGCGGACGGCCCGCGCCTGCGCCGAGAGCCGGGCGCCACGGCAGTCGTGGCAGGGTGTCACGCTCATGAGCTTCTCGAGCATCCGCCGGATGATGCCGCTCTTGGCATTCCGCCAGCGGGCGGCGAGCATCGCCAGCAGGCCCTCGAACTTCGTCTTCGCGCCGCGCTCCGCCCGGCCGCGCTTCCAGGAGAGCTTGATCTCCTCGACGCCCGTGCCTGTCAGCCAGAGCCTGCGGTCGCGGGCCGCGAGGTCTTCCCAGGGCGTGTCGAGGAGCGTGCCTGGAGCGAGCTTCCGCTTGGCCTCCGCATGGAGCGCCACGCCCGTCAGCAGCCGCCGCAGCCACCGCGGCATGTCGCGGAAGCTGCCGAGCACGCCGATCGCCCCCTTGCGCAGCGACTTCTCCGGGGACGTGACGAGCTTGTCGGGGTCGATGCCGTAGATGTCGCCCAAGCCGTCGCAGGTGGGGCAGGCGCCCTGGGGGCTATTGAAGCTGAAGAGCTGCGGCTCGGGAGTTGAGTAGCTCACGCCGCAGGCCACGCAGGCATACCGGCTCGAGAGCACGAGATCACCTGAGCCGGCGGCCCCTTGCGGCGTGCTTTTTGCCGCGACGCGGGCCGCCTTCTTCCGCGCGGGCTTCTCGGCTGCCGCTGCTGCCGGAGCATCGCCCGTCGCCTCCTCGGCCGCCACGATCACCTGCCCGCCGCCGGTCCGCAGGGCCAGCTCGACCGCCTCGGCCAGCCGGCTCCGCGTGGCCTCCGACGGGACGAGCCGGTCGATGACGACGTCGATCGTGTGCTTGAGCAGCTTCTCGAGCGGCGGTGGCTCCTCGACGCGGCAGACGCGGCCGTCGACCCGGGCCCGCGTGAAGCCCTGCCGCACGAGATCGGTGAACAGGTCGCGGTGTTCTCCCTTCGCCTCGCGGACCAAGGGCGCGAGGATCATCACCCGCTGCCCCTGCCGGTCGGCGAGAATCCGCTCCACGATCCGGTCGCGGGGCTGCGCCTCGAGCACCGCATCGCACTCCGGGCAGTGGGCCGTGCCGACGCGGGCGTAGAGGACGCGCAGGAAGTCGTGGATCTCCGTCATCGTCGCGACGGTCGAGCGGGGATTGGTGCCCGCCGACTTCTGCGCGATCGAGATCGACGGCGACAGGCCGGTGACGCTGTCGACATCGGGACGGGGCAGCTGCCCCAGGAACTGCCGGGCGAAGGTGGACAGGCTCTCGACGTACCGCCGCTGGCCCTCCGCATAGAGCGTGTCGAAGGCGAGGCTCGACTTGCCGGAGCCGCTCACGCCGGTCAGGCAGACGAGCCGGCCGCGGGGCAGGCCCACCGTCACGTCCCGCAGGTTGTGCTCCCGCGCTCCGCGGACGACGATCGGTGGGACGTGCATGGGCGGGCGGAGCGGGACGGGGGGGGCAGGGGGCGGCAAAACTTGATTGTAGCGCCTCCTCTCAGGTGACACTGCCCCCGCCGGTGCTGCACGACAAGTTGAAAACTTGTCGCCACGACAGCCCAGAGCCAGAGCCGGAGCCAGAGCCAGAGCCAGAGCCGGAGCCAGAGCCAGAGCCACGACGGGCCGGAGCCGGAGCAGAAGCCAGAGCCAGCGCCACGACGAGCCAGAGCCGGACCGCCAGGGCCGGCATCGGTGGCTGGACAGGCCCGTGGGCGTGCCATACGATCAATGTTTCGCTGCGGAAAACTGGTCGTTGACGGCCGGCTTGCCGCTGCGGGGCGGTAGCTCAACTGGGAGAGCGCGGCGTTCGCAATGCCGAGGTTGGGAGTTCGATCCTCCTCCGCTCCATAGACAGTCCTGCGGGGCCGGCCGGGATCCTGCCGGAGGCCCCGGCAGGACTCGCTCCTCAAGCTCGCCCCTCTTCAGGCCGCCTGCCATGGCCGCTGAACCGTCGGTGACGCCCGCGGCCGCCGACCCCTCGACCGAGCTCATGCTGCGGGTCCGCGACGGCGATGCCCTCGCCTTCGAGCAGCTTGTCGGCCTCTGGCAGGAGCGACTCGTCACGCTCTTCCTCCACCATACCGGCGACCATGCCACCGCCGAGGATCTCGCTCAGGAGGTGTTTCTGCGGGTCTACCGTGCCCGGGCGACCTACCAGCCGACGGCGAAGTTCACGACCTGGGTCCACACCATCGCCAACAACGTGGCCAGCGACCTGCGGCAGCGGTCGTATCGACGGCGGGAGCATGGGGTGCCGGCGAACGTCTCCGGCTCGTCGTCCGCGATCGGGCTCGAGCAACTGGCGGTGGCCGCCAGCGGGATGATGCCCGCGCGGGTCGCCGATCGCAGCGAGCTGCAGGCGATCGTGCAGCAGGCCCTCGGCACGCTCAACGAGCGGCAGCGGATGGCGGTGCTCCTGGCCAAGTTCGAGCACTGCTCCTACGAGGAGATCGCCGCCGCGATGGACCTGAGCGTGCCGGCGGTGAAGTCGCTGCTCTTCCGGGCCCGCGACCAGCTCCGCGAGGCGATCGCGCCCTACATGCAGGAGGGCCGGCCATGACACGCCCCGAGACAAGCCCCGACTTAGACGTAACGGCCCGCGACCTGCCGGCTGGTGAGGCGGCCGACCACGACGCCCCCGCCGCCGCGCTCGGCGAAGTCTGGACGCTGCTCGACAGCCTGCCGCCCGCCCGGGTGTCGACCGACCTGATGGCGACGACCGTGGAGATGGCCGCCGTGCCGCTGCGGCCGAACGGCCGGACGCTCACCACGGCGAGCGGCGGCACCTGGGGTTCCACGCCGCCTGGGGCTTTCGCCCTGCCGGGTGGCTTCACGCTGCCGCACTGGCTGCCCGCGGCGGCCGTCTTGCTCGGGTCGCTCGTCGGCGGGCTCGTGGTCGGTCGGGCGTCGCTGCCCAATCCCGATCAGACGCTCCTGCAAAACCTCCCGTGCATCGAGCAGTTCGATCTGCTTCGCGAGGCCGGCTCGGTCGCCTTCCTGGAGGAAGTCGCCCGGCGGGGCTATCCCGCGCCGCGGCGGCCGCCGCCGGCCCAGTCGCCGGCCGACGTGCGGGCCGACGCCGAGCAGTTCGACGCCGCAATCGCGTCGCTGCGGGCGGCGGACGTCACTGCCACCGACCGCGCCACGGTGGCCGCCCGCCGCGAGCAGGTCGTGCGCATGGTCGATTCCCGGCGCCGGCAGCTCGAGAAATCGGTCGAGTCCTATCAGCGGCTCCCGCCGAGCGATCGCCGCGACCTGCTCGCCGTCGGCCGGGCGCTCGCCGACCCCAAGCGGGAGCAACTGCTCGAGGCGGCGCGGCGGTGGCATCAGTGGGTGCGGCTGCGCGATCCGGCCGACCGACGGGATGTCATCGAACTGGGGACCGAGGATCGCCTCGAATGGCTCGATCGCTGGACGCGGCTCGACGCCAAGCTCGAAAACCGCGACTTCATGCGGGAGAACATCCGGGACAACGCCCGGCAGCTCTTCGAGCGCGAGTGGGAGAACCGCCGCCGTCCCGGCGGGGGCGAGCCGCGCGACAGACCCCCCGAACTGCGCCCCGGCCCAACGCGGCCGCGCGGCCCGGTGGAAAACAGACCGTAGTCACGCGCCGGCAAGGGGCCGCCCGCACCGCTTTAGCTCTGGCTCTGGCTCTGGCTCTGGCTCTGGCTCTGGCTCTGGCTCTGGCTCTGGCTCTGGCTCTGGCTCTGGCTCTG
>JBJOKF010000203.1:0-6171 GCA_046046235.1 Planctomycetota bacterium | reverse complement strand
GCCGATCGTCACGTCGGCCCCGCTCGACTCGTGTGCGTCGATGAGCCGCTGGTAGTTCATCTTGTAGATGTGGTCGCCCGCGAGCACCACGACCAACCGCGGCGCCGCCATCTCGAGCGAGTAGATGTTCTGGTAGACGGCATCGGCGGTGCCGAGGTACCAGTTCTCGTCGACCCGCTGCTGCGGCGGCAGGATGTCGAGAAACTCCCCCAAGTCGCGGCAGAAGAACCGGTGCCAGCCGACGTGGATGTGCCGGTCGAGGCTGCTGGCCTTGTACTGCGTGAGGAGGAGCACGCGCCGCAGGCCGCTGTTGAGGCAGTTGGAGAGGGCGAAATCCACGATGCGGTAGTTGCCGCCGAAGGGCACGGCCGGCTTGGCGCGGTCGCGGGTCAGGGGATCGAGCCGGGCACCCTTGCCGCCCGCAAGGATCACCGCCACCACGTCGCGAACCCGCATCTGGTCCACCGACTCACGATGCATGATCACTTCCTCCTCCCGCGGAGGCCCCAGGCGGGCCGCGCCCGCCGCCGGCCCGAGACTATACGCCATCACCCCCTTCGCAGGCGATCCTGTCCGGCCGGTTTTCCCGGCTCAAGCGGTCTGGCACCGCCTTTCACCCTTCCCTACCATCCCGCCCTGCTGCCATCTGTCGACGGTCGTCGACCGCTTCCGGCGTGCCTCCCGGCCGCCGCCCGGTCGCGAGCCCGCAGGTGCGACCTTCATGGAGCCGCCGCCATGGCCAACCGGTCGAAGTCCCACGGTCGACGCGACCGCGACGACGACACCTCGGAATCGCTGAAGCCCCTGGTCGTGCTCGTGCTCCTGGGCACGATTCTCTACGGGGCCTGGTCCGTGGTGAGCAAAGGCCCAAGTGCCACTCTCCCGGCAGTTCCGGAAGCCTCACCGGCGGAACTCGCCACGGCACCGGCCTTCGCGCCACAGGTCGAGATTCCCGGCACCGCACCGGCTCTGTCATCGCCACAGACCACCCAGGCCCCCGCGTTTACCGGAAGCCAGGGCGGCTTGCTGGCCGGCGCGGCCGCCGCGCCGCCGGTCGCCCTCCCGGCCGCACAGGCGCCGCCCGTGCCCCCCGAGGTCGCGGCGGCCCCCACCTACCTCAGCGCTGCCGCTGCGCCGCCGCCGGTCGCCGATGCTGACGGCCTCTCACCGCCTCTCCCTGGGATATCCACGACTGCCTCCGCTGCGTCAGCTGCCGCAACGGGAGGACTCGAGCCGCCGACCATGCCTCCGCCGGCCGCTGCCGGATCGGTCGCCCCCGTCGCCCCCCGCATGCCCACCGCTCCCAACATTCCCGCGGAGCCTGCGACGTCGGCGCCGGCCTTCGCATCCGCCTGGTCCGACGCGCACGACAAACTCGCCGCCGGTCGCTATGCCGAAGCCCTGGCGGTGCTGTCGACCTGGCACGACGATCCGACGCTCGGGCTCGAGGAGAGCCAGCGATTGGAGGACCTGCTCGGCCAGTTGGCAGGCACGGTCATCTACTCGCAACAGGATCTGCTGCTGCCCCCGCACGTCGTCGCGGAGGGCGAGACGCTGCAGTCGATCGCCGCGCCGCTGGCCGTGCCGTGGCAGATGCTCGCCAAGATCAACGGTGTCGCCGATCCGGCGCGGCTCGTCCCAGGAGAGTCCCTCAAAGTGGTCCGCGGCCCCTTCGACGCCGTCGTGAGCATCTCGCGACGGCGGTTGAGCCTGCGGGTCGGCGGGAGTTACGCCGGCAGCTTTCCGGTGGTCGTGGGGCGAAGCGTGCGCGATCATGTCGGCACCGCGGTGCCGGTCCTGGCCGTGCAGGGCAACGCGGCCGCAGCCGAAGGCCAGACGGTGCAGGCGGCATGGTCGCAGCCCGCGATCCCGGGCGGCAAGCCGGCCAAGAGCATCGCCCTCGCGGGCGGCCTCGCCATCGAGGCCGTCGCCGATCCCGCCACGGTCTCCGACGATGCCGTCCCCAGCACGAGCCTCGTCGTTTCCGAGCGCGACCTCGCCGACCTGGCGGATATTCTCGGCCAGGGCTCGACGGTGCTCCTGCGGCAGTGAGCGTCAGGTCCCTGTGACTGAGGCGGCCATCGCCTCCGCGACCGATTTGCGGCCGAGCGCCGGACTGTCGCCGCCCACCCCATCGACCGCGCCCGGCGGCCAGGTCGCCGGGTCGGCGTAGCGATCGTCGTCGCCATACTGCGACTTGAGCCGCTCGAGCTCGGCCCGGAGCGACGCGAACACCGCCGCCACCTCGGGGGACCGCGCCTCGGCCTCGTCGAAGAGCAGGTTGTGCTGCTCCGTCGGATCGGTGCGGAGGTCGTAAAGCTCGTACGCGTCGACCTTCCAATAATGGATCAGCTTGTGCGTCGGGGTGCGGACGCCGCAGTGGGCCCGCGTGTTGTGGTGGCCGGGGTCGTGGTAGTAGCGGTAATAGACGCTCTGCCTCCAGTCGGCGGGCCGCTCGCCCCTGAGCAGCGGGGCGAGGCTGCGGCCCTGCATCGATTCCGGCACCGGCAGGCCCGCCAGGTCGAGAAACGTCGGCGCGAGGTCGATGTTCGCGACGGGCTGGTCGGGGATGATGCCCGCCCGGATGCCGGGTCCCCGTGCCAAGAGCGGCACCCGCAGGCCGGGCTCGTACATGAACCGCTTGTCGTAGAGTCCGAGGTCGCCCAGGTACCAGCCATTATCGGTCGTGTAGATCACGATCGTGTCGTCGGCGAGCCCCTCGCGGTCGAGATAGTCGAGCACCTTCCCGACGTTGTCGTCGACGCCCTGCACGCAGGCCAGGTAGTCCTGCATGAACCGCTGGTACTTCCAGCGGACGAGCTCGTCACCGGCGAGCGTGCGGCCGTCGACCTCGACCGCCATCGGCTTCGCCGCCAGCCACTGCCGCCGCTCCTTGCCCGCGAGCCCCGCGGGCGGCTCGAGCTTGAGATCATGGCGGGTGAGGTCGCGGGCGATCGTCTGCTGGTTCTCCGGCAGCGCGGCCGGCCGCGTCGCGTAGGTGTCGAAGAGGGTATCGGGTTCGGGGAAGACCTTGCCGGCGAACTTCTCCCGATTGCGGTCATCCGGCTGCCACCCGCGATGCGGTGCCTTTTGGTGCAGCATCAAGAAGAACGGCTTGTCGCGGGGCCGCGTGTCGAGGAACGCGATGCCGAGGTCGCCGGTGATGTCGGTGCAGTGCCCATCGATCGTGAGCTTGCCGGACGGCACGAGGAAGGTCGGATTCCAGTAGTCGCCCTGCCCGGGCAGCACGATCCAACGATCGAAGCCGGTGGGGTCGCTGCCGAGGTGCCACTTGCCGATCATGCCGGTGTGGTAGCCGCCGGCCTGCAGCCGCTTGGCGACGTGATCCCGGCTGCCGTCGAACGCGTTGAATACCGGCACGCCGTTTTTGTGCGAATACTGCCCGGTGAGGAGCGTCGCGCGGCTCGGCGTGCAGATGGAGTTGGTGACGAAGGAGTTCGTGAACCGGGCGCCGCCGGCGGCGAGCCGATCGAGGTGCGGCGTGACGTTCACCCGCGAGCCATACGCGGAGAGCGCGTGCTGCGCGTGATCGTCGGTGAAGATGAAGAGGATGTTGGGCCGCCGGACGGGCTCCGCGGCCGGCGTCGCCGTCGCGAGACCGGGGAGCAGGGTCAGAGCGAGGCAGACGGTCCGAATGCGATGGGCACGCATGGAGAGATCCTTTCGGGAGGGAGACGCTCGATGGTGGCCCGCCGGCATGGCGGCGTCAACGAGCCCCGGCCAGCGCCCCGGGATCGCCGGCCGCTTCGATCGCGGCGGACGCCCGGAGGATCGCCGTCTCGACCGCCCGGGCGTCGGCGGCTTCCGCGACGATCCGCACGATCGGCTCGGTGTTGCTCGACCGCACGAGCAGCCAGCCGCCGTCCCAGTCGAGCCGCAGGCCGTCGAGCCGGCCGGCCCGCGCGCCGGGAAACGCCGCGGCCACGCGGTCGAGCGCCGCGGCGAGCCCGGGGCCGCGGGTCCGCTCCGACAGGTCGACCTTCGCCTTGCGCATCGCGAGGGGCGGCAGCCCGGCGGCCAGGTCGGCGACGCTCGTGATCCCATGTGGCGATCCGGCGCACATCCGCTCGAGCACGAGCGCCATCGCCACGAGGCTGTCCCGCACGAGCACGACCCGCGGGTCGATGACGCCGCCGTTGCCCTCGCCGCCGAGCACGGCGTCGGTGGCCAGCATCATGTCGACGACGTTGGCCTCGCCCACCGCCGAGACGTGGCAGGCCGCGCCGTGGCGGGCCGCGATCATGGCGGCCATGCCGCTCGTGGAGCAGTTGACGACGATCGGGCCGGGCGCCTTGGCGAGCACCGCCTCGACCGCGAGCGCGAGCGTGGCCTCCTCGCCGATGAAGCGGCCGTCGGCCGTCGCGATCGCCAGCCGGTCGGCGTCGGGATCCTGAAAAAACCCCACTTCGGCGTGCTGTTGCCCGATTCGCGGCAGCATGCCGGCGAGGTGCTCGGCCGTCGGTTCGGGCGGATGCTCGAAGCGTCCGTCGGGCTCGCCGCCCTCGAGTATCACCTCGCAGCCGAGCTGCTCGAGCAGCGGCACCGCCGCGCGGCTCCCGGCACCATGGCAAGCGTCGAGCCAGACCCGCGGCCGGTGGCGGCGGATGGCCGCGACGTCGACCGTATGGAGCACCCGCGCCACGTGGGCGGCCGTGCCGTCGGCGTGGCGGACGCTCCCGTGCATGCCGGAGAACGCTGTTACCTCCCCCGCGCCGTCGGCGCGAAACCGCTCGAGCACCGCGGCTCCGGCCGCCGCGGGCAAGACGCGGCCCGCGGCCGAGAAGAGCTTCAGGCCGTTGTACGGTGCGGGATTGTGGCTGGCCGAGATCTGGATGCCGCCGGCGGCCCGCTCTTCCTGCACGACGATGCCGACGGTCGGCGTGGCGGCGATGCCGCAGTCGATGCAATCGCGGCCCATGGCGGTGAGCCGCGCGACGATCGCGTCGCGCAGGAGCGGCCCGGTCGCCCGGCCGTCGCGGCCGATGGCGATCGCCCCCGCCGGGAGGGTTGCCGCGAAGGCGGCCGCGTAGCGGGCCGCGACGTCGGGCGTGAGGCTCCCGCCCACGATCCCGCGCAGGCCCGAGACGCTGACGATCAGGCTGTCGGGTGCGGGGTGGGACACGGTCTTTCGTCCAGGAATGGAGGGTGCGGATTCAGCGGCCCGCGAGTATAAAACCGCCCGCGGTTTCCGGCTGCCTGTGGCCGCCCGCCGCGTCATGCCCTCGTCGCTTCCCTCTCCCTCGTTCGCCCGGAAATCGTCGCCATGCCCACGTCGTCTCGAGATCAGGGTTCGCAAGCTTCCGCCTCCCGGCTGGCGGCCGTCGATGCGGCCCGGGCCGCCGGCCACATTACCGAACATTCAGCGACGACGATCCGTACCTGGCTCACCGAGCCGCGCTACGCGGAGTTCGCCGCCGCCCTCGCCGAGCGGATCGACCGGGCCGTCGCCGAGCCGCCGATCTGGAAGGAGCTCGACGACGCCTACTGGACGGTGATCCCCTTCGGCACCGGCGGCCGTCGCGGCCGGATGTATCCGGTGGGATCCAACGCGATCAACGACCGCACGATCGGCGAGAGCGCCCAGGGGCTGGCCGATTACGTGCGGAGCATCCTGCCGGCGGATGCCGAGCCTTCCTGCGCGATCGCCTACGACACCCGCCACCGCTCCGAGCACTTCGCCAAGCTCTGTGCCGAGGTGCTCCTCGCGGCCGGCTTCCGCATCTTTTTCCTCCGCGGATTCCGCAGCACGCCCGAGCTGTCCTTCGCCGTCCGCCACACCCGGAGCACCTGCGGGATCATGGTGACCGCCAGCCACAACCCGCCGAGCGACAACGCCGTGAAGGTCTACTGGGCCGGCGGCGTGCAGGTGCTGCCGCCGCACGACAAGGGGATCATCGACCGGGTCATGCGGTGTGACGCCGTGCACCGCGAGTCGTTCGAGGCCGGCGTCACGAGCGGCCGGGTCCGGTGCGTCGAGGAGGAGATCGACCCGGCGTTCGTCGCGGCGGTCTTGCGGCAGTCGACGCCGGGCCCGCGCGACGTCTCCATTCTCTACACGCCGCTGCACGGCGTGGGCGCGAGCGCCGTCGTGCCGGTGCTCCGCGGCGCGGGCTTTGCGAGCCTCAGGCTCTACGGGCCGCAGGAGGCGCC
>JBJOKF010000182.1:0-9226 GCA_046046235.1 Planctomycetota bacterium | reverse complement strand
GGCCACGTCGCCGGCATTCTGGCCGATCGTCACGACCGTCGTGCCCTGCTCCAGAGCACCGGCCGCGAGGGCGAGCGTGCCGGAATGGATCGTCGTGACGCCGGAGTAGTAGTTCGAACCCGTCAGGATAAGGGCCCCCGAGCCGGTCTTGATGATGCCGCCCTGGGCGTTGGGATCGCTGGCATTGTCGGCGACGTTCGGGTCGTCCAGGTTGCCCGCCCCGCCGAGGCTCGCGAGGGAGAACGAGCCTGCTCCCTGGATGTCGAAGGTGGCCGTCGCTCCCAGGAAGAGATCGGCGCCGTAGGCGGAGCCGTCGTTGCCGCCGATCCCGCCCTCGTTGCCGCCGATACCCGCCGTCACGGTATTGCCGGCGAAGGAACTCGTGCCGCTCGCCGTCCGCACGACGGAGATGCTGGCGCCGCCCATGACGAAGACGGCCCCGCCCGCGCCAAGCCCGCCGCCTCCGGTGAGATCGCCGTCCGATGCGCTGCTGTAGCCGTCGCCGGCCCCAAAGCCGCCTTGTCCGCTCAATCCACTGCCCTCGTCGCCGGTGGCGCCGCCACCGCCCCCGAACCCGCCGGCTCCACCGACGCCGTTCTGCCCCACGCCGCCGCCGCCCCCAAAGCCGCCCGCACCGCCATAGAAGCCGCTGCCGCCACCACCGCCGCCGAACCCGCCGGCGCCGCCGCCGTTTGGCGGATCGTCGTTCTGGTAATACCCACGGCCACCGCCCAGGCCGCCGCCACCGCCCGAGCCCGCATCGCCGAAGATGCCGCCCACGCCCCCGCCGCCACCGCCGCCGGCATAGAGACCGCCGGAGCCGCCATCGGTGGAGTCGCCATTGCCGCCGGCGCCGCCGGACGTGGTGCTCGTGCCGGAGTTCAAGTTGACGAAGCTCCCGATCCCGCCGTCGCCACCGTCGCCGCCGGTCGCCGCATTCCCGAAGCCGCCGCCCCCGCCGCTGCCCGCCATGTCGATCCCTTCGTGGCTGACGGAGCCGCCGGTGCCGCCCATGCCACCGCCACCACCGCCCCAGGGCTGATTGTTGCCCGTGAGATACGCCCTGCCGCCGATGGCCTTGTTGTCGTGGAACGAGACATCCTGGAGCACGACGGAAGGCGTGCTGAGACCCAGGATGGCCGGCGAGCCGTTGCCCGTGGCGTAGGTGCCGCTCCCCACGAAGATCGCCCCGCCCAGGCCGGCGCCCGCACCGCCGCCGATCGTCGCATTGCCTCCCGCAGCACGGCCGTTGGTAATCGTGAGATTCGCGATATTCACGGCGCCGCCGGCGATGAAAAACGCCCGGTCGGTGTTCTGCATGTCGATCGTGTGGCCCTGGCCGATGATGTTGACGTTGGCGTTCACGATCATCTGGCTCGAACCGGAGATGCTCGCGCCGAGCGTGATCGTGTTGACGACGCCGGGATTGAGGACGTTGTTCTGAAACGCCCCCTGCAGGGCCGCGGCCAGTTCGTCGGCATCCGAGACGGTCCAGGACGTCTGAGCGGCAGCTGGACGGGGGGCGGCGAGCAGGGCCAAGCCAACGACTGCCGAACCGGCCGCGATGGCGGTTCGGAGGGCGGCCAAGGACATGCGAAGCCTCGGAAACGAGTGTCGTAAAGCTGCGAGCGCAGTTTTTTCAGGGGCCGCCTGGAGGCATGATCGGCTCCCGCTGCGGGCGATGCAAGCATCCGCCGGCGCGGCTGACGGTAAGCTAAGGAGCCAGGTTTCCTGCGTCCTCTCCGATCGGCTCGATCCATGCCGGCCCGATTCATCCGCACGCCCGAGATCGACGCCGAACGTCTCCCGGACGGGCTCCTGCTCGTCCACCCGCGGTCGCTGGAAGTGCGGCTCCTCAACGACACCGCCGCCGTGCTCTGGGAGGCGCTGCCGTCTCTCGCCACGGCCGAGGAGCTGGCGGCGCTGCTCTGCGAGGCCCGGCCGGAGATGACCCGCGAGGGGGCGCTCGCGGAGGTGGAACGGTGCCTCGATGAGCTTGCCGGCGCCGGATTCGTGGCCCGCGACGGCTCGCCATGAGATCCCCCGCATCCCGGCGGCCCACCGTCTCGGTGCTCGTGCCGAGTCGCAACCACGCCGCCTTCGCGGAGGCGGCGATCGATGCGGTGGCGACGCAGACGCTGCCGCCCGACGAACTGCTCGTCATCGACGACGGCTCGACGGACGGCTCGCCCGCCGTGATCGAACGGGCGCTCGCCCGCGTGGCGGGCATCCGCACGTCGCTCATCGTCCGGCCCTGCCGCGGCATCTCGCAGACCCGCAACGACCTCGCCGCCGCCGCGCGGGGAGACGTGCTCGCGTTCCTCGACTCCGACGATCGCTACGCCCCGACCCGGCTCGCCCGACTGCTCGATCGGCCCGTCGATCCCGATCGCTTTCTGGCCTGCAGCGGCGTCTCTTTTCACATCGAGGGCGAAGGTCCCGGAGAAGGAGACCATGCCCGGCTGCCCGCCGCCTACCGGGCACGGCTCGCCGAAGCCGCGACGCTGCCCACCGCCGGCTTCGCGCTGCTCCGCTCCAACCTCGCCATCACGGCGAGCAACATCGTCGTCGGTCGCGGGCTGTTCGAGCGCGTCGGCGGATTCACGCCCGGCCTCCTGATCAGCCAAGACTGGGACTTTTTGCTGCGATGCCTGCGGTTCACTGAGCCCGTTTTCGTGCCGGAGCCGCTCGTCGAATACCGCCTCCATGCGACCAACACCTCCCGCAACGCCCGCGGCACCGCCGCCGGCGAAATCGCGGCCGTATTCGCGACCTTCGCCGATTGGTGCGGCACGGCCACCGACAATCCGCTGGCCCCGACGCCCGCCAACTGGCCGCGGTTCTTCCGCCTCTTCGCGGCGGTCGCCCGACTGCCCGACGGCTCGCGGCTGGCCGACCACCTGCCGGCTCTGACGCTCGTGGCCCCGCCGTCCGATGCCGCTCGGCCGCCCCGGGATGCGGCGGCGGTGGAATGGCTCGTCGCCGCGAGCGCCGGGAACGTCGCGGCGGACACCGTAACCTCGGACGCCGCCAACGAAGCCGCGCCCGCGGAGACGCCGCTTGCCGCCCTGTGGGAGGCATGTCGGGCGCGGTGGGAGACGCAGGCATGAGCGACACGGGCGCCGACCGGCTCAGGATCGCCTGCACGTGGCTGGGATACCGGCTCACGCTCGCGGTGCCGGACCGCGGCTGGATCGAGCGGCTCGAGGCCTTCACCGGCCTCGCCATGACGGAGGATGCCGCCGCCGGCACGGCGCCGCCGGTGCTCGCCGTCGCCGGCCCGCGGGAGGCGGTCGTGGACGGGGCCGACGTGCGGACCTTCGCCTCCGCCGCCGACCTCGAGGCCTGGCTGCTCCTGACCGTGAGCGACGTCATGGTCGCCCGCGGCCGCTTCGCCACGATCCACGCGGCGGCGGTGCTCGCGGCCGAGGGCGCGGTGCTGCTGGCCGGGCCGCCGTATGCCGGGAAATCGACGCTCGCCGCGGCGGCACGCGACCGCGGCCTCGTGGTGCTCGGCGATGATCAGGTGCGGGTCGACCCCGACACGGGCTGGGTCTGGCCGCTGCCCCGGCCGGCGAAGCGACGGGTCGAGGATGCGCCCGCCGCCGCCCCGCCTGCAGCGGGCGCGCTGCGGGCCCGGCTCGACGACGAGCTGGTCGACCTCGCGCCCCGGCGCGGCCTCGCCTCCGTCGACGAGGGACACCGCGTGGCCCGCATCGTGCACCTCGCCCGGCATGCCGGCCCGGGCATCCGAGTCGCGACGCTCGAACCTTTCGCCGCCACCCGCGGGCTGCTCGATCAGGCCCGCGTGCCCGGTGGCGACGGGATCGTCACGGCCGCGGCGATCGCGCGGCGGCTCGGCCGCGTGCCCGCGCTGGCGATGAGCGTCGGCGACGGGGAGATCGGGCGGGCGCTGCAGGCGGTGGCAAGCCCGGTCAGTTGACTGCCCGCGACCGCCACGCCCGCACGGCATCGAGCCAACCGAGCCTGCGAAGCACGACCTTCGCGGCGGCATGGAGCCGGCCTCCGGGCGAGCGCCGCTCGGGACGATCGACTTCCCAGATGGCGACCCCGCCTGGCAGGCCAGGCCGGAAGAGATCCTCGGCCAAAAACGCCCACTGGCGGAGATCGGCCCCGTGGCCGAAGCGGTCGGCCTCGGCGAGCAGGAGCTGCCAGTCGATGTCGTCGGAGCGGCAGGCGGCGAGTTCGGCGAAGTCGAAGAGCTGCCGCAGGTTCACGAAGCGGACCGCGCGGTCGGGCTCGTCGGCCTCCCAGATGAAGGAGTGGCGGAGGGCCGACTCGACCCCGTGGACGGCATTGTGGAGGAGCCGGTGCCGTGTGCAGGGCAGCAGGCATTGCACGCCGGCGGCGGGGCACGGCACGGCCGCATGGAAGAAAGCCTCCGCCTCGCCCGATCCGCCGCCGTCCCAGGGTGTTTTGTGGATTTCGGCGACCACGCCGTGGCCCGGCCCCTTCGCCTTCGGCCAGTGGTGATGCCGTTCGGTGTTCCAGCCAGCCTCGGGCTCGTAGCCCCTGTCCATCAGGAATGCAAAGGCCTCCTGATCACGGCCGGACGGCACGAGCAGATCGAGGTCGACCATCACGCGGGTGCCGGCATGGCCGCCGGGAGGATCGAACAGCTGGCAACCGCCCTTGAGCAGCATCGGCACGATGCCGAGCCGGTTGAGCCCACCGATCAGATCGAGCGCGACGCCCCTCAGCACCGCGTTGTGGGAGAGATTGGCCAGATAGGCCGAGCGGCAGGCCTGCCGCACTTCCCGAGGCACGTCGAGCCGATCGCGAATCCGCGGCCAAGCGGCGGCCGCGACATGCCAGTAGCGGGCGACCCAGGCGGCCGTCGCCGCATCGGCCGTGCCGCAGGCCGGACGCGGCGCGATGCCCGCATCCTGCGACGCTGTCGGCTGCGGCGGCGCGACCAGGAGCGACGCGACGGCTCTCACCGCATCCTCTGGAAACGGCGGCTGCTCAGGATGCAGGGCCACGGGCCGCCTTTGGGAACGGACTGAAGCTCGTGGAGCGGGCAGACGCCGGATCAGTAGCCGGCGGCGGCCGACTGCGTGAGCGCCACGACAGCGACGACCGGGACGGCGACGGCGGTGGCCCGCAGGCGGTCGATCCACTCACGACGCGACATGTCGGCGGAGCTGTTCGACTGAGCGTTGGACGGAGACGATTGCGAGGTCGAGGCCATGGCGGAAGGTTTCCCTGAGTCGTGACGGTCGAGAGGCGAAGAAACCGCGGCCGCATGCTAGCCGGAGACGGGCAGGGGCACAAATTCGCACCGCTCGCGGAGGCGCGCGTGTGCTTTTCAGCGGCTTTGCTTCTTCAGCGTCGGAGGTGAAGCACCGCCGGGGGGAGCGGGCGGCTCTCCCAGGCTGGATTGTCGGGCAGGAGCGTTGCGTCGAAGGAAACATCGGACTCGACCACCATCACGCTCTTTGGCGGCGCCGCCCCCCAGACCGCCTCGATCAGGCTCCCCAACTCGGCCCAGCGCTCGCCGAAGAACGACCACGGCGGCGACACGAACACCACCCAGGGCCGGTCGGCAGGCAAGGGCGGCAGCCGCCGCGCCCAGAGCAGCACGTCGCCCGTGCGCACCTCGATGCGATCCTCGATGCCGAGCGACCGCGCCGTTTTCTTGATCGCGTCGGCCGTCGGGAAATGCCGCTCCACGAAAATCGCCCGCTCCGCCCCGCGGCTCACCGCCTCGAAGCCGAGCGCGCCGGTTCCGGCGAAGAGATCGATCGCCACCGCGCCCGCCACGCCGGGCCCGAGCAGATTGAAGAGCGCCTCGCGGACCCGGTCCTTCATGGGCCGCGTCTGGCCGGTGGGCGCGAAGGCCAGCGGTCGTCCGCGGAGCGTGCCTCCGATGATCCGCGGCAGGCTCGCCGCCTCGTCCTGGCCGGCGGAGGCGGGGCGACGGTCGGACGGACGACGGGGCTGGGGCATGGCAGACGATTCCAGCGGGCCGGGAAGAAGCCGGGAAAACCTGCTATCGTACCCGGAGATTCGATCCTCAGGAGAGAAGGCCCGATGGCTTCGTATCGCGTGCGGGCGGCGGCGGCCGCGTGGGTGATGGTGGCGGGCGCCTGCTTCGGGCAGGTGCCGGAGATCGAGGCCCGCGGCCAGGATGCCGCGAAGGCGAAGGCCGAGTTCGAGGCGGCGCGGCAGCAGGAGAAGGATCTCATCGCCGAGCTGACGCTCCTGCAGGCCGAGTTCCAGCAGCCCAAGGCCGACAAGAAGGCGATCGCGGAGAAGTTCGACGTCGCGAAGGCCAAGATCCCCGCCACCAAGGAGCGGCTCGAGACCGCCGCCTTCGCGCTGGCGCTGGCCGACCCGAAGGATGCGTCGACCCGCGAGCTCTGCGGGCTCGTGATCGCCTCCAAGCTCAAGACGGATTCCCAGGTCGAGGCCCTGCAGCTGGCCCGGCTGCTCGACAAGGCCGGCGCCACCGACGCACGGATCGACATGATGGCGGCCGGTGCCGCGATGGTGCTGTCCGAGATCGACGACGCGACGGCCTGGCTCACGAAGGCCGAGGCGCACGGGGGCGACAAGAGCCGGATCGCCGAGCTGCGGGCGAGCATCGACGCCGAGCGGCCGAAGGTGGCGGCCGAGATGGCCAAGCGGAAGGCCGACGCCGCCGCGGACGACCGGCCGCGGGTGCTGCTCTCGACGAGCGCCGGGGATATCACCGTCGAACTCTTCGAGGACGACGCGCCGAACACGGTCGCCAACTTCATCAGCCTGGTCGAGAAGGGCTTCTACGACGGCACTCCCTTTCACCGCGTGATCGGCGGCTTCATGGCCCAGGGGGGCGACCCGACCGGCACCGGCTCCGGCGGCCCGGGCTACGCGATCGAGTGCGAGTGCGAGCTGCCGACGGCCCGCAAGCACTTCCTCGGCACGCTCTCGATGGCCCACGCGGGGCCGAATACGGGCGGCTCGCAGTTTTTCCTGACCTTCCGGCCGACCGAGCATCTCGACGGCCGGCACACCGTCTTCGGCCGCGTGGTCGAGGGCTTCGAGGTCTTGCCGAAGCTCACCCGCACCCAGACCGGGGAAGGCGGGCCTGTCGCCGGCGCCGAGCCGGATAAAATCGTGAAGGCGAAGGTGCTCCGGAAGCGGGACCACGCCTACGCTCCCAAGACCCTGCCCGACCCGAGGAAATGAGGCACGTCATGCGTCTGAACGCGTCGCGGCCCGTGTTCTTTCCGCGCCCCGGCCTGTCTGCCGCGGTGCTCCTCGCCGCCGTTGCCGCGGCCGCCGCACCGGCCCTGGGGCAGCCGGCGGCGAAGCCCGGGCAGAAGCCAGCCCCCAAGCCCGCCCTGAAGGAGGCCGCCCCCATGCCCGCCGACTCCAATGCCGCGACCGATCCCTCCTCCGACGGCCGGCTGCCGGACGATCAGATCCCGAAGACCGACGCGGAGTGGCAGAAGCGGCTCACGCCGGAACAGTTTCACGTGACGCGGCAGAAGGGCACGGAGCGGGCCTTCACCGGCAAATACTGGAACACGAAGACGCCGGGCACCTACCGCTGCATCTGCTGCGGCGAGCCGCTCTTCAAGTCGGGGGAGAAGTTCGACAGCGGCTGTGGCTGGCCGAGCTTCACCGCGCCGATCGACGGCGTGAAGGGCACGACGATCGCGGAGCACGAAGACGCTTCGCTGGCGGGCCTGCCGGGCTTCGGCATCCGCACCGAGGTGACCTGCCGCCGCTGCGGCGCCCACCTGGGCCACGTCTTCAACGACGGCCCGCCCCCGACGGGGCTCCGCTACTGCATCAACTCGGCCTCGATCGTGCTCGAGCCGCAGAAGTAGGTGGTCCAAGTTCGCGAGCCACCCGCCGCCACCCCTCGTGGCGACACGGTCTGACCTTGCCGACGGGATCGCGCTCGCTCCCCGTGGCGATAAGTTTTCAACTTGTCGAGCGGATCGCTCTGTCTCCTCGTGGCGACAAGTTTTTAACTTGTCGAGCGGCGTCACGGATGTCCGGTAGCAGCGCGGATTCGACAAGTTGAAAACTTGTCGCCACCGGAGAAACCCCGACTGACTGCCGCAGGGCCACCGGAGAAACCCCGACTCACTGCCGCAGGGCCGCCGGAGTAGCCCCGACTCGGTGCCGTAGGCCACCGGAGAAGTCAGGACCTGCGACATCGAAGACGCCTGCCACGACATCGACGCGGCGCCGGTCGGCCTGAGGCCTGCTTGACAGACTTTCGAAAAGTGTATATATGTACACTCCATGATTGCCGACGCCCACGAGCGATACCGTCGCCGCCAGTTGCCCCACTGGGACCTTCCCGGCGCCACCTACTTCATCACCTGCTGCCTGGCCGGGAGCCTGCAGGCTCGTGGCGTGGTGCGGGGCGCCCCCCTGCCAGACGCGATGGCCGGTGCGGTGCCGGGCAGTCGCTGGCTCGCCGATCGTCGTGTCGCCGCGGTCGTCGAGGCGGCCATGCATCACTTCGCCGGCACCCGCTACGAACTGCTGGCTTTTGTCATCATGCCCGACCACGTGCACTGGGTGTTTCAACCTCTGAAGGGTCGCAGCACTCCCGGCGGCCGCCCGATCTCGCGGGAAGTGATTCAGCATTCATTCCTGCGGTACACGGGGGCGGCGTGCAACCGTCTGCTCGGTCGGTCGGGGCCGTTTTGGCAGCACGAATCGTATGACCGCGTCATCCGCGACGAGATCGAACTGGCACGGGTCGTGGAGTACGTCGAGCACAATCCGGTCCGAGCGGGGCTCTGCACGCGGCCGGAAGACTGGCGGTTTTCCTCGGCATGGCGCGGGGCCAAGACGGCCGGCTGATCGATCGATTTCCGTGGCGACAAGCTTTCAGCTTATCGAGGGGATCGCTCTGTCTCCTCGTGGCGACAAGTTTTCAACTTGTCGAATCCGCGCTGCTACCGGACATCCGTGGCGCCGCTCGACAAGTTAAAAACTTGTCGCCACGACGGCCCAGAGCCAGAGCCAGAGCCAGAGCCAGAGCCAGAGCCAGAGCCAGAGCCAGAGCCAGAGCCAGAGCCAGAGCCAGTTGGCCGGCTCGGAACTCCCACCTACCCCGCGTTTTCCACGACTTCCGCGCCGCCGGAAGTGGCCCGCGAGAAGCGGATGTCGAGCGTCCGCAGGTGGGTGTGCAGGCCGGCGTCCTGGATCGGCAGGATGTGCGCCGGAAACCCCGACTCGTTGTGGTGGGAAT
>JBJOKF010000181.1:0-9907 GCA_046046235.1 Planctomycetota bacterium | reverse complement strand
GGGAATCCCGAAGGATAGTTGGCCCCTGACTCGGCCGCCACTGTCCGGCATCGCCGCTCCGCTCGGCGATCAGCCGGTCGCGGGCTCGTGTCCCGGAAACGGCTCGCCGCGGGCGTCCTTGGGCGAGAGCCGCGGGGGCTCGGTCAGCCCCCAGTCGATCGCCAGCACCGGGTCGTCCCAGCGGATGCACCGCTCGTGCTCGGGGGCGTAGTAGGCGGTGACCTTGTAGAGCACCTCCGCCACCTCCGACCGCACGACGAACCCGTGGGCCAGTCCGGGAGGGATCCACAGCTGCCGACGGTTCTCGGCCGACAGTTCGACGCCCACCCAACGGCCGACGGTGGGCGATTCCGGCCGGATGTCCACCGCCACGTCGAAGACCACGCCCTGCACCGCCCGCACGAGTTTTCCCTGCGGCTGACGCACCTGGTAGTGCAGGCCGCGGAGCACGCCGCGCAGGCTCCGGCTGTGGTTGTCCTGCACGAACCGCACGTCCCTGCCGACGGCGGCGGTGAAGGCCCGCTCGTTGTAGCTCTCGAAAAAACTGCCGCGGTCGTCGGTGAAGACCCGCGGTTCGAGCACGAGCACGTCGGGGATCGCCGTGGCGAGGACCTGCACCGTGGCCATCAGTAGACGCTCTCCTTCATGATGCCGAGGAGATACTCGCCGTAGCCGCTCTTGGTGAGCGTCGTCGCCAGGGCCTCGAGCTGCCGGTCGTCGATCCAGCCGTTGCGCCAGGCGATCTCCTCGGGGCAGCAGATCTTCAGGCCCTGTCGCTTTTCGAGCGACTGGATGAACTGACCGGCCTCGATCAGGCTGTCGTGGGTGCCGGTGTCGAGCCAGGCGTCGCCGCGGCCGAGGATCTCAACCCGCAGACCGCCCCGCTCGAGATAGGCCCGGTTGACGTCGGTGATCTCGAGTTCGCCGCGGGCCGAGGGGCGGATGCCGGCGGCGATGTCGACCACCTGCTCGTCGTAAAAGTAGAGACCCGTCACCGCGTAGCGGCTCCGGGGCTGCCGCGGCTTCTCCTCGAGCGACTTGGCCCGGCCGGCAGCGTCGAACTCCACGACGCCGTACCGCTGCGGGTCGGACACCGGATAGGCGAAGACCGTGGCCCCGGTCGGCTGCTCGGCGGCCGACCGCAGCCGCTGCGCGAGGCCGTGTCCGTAGAAGATGTTGTCGCCGAGCACGAGCGCCGAAGGGCCGCCGTCGACGAAGTCGGCGCCGATGACGAAGGCCTGTGCGAGACCCTCCGGCCGCGGCTGCACGGCGTAGTCGATCCGCATGCCCCAGCCCGAGCCGTCGCCGAGGAGGTCGCGGAACCGCGGCGCGTCCTGGGGGGTCGAGATGACGAGCACGTCGCGGATGCCGGCGAGCATGAGGGCGCTCAACGGGTAGTAGACCATCGGCTTGTCGTAGACCGGCAGCATCTGCTTGGAGACGCCGAGGGTCACGGGATGGAGCCGGGTGCCGGAGCCTCCGGCCAGGACGATGCCTTTACGGTGCATGGGCGAGCAGTTCGTCGAGGGTGGCCAGTACGTCGTCCTGCCACGGCGGCAGGGACACGGCGAAGGTGGCGGCGAGCTTGGTGGTGTCGAGCCGGGCGTCGAGGGGCCGGCGGGCGGGAGTGGGGTAGGCCGACGTGGGAATCGGTCGGATCGCGTCGGGAGTGGAGCGCAGCCGCGCGCCGCGACGGACGGCCTCCGCGACGAGGAACCTCGCATAGGCATGCCAGGTCGTGGCCCCGGCGGGGCATGCATGGTAGATGCCCGACGGGGGCGCCGTCGCGGAATCGAGGCTACGACGCACGGCCGCGCACGTGAGTCGGGCCAGAAAGGCGGCGCCCGTGGGGCAGCCGATCTGGTCGTCGACGACGTCGACGGAGTCGCGTTCGCGGGCGAGCCGCAGGATCGTCCGCGGGAAGTTCCGCCCGTGCGCGGCGTAGACCCAGCTCGTGCGAAAGATCAGGTGCCTGCAGCCCGACGCGGCCACGAGCCGCTCGCCCTCGAGCTTCGTCGCCCCGTAGACGCTCAAGGGCCCCGCCTGGTCGGTCTCGACGTAGCGATCCCCCTTGCCGCCGTCGAAGACGTAGTCGGTCGAGTAGTGAACGAGCCAGCCGCCGGTGCGGGCGACGGCTTGGGCGATGGCGCCCACCGCCGTCGCGTTGACGAGCCGCGCCTCCTCGGGCTCCGACTCCGCCCGATCGACGGCCGTGTAGGCCGCGGCGTTCACGACCACGTCGGCCGCCTCCCGCGTCACGAGCGCGGCGGCCGTCTCCGGCCGGCGGAGGTCGGCGGTGCCGCGGTCGAAGGCGACCACCTCGGCGTCGGCCGGCAGCGCCCGCAGCAGTTCGCGGCCCACCTGCCCGGTCTTGCCGAAGAGCAGGATCTTCATCGTCGATACTGCCTGTCGATCCAGTCGCGGTAGGCACCACTGGTGACGTTGGCGACCCAGTCCTGGTGGTCGAGATACCAGCGGACCGTCTTGCGGAGGCCGGTCTCGAAGGTCTCGGCGGGCCGCCAACCGAGCTCGTCGGCGAGCTTGCGGGCGTCGATGGCGTAACGGCGGTCGTGGCCCGGGCGGTCGGTCACGAACGCGATCTGCTCCGCGTAGCTCCGCGCGTCAACGCGGGGCCGTTCTTCGTCGAGGATGCGGCAAAGCGTCTTGACCACCTCGATGTTGGGCTTCTCGGTCCAGCCGCCGACGTTGTAGGTGGCGCCCGGGGCGCCGGCCTCGAGCACGCGGCGGATGGCGCTCGTGTGGTCGGCGACGTAGAGCCAGTCGCGGACCTGCATGCCGTCGCCATAGATCGGCAGCGGCTCGCCCGCGAGGGCCCGGTGGATGCACAGTGGGATGAGCTTCTCGGGAAAGTGGTAAGGGCCGTAGTTATTGGAGCAGTGGGTGGTGAGCGTCGGCAGGCCGTAGGTGTGGTGGTAGCTCCGCACGAGGTGGTCGGCCGCCGCCTTGCTCGCGGAGTAGGGGCTGTTGGGCTGGTACTGGTGCCGCTCGGTGAAGGCCGGCGCCTCGGGGGCGAGCGAGCCGTAGACCTCGTCGGTCGACACCTGCAGGAAGCGAAACGCGGCCCGCTCCGCCGCCGGCAGCCGCGACCAGCGGCCCCGTGCCGCCTCGAGGAGGCGAAACGTGCCGACGATGTTGGTCTGCACGAACGCATCCGGCCCGTGGATCGAGCGGTCGACGTGGCTCTCGGCCGCGCAGTGAACGATCGCGCGGACCGCGTGCTCTTCCATGAGCCGCGCCATCAGGTCGCCGTCGCGGATGTCGGCCCGCACGAAGACGTGGCGGGGGTCGTCGGCGACGCCCTCGAGGTTCTGGAGGTTGCCGGCGTAGGTCAGTGCATCGACGTTGACGATCGGCTCTGCGGAGAGCCGCAGCCAGTCGATGACGAAGTTGGAGCCGATGAAGCCGGCGCCGCCGGTGACGAGGATCATGGGGAGACGGCCGGAGGCCGCGCTGGCAAGTGGTCGACCGCACCACCATTCTGCCCACCGGCGGCACGCGCCGTCGAGTGGCCGCGGCCGGCGCCCGTCGGCTCAGAAGTATTTCACGAGCACGACCCCGGCGAAGACGAGGAGGCCGCCGAGGAGTCGGCCGGGCGAGAGCGCCTGCTGCGGCAGGTTCATCAGCCCGAAGTGGTCGAGCACGAGCGAGCAGGCCAGCTGGCCGGCCACGACCGCGGCGATGAACGTGGCGGCGCCGAGCCGCGGCGCGAGCGCCGCGCCCGCCACCACGATCGCGGCGCCGAGCGGCCCGCCGGTCCAGTTCCACCAGGGCGCGGCCCGCACCGCCGCGAGCGACGGTGGAGTCGGCCGCAGGAGGAGCATCACCGCCACCGCCGTCACGATCGTGCCGCAGATCGAGAAGAAGGCCGCGTAGCGGACGTCGCCGAGGACCGCCCGCAGGCTGCCGTTGGCCGCCGCCTGCAGGGCGATGCACGCACCGGCCGCTGAAGCCAGCACAATCCACACCGAGTCCATGGATGCTCCTTTCGCAAAGCGGCTACTATACGAACCCTGTCTTCGCGTGTCCGCCTCGGCGGGCGTTTTCCCGGCTGCCGGTGCCGCCAGCATGGACATCACGATCGAACCGCGCGGCGGCGCCTCCGGAACCGCGGGCAACGTCATCGAGCTTGTCGTCACGGGCAGGATCGACGCCGAAACCGGGCCGGTGCTCGAACAGGCGGTCGCCGACTCGATCGCTCGGGGCGGCGGCACGATCCGACTCGACTGCGCGGCCGTGTGCTTCCTGAGTTCGGCCGGCATCCGCATCCTCTTCAACTGCAGCCGTGCGGCCCAGGCGGCCGGCGGCCGCTGCCGGATCGGGGCCGCCAGTCCGCCGGTCGCCCGCGTGCTCGAGTTGACGCGGCTCGATTCGATCCTGTGCGAGTCGGCGCCGACGGAATCGATCCCGCTCGCCGACGTGCCGGCAGCCGCCCGCGAGCGCACGGTCGGAGGCATCACGCTCGCGGGCCTCGAGCCCCCTGGCGACCGGCGGCTGTCCGGATCGCTCGCCGGAGATCCCGCTGGACTCGGCGACGGCCGCGGTTCGGCCGAGTCGCGTCGCTTGTCGGCACGCGCGTTCGGGCTGGGGGTGGCGGCGGTCGCCGGCCACGAGTCGCCGCATGCTGCCGCCGGTGAAACGGCCGTGGCGTGCGGAGCCGTTTTTCAGAGGCCGCCGCAGCCATTCACGGCGATCGATTACAGCCTGCCACGCGGCGATTTTCTGCCCGCCGTGCAGGTCGTGACAGGCCTCTTCTGGGAGGGCCTGCCGCAGGGGGCCGCCGGGTTTCGCCCAGCCGGCGACGCCGCGGCCGTGCGGCTCGACGACCTCGCCGCGGTGCTCTTGGAAGAAGCGCGGGCCGATGCGATCGCGATGGTGCTCGTCGCCGAGGTGCACGGTCTCATCGGTGTCGAGCTGATCAGGCCGCTCGCCGAGGCGACCGCGCAGGATCGGCCGCTGTCGGGCGCACCGGCGGTGGCCGCCCGCTGGCTCGGCTTCTCGCGTGAGCCGGTCCACTCCCGGCAGGTGGCGCTGGTGGTCGGCGTGGTCTCCCGCCCCGGTCGGGAGGGGAGGCTGGCGGGCTTCGTGCGGCCCCTCGGCGCCGCTGCCGCCACGGGGCATGCGCATGCCGTCGTCTTTCCGGCCCGGCCGCTGCCGGCGGGGCCGGCGGACCTGTCCTCGCTCGTCACGGAGCTGTCGGCAGCGGAGCCTCTGGCGGTCCTGCATCTGCTCGGCGATCCGCAGCCTGTGCTCGGCAGCGGCCAGTCGGAGTTCGCCGGCGGCTGCTGCTGGTTCGCCCCGCTCGACGTGCCGCCGGGAGGCCGGGCGTGATCACGTTGCTCTCCACCTGGACCTTCGGACTCGCCCTCGGCTTCACGGCGCTCGGCGTCTTCGTGAGCTACAAGCTGTTCTCGTTCCCCGACATCACGACCGACGGGTCGTTCACGCTCGGTGGCGTGGTCGTGACCGTGCTGCTCGTCGCGGGCGTCGACCCGGCCGTGGCGACCCTCGCCGCCGTCGCATCCGGTGCGGTGGCGGGCTGCTGCACCGGTCTGCTCCACGCCGTGCTCGGCATCGAGCCGCTGCTGGCCGGCATCCTGATGACGACGGCCTTGGCGAGCGTGAACCTGGTCGCCCTCGGCCGCAGCAACGTGCCGCTCTCCGGCACGACCACGCTGCTCGACGCCACCGCACCGCCGCTCGAGCCCGTCGCGCGGTTCTTCGGCTTCGGCCCCGAGACGGCCGGCGAGGCGGCGCGGCTGGGGGTGGTCTGCGCCGGGACCGCGGCGGCCGTCCTCCTGCTCTATCTCTTTTTCAGGACGCGGCTGGGCACCGCGATGCGGGCGGGCGGTGACGCGCCGACGATGGCCCGGGCGCTCGGCCGCCACACCGCCGCGTTGACGGTGGCCGGACTGGCGATCGCCAACGCCCTCACGGCGCTGTCCGGCGCGATCGTCGCGCAGGAACAGGGCTTCGCCGACGTGCAGATGGGGATCGGCATGGTCGTCTGGGGCATGGCGAGCGTCTTCCTGGGGGCGGCGCTCGTCGGGCCGGTGCGGCTGGGCGGGGCGCTCGTGGCCACGCTCGCGGGGAGCGTGACGTTTCGGCTGCTCGTGGCGGCGGCGCTCCGCGCCGGCCTCGACCCCGACTGGCTCAAGTTCACGACGGCGGTCGTCGTGCTCGCGGCGCTCGTCGCCCCGCGGCTCTTGATCCGGCGCGAGCACGCGCCGGCGGCGAGGTGACCGCCATGCTCGAGCTGCGGCAGGCCACCGTCAGCTTCTCCGCCGCCGGCGGCCCGCTCGTGCGGGCGGTGGACGGCATCTCGCTCACCGTGCCGGCGGGGCAGTTCGTGGTCGTCGTCGGCACCAACGGCTCCGGCAAGAGCACGCTGCTCGGCACGATCGCCGGCACCGTGCGGCTCGACTCCGGGAGCATCCACATCGCCGGCCGCGACATCACCCGCTGGCGCGAGGACCAACGGGCGGCGCTCGTCGCGCGAGTCTTCCAGGATCCGCGAGCCGGCACAGCGGCGAGCCTGACGGTGCTCGAGAACATCGCGGTGGCGGCCTGCCGCGGGCGGCGGGCGGGGCTGGGCTGGGCCACCACGCGAGGACTGCGGGCCGACGCCGCCCGGCGGCTGGCGGCGGTGCAGCCGGGGCTCGAGTCACGGCTCGAGCAGCCGATCGGCTCGCTCTCGGGCGGGCAGCGGCAGATCGTCTCGCTCGTCATGGCGACCTGGCATCGCCCCGAACTGCTCCTGCTCGACGAGCACACCTCGGCCCTGGATCCGGCGGCCGCCGATCGGGTGGTGCGGGCCACGGCGCGGCTCGTCCGCGAGCAGGGCCTCACGGCCCTCATGGTGACGCATTCACTCGCGCAGGCGGCCTCGCTCGGCGACCGGCTCCTGCTCATCCATCGCGGCCGCATCGCGGTCGACGCCGAGGCCGCCGCCAAGCGCCGGCTCTCGGCCGACGAACTCGCCCGGCGGTTCGACCGGCTGCGATCGGCAGACCAACTCGACGAGGCCGCCGCCCGGACGCTGGCCGAGCTGTATGGGTAGGCCGCACGTCCCGGGAAGCCACAGATGATTCATCCCTCCTTGCTCGCCTTCGTCCGCCGCTGCCTGCCGACGGTCGCCCTGCTCGGCGGGGCCTCGGCCCTGCTCCTCGCGACCGATCGCCAGTCGGCGGCGCGGCCGCTGCCGGCCATCGCCGTGCTCCAGCAGACGAGCTCCATGGTGCTCGACGACGCCGTGGCCGGCATGCTCGCGGGCCTGCGGGACCGCGGCTGGATCGACGGCCGCACCGTCACCATCCGGCGCTACAACGCCGAAGGAGACCTGGGCCAGGCCAACGCCATCGCGCGGGAGATCGCCGGAGGCGCGTTTGACCTGGTGCTCACCTCGAGCACGCCGTCGATGCAGGCGATGGCCACGGCGAATCGGCGCGGCCGCGTCCGCCACGTGTTCGCGGCGGTCGCCGACCCGTTCTCGGCCGGCGTGGGCCTCGACCGCGCCGATCCTCTGGTGCACCCGCCGCACCTCGTCGGCTACGGCAGCCTCGCGCCGGTCGACTTCACCTTCCGGCTCGCCCGGCGCATCCACCCGCGTCTCGCCCGGGTCGGGGCTGCCCACAATCCGGCCGAGAGCAACTCGCGCCGGTTCATGGAGCTGGCGCGGGCCAGCTGCAAGCGGCTCGGCATCGTGCTCGAGGAGGTGCCCGTGGAAAACTCCTCGGGGGTCCGCGAGGCCGTGCAGGCGACGATCGCGCGGGGCGTGGAGGCGATCTTCGTGCCGGGCGACACCACGGTCATCAGCGCCGTCGACGCCGTCATCGCCACCGCCGCGAAGGCCGGCATCCCCGTCTTCAGCGTCAATCCCGGCGCAGCCGACCGCGGCACGCTCTTCGACGTCGGCTTTAATTTCCGTGAGGTGGGGCTCGTCGCGGGTCGCCTCGCGGCCGACCTGTTGAGCGGCGCCGATCCGCGGACCGTGCCGATTCGCGAGACGGCCGAGGCGATACCGCCCTACCTCGTGGTGAACCTGGTGGCTGCGGCGGCGACGCGCGATCGCTGGGTGGTGCCCGAAGATCTCGTCGCGCAGGCGCGGTTCCTCGTGGATGACACGGGCGTGCATGAGCGGGCCGACGCCAGGCTCCAGGGGCCGTTCGAAGAGGGGCGGGAATGATTGGCCGCGTGCCGGCCGCCGGCGCCGCAGGGTTTCGCCAGCCTGCCCGACCGTTCCCGGATGATTCGCCCGCTACCGGCCCGGGGAGCGGGACGATACTGCCGCCATGGCGGATCTGGCGGCTCTTCATCGATCGGTGCGGGTGGCCGAGCATGGGGCGAGCGACGCGCACCTGCGGATCGCGCCGGCCACGGTCGGCTCTGATTCCAAGAGCCGTCGGCTTCTCGGCGCGGAGGCCTTCGCGCCGGTGATCGCGCCGCTCGTCGGCCGTCGCGTGGGCTACGTTCGGCCCCACGGCCACGTCGGTGACGCGCTAATCGAGATGGCGATGGTGCAGCTCTTTGCCGAGTACGGCGTGGACTGGACGCCTCTTGATCTCGATGCGCCGGTGGACGTCGAGACGATCGTCTTCGGGGGTGGCGGGAGCATGGGCCGGCGGTCGCCGCAGAACCATGCCCTACGGACGCGGGCGCTCGCGCTCGGGGCCCCGGTCGTCGTGCTCCCGCAGTCGTTCACCGACCGGGAGGACCGCCCCTTCGCGAAGGTCTTCGTCCGTGAGCGGGCGAGCCTGGGCTTGTGTCCCACGGCGACGCTCGCCCCCGACCTGGCGATCGGTCTCGCCTGCCCGACGCCACCGGCGCCGACGCAGGATCTGGGGATCTTCCTGCGGCGCGACCAGGAGCGGACCGGCCGCCGGCTGCGACTGGCCCGCGACTCGGTCGAACTCTGCCGGCGGCCCGAGGAATTGCTGGCTCTCGTCGCCCGCTACCGGCGGATCATCACCGACCGGCTGCACTGCGCGATCGCCGGTCTGCACGCCGGCCGCGAAGTGACGCTCCTGCCGAACAACTACCACAAGAACCGCTCGATGCACGAGACCTGGCTCGCCGGGCTCGGCTGCCGGTTCGCCGAGAGCGTCGAGGCCGCGCTTTTTCGCGAAGCCGTCGCGGCCCGCCGCACGGCGGCGTAAGGTCGCAGCCAGAGTCGCGGATCGCTGAATCCGCGTCTGTCTTCGTCTCCGTCTCCGTCTCCGTCTCCGTCGCCGGCCCTGGCTCTGGACTGATCGTGGCGACGCGTTTTTCAACGTGTCGAATCCGGGTGGCCGGCCTGTGGATCGCCGCGGCACCGGCGGGGCTCATGCTCGCCGCCGGCGGACTTTGACGATTCCTTCTCCACGGGCGTGGCGGGCCAACTGTTCCAGTCAAAGTTCACCGGCGGCTGCGCGTGCCCCCGACCGGTACCGCTCCCCCGGCCCGATGGCGCCGGCATCACTCAGACGCTGGCCCGCGCCGGCTTTGGGCTGCTGCTCTGGGCTCCGGCTCCGGCCCTGGCTCTGGACTGATCGTGGCGACACGTTTTTCAACGTGCCGAATCCGGGTGGCCGGCCTGTGGAGCGCCGCGGCACCGGCGGGGCTCATGCTCGCCGCCGGCGGACTCTGACGATGCCGTCGCCGCCTTCCCGGCGAGCCGCTTTTCCTCCTCGCCGCGACGGAGACGCTGGCGTCGTGGCGCGAAGCGGGGTAAGAAAGCTTTCATGCGCTACAGATTTCTCCTCCTTCTCGTCGGGGTCGTCATGGTCCTGTCCGGCGTCGCGTCCGCCGCGCCGCCGCTGAGGGTCGGGATGGAACTGTCGTACCCGCCCTTCGAGATGACCGACCAGCAGGGGAAGCCGACGGGGGTGAGCGTCCGCCTGGCCGAGGCGCT
>JBJOKF010000135.1:0-5689 GCA_046046235.1 Planctomycetota bacterium | reverse complement strand
CGATCGGCACGAGCCACGGCGCCTACAAGTTCACCCGCAAGCCCGACGGCGAGGTGCTGGCGATGAAGCGGATCGAGGAGATCCACCGCCGCCTGCCCAACTGCCACCTCGTGATGCACGGCTCGTCGAGCGTGCCGCAGGAGCTGCAGGACATCATCAACAAGTACGGCGGCAAGATGCCGCAGACGTGGGGTGTGCCGGTGGAGGAGATCCAGCGGGGCATCAAGCACGGCGTGCGGAAGATCAACGTCGACACCGACTGCCGCATGGCGATCACCGGCGCCGTCCGCAAGGTGCTTTGGGAGCACCCGGAGAAGTTCGATCCGCGCGACTACCTGAAGCCGGCCCGCGAGGCGATGAAGAAGGTCTGCGCCGAGCGCATGGTGCAGTTCGGCCAGGCGGGCAACGCCCGCAAGGTGCCGGTCGTGACGCTCGAGCAGATGGCGAAGCGGTACGCGACGGCCTGAGGCGAACCGCTTTCTGGCCAAGCAGCGGGCTGAGCCTGCGCGCCCCGCCGCCGGCAGTCGCTGAGGCGGCGGTCCGAGCGGGGCGCTCTGGCTCTGGCCCCGTGGCGACAAGTTTTTAACTTGTCGTGCAGCACCCCGGATTCGACAAGTTGAAAACTTGTCACCACGAGGAAGGGGCCGTCCGGCGACGGGGCGTGGACGGCGCCAGGCCGGCACGCCGCCATAGCCGCTGTGACCGCGGGAAAAGACGCCTTGCGGGGCTTGCCCAATCGGCCTATCGTCCCGCCCCGCGCGGACAGGCCGCGCGCAGTGCCTGGCGGGACCCGCTATGACCGCGCCTCCATCGCTGCCGATCGACTGTTCCCGCCCCGCCGCCGAGCCGGATGACGGCGCCCTGCTCGAGCATGGCCGCGACGTGCTGCGCACCGAGGGTCGGGCCGTCCTGGCGATGGCCGAGTCGCTCGACGGCGCGTTTTGCCGTGCGGTGCGCCTGATCGCCTCGTGCTCCGGCAAGGTCGTGGTCACCGGCATCGGCAAGGCCGGCCTCGTCGCCCAGAAGATCTCCGCCACGCTCGCCTCCACCGGGAGCCCAAGCCACTTCCTCCATCCCGCCGAGGCGATGCACGGCGATCTCGGCGTGCTCCGCGGCGACGACATCATGCTCGCCTTGTCGCAGTCGGGCGAGACGGAGGAGATCGTGCGACTCGTGCCGCATGTCGCCGCCGCCGGTGTGCCCATCATCGCGCTGACCGGCCGGCCCGAGAGCACGCTTGGCCGGGCCGCGGCGGTCGTCGTAGCCATCGGTCAGGTCCGTGAGGCCTGTGCGCTCGGCCTCGCCCCGAGCACGAGCACGTCGATCCTGCTGGCGCTCGGCGACGCCCTGGCGCTGGTGACGAGCGCGATCCGCCGGTTCACGTCCGAGGACTTCGCGGCCCGGCATCCCGGCGGCAGCCTGGGCAGACAGCTCATGCGGGTCGAGGAAGCGATGCGGCCGCTCGCCCAGTGCCGCACGGCCCGGCCCGACGAGACGGTGCGGGCCGTCTTCTCGCAGCCTCTGCCCGCTCGCCGCACCGGCGCCGTGATGATCATCGACGAGGAGGGCCGGCTGGCGGGCCTGTTCACCGACAGCGACCTGGCCCGGCTCTTCGAGAGACGGCTCGACGCCGCCCTCGACGGGCCGATCGCCGCCGTGATGACGACCCGGCCGACGACGGTCGTCGCGGGCACACGGCTCCGCGATGCGGTCGCGATCCTCGAGACCCGACGCTTGAGCGAACTGCCCGTCGTCGAAGACACCGGCCGGCCGGTGGGGCTCGTCGACATCGTGGACCTCGTGGGCGTCACGCCCGCCGAGGCTCCCGCGGCCGCCGATGCTGTGCGACGCGGGGCGGCGGCCGCGTGAGTCCGTCGATAACGCCTGCCCCACCCGCCGCCAGCCACCTGACACTCATGCATTCATCCACCGATCTCGACCGCCGGCTCGCGCAGGTGCAGCTCCTGCTGCTCGACTGCGACGGGGTGCTCACCGACGGCGGCGTCACCTGGAGCGGCGCGGGCGTCGAGTCGAAGACATTCAACATTCGTGACGGCCTCGGCATCCGGGCCTGGCAGCGGGCCGGTGGCCGCACCGGCATCGTCACCGGACGGTCGAGCGGCGTCGTGGACCGCCGGGCCGCCGAACTGGGCGTGGAGTTCGTGCGGCAGGGCGTGCACGACAAGGTCGAGGCCGCCGCGGCGATCATGGCGGACTGCGGCGTCGAGTGGCGGCAGGTGGCATTCGTCGGTGACGACCTGCCCGATCTGCCGGTCGTCGAGCGGTGTGGGCTGGGCGTCGCCGTCGCCGATGCCTGTCCCGAGCTCGTGGCGGCCGCCCATCTGGTGACGCGGCTCCCCGGCGGCAAGGGCGCCGTCCGCGAGGTCGTCGAGCGGCTGCTCGAGGCCCGCGGTGCGTGGGCCGGGATCGTGGCGGGCTACCGGCAGCCGCATGCCGGTCAAGACGACGGCAGGGCCTGAACGCACCGCACGGGCCAACGCCATGGAACATCGCCTCGGACGCACGGTGCGAGTCTTCCTGATCGTCCTCGCGGCGGCCGGGTTTCACCGCCTCACGATCGTGCCGTTGGTGGAGCCGCGCGTGCACGACGCCGCCGCCGCGGTCGAGATGTCGCCCGAGCAGGCGGCCGCGATCCGGGCCCGGGCCGACAAGCGTTTGGCGGCGCTCGGCGAGATCTTTCCGGCGGGCTCGTGGGAGCGCGAGGATCCGATCGTGCTCGAGAGCCGGCAGATGCGGCTGCTCTTCCGTCAGTACCAGGCGCTGCCCGACGGCCGGGTGCACCTCGTGCCCTGCACGCTCGTCATCCTGCCCGACCGCAACCGAGTGGCCGGCGACGGCGACGCCGGGCGGACGCTCGTGCTCAGGGTGCCGCAAGGCGCCGTGCTCGAGTTCGACGAGCCGCTCGACCTGCGGCAGGGCCGGCTCGCGCGGCTCATCGGCGGCAGCCTGCGGGGGCAGGTCACGATCCGTGGCACGCCCTCCGCGCCCGGGGCCGACGACGACATCGAGATCGTCACCCGCGACGTGGAACTGGCGGAGCTCGAGGTGCGCACGACGGAGGCGGTGCAGTTTCGCTACGGCCGTTCGACCGGCAGCGGGCGGGCGATGATCGCGCGGCTCCTGCCGCGGGCCGAGGCCTCGGAGAACGGGCCGAGCATCGGCGGCGTCGACTCGATCCGGCTCGATCGGGACGTGCGGCTCAGACTCGAGGGCCTGCAGGGGGGATTGCTGCCCGGCGGGTCGGCGGCCGCGCCGGCGATTGCACCGTCCGCGGCGCACAACACCGCTGCGGGCCCGCAGGCGGCCGCTGAGCCGCCGCCCGTCTTCGTGAGCTGCCGGGGCGGCCTGTCGCTCAACGTCTCGGCCAACGTGATCACGTTCGAGGAGCGGGTGGAGGTGGTGCGAACCGCGGCCGACGGTGCGACCGACCAGCTCGACTGCGAACAGTTGGCGATCGTGCTCGCGCGGCGCGACCCTTCGCCCGAGGGCCAGGCGGGCCGTGGTGGACTCGAGCCGGCGTCGATCCAGGCCAAGGGTCGGCCCGTCGTCGCGCGGTCGAGCGGCGCCGGGCTCGAGGCCCGCGCGGCCCGGCTCGGCTACGAGGTCGCGACTCGCCGCATCCTGCTCGACGGCGAGGAGCCGGTGTCGCTCGTCGCCCGCGACACCGAGATGGAGGCCCGCTCGATCGATTACGTTCCCGGCCCCGGCTCCGGGCCGGGGGCGCTCATGGCGGTCGGCCCAGGCCTCTTGCGAACGCGTTCGGGAGGCGGGCCGCCGGTGCAGGCCCGCTGGCAGAAGTGGCTGCGGATGCGTCCCGACGGCGCGGGCCACGTCGCGTCGATCGCCGGCGATGCCGAGGTGGCGGTCGAGGCGCAGGGAAGGCTCGCCGGGTCGGAGATGCACCTCTGGCTCGATATCGACCAGTCGTCGTCCGCGGCGGCCGCGCCGGCCGGCCGGGCCGGCCCCGATCTGTCCGGTGTGAAGCCATCGCGGCTTCTGGCCCGCGGCATGGTGGAGATCGAGGCGGATCAGTTGACGGCGCGGACCGATCGGATGGAGGTCTGGTTTCGCAACCAGCCGGCGGCGGCCGCGGCCGCCGCGGCGCCGCCGGCCGGCACCGCGGTCGGTGCGGCTCCCATCGCTGCCCAGGCCGGGCGGCAGCCAGTCGCCAACGCTCCGCTTGGCGCGGCACCGCAGCCGAAGACGCCCGCCACGGGACGGATCGTGGCGACCGCGGCGCTCATCCGCGGGCTCGTGACCATGGGCGGCCAGCAGGGTGAACTCGAGGAGATGTCGCTCGAAGGCCAGGTGCACGTCGTCGAGGAAGGCAGGGCCGCGGTCGGCGGGCCGGCCGTGCCGCGGGCTCCCGGCAGCCAGGATCCCGAGGCGGGCCTCGAGATTCGCGGCGACCAGATGCAGCTCACCCGTCCCACCCGATTCGACGCCCGGGCGATCGTCTCGGGAAGACCGGCGGAGGTGCGGGGCCGGGGACTCGACCTGTCGGGACCGCTCGTCGACTTCGACCGCGGCCGCAACCGGCTGACGGTGGACGGTGCCGGGCGGCTACAGGTGCCGTTGGCCGCCGGCGCCGGTGGGCTCGAATCGTTCTCGTTCACGGGCGGCAGCCCGCAGGTGCCGGTTCCGGTGGCGCCGGCCGCCCCGCCCGGCGCGCTCGACGTGACCTGGCAAGGCCGGATGGACTTCGACGGCCTCACCGCCCGGTTCGTCGATCAGGTGGTGACATCCGCGCGGGGCTCGGTGGTGCGGGCCGGCTCGCTCGACGTCGTCTTCAACCGGCCGGTGGAGTTCACGGCCGCGCGGCAGCAGCAGCCGGCGGTGCGACCCGACGTGGCCCGGATCGCCTGTGGCAGCGGCGTGAAGATCGAGAGCGAGACGACGTCCCAGGACGGCGCGAAGTCGATGGAGCGGCTCTTCGTGCGGGACCTGGTCATCGACCGGACGACCGGCGCCGTCACCGGCACCGGTCCGGGCCGTCTGACGAGCACCCGCTTCGGACAGGCGCCCGCGATGGCCCTGCCCGCCGCCGGGCCCGCGGGAGCCGCGGCAGCCCCGCCGCCGGCGCGGCCCGACGAGCTGACGTTCCTGGGCGTCGACTTCCAGCGGGGCATGCGCGGCAACCTGGAACGCCGGGTGATGGAGTTTCACCAGCGGGTGGAGGCGATCTGGGGGCCGGTGGCCGGCTGGAACGACACGCTCGATCCCCGCGCCCCCACCGGTCTGCCGCCGCGGGTCGTGACGATCTCGAGCGACGTGCTCGGCGTGGGGCAGGTGCCGCCGGCGCCGGGCCAGCGACGCGGCTCGATCGAGATCGCCGCGGGCGGCAACGTGCTCGTCGAGGGGGAGGCCTTCACGGCCCGGAGCGCCCGGCTCACCTGGAGCGAGGCGAAGGACCTCCTGGTCTTCGAGGGGGACGGCCGCAGCGACGCGCAGCTCTTCCGCCAGGCGAAGGTCGGGGCGGCGACCTCGAGCGCCTCGGCCGGCAAGATCCTCTACTGGCGGGCGCTCAACCGCGTGGACGTCGACGACGCCCGGTTCCTGGATCTCGATCAGATCGGTGCCGGCGCCGCGGGCCTGAAGGCTCCCGGTTCACCGCTCGGTCCGGCCGGCCCCGCGAAGCCGGTCAGCCGCCCGTTGCCCGGCACGTGAG
>JBJOKF010000113.1:0-15423 GCA_046046235.1 Planctomycetota bacterium | reverse complement strand
ACCTGCTGATCATCGACGCCTTCACGGGAGACTCCGTGCCTACCCACCTCCTCACCCGCGAAGCCCTGGCCCTCTACGGCCGCAAGCTCACCGCCGAGGGCATCCTGGCGGTGCACATCTCCAACCGCTATCTCGACTTCGCCCCGATCGTCGCGGCACTGGCCGCCGAGGGGGGCTGGATGGCCCTCGACGGGGCCGACCGCGACGTTCCGGAGGATTTTGCCCGACTCGCCTCGCGCTGGCTGGCGCTCACCCGGTCGCTCGACATAGCGAAGCGCATCTACAGCACCCCGACGAGCCCGCGGTGGCAATGGCAACCGGCGCTGCCGGGTCCAACGGCGCCGGTCTGGACCGACGACCGCACGTCGGTGACGGAGGCGCTGTTTCCCAACCCCGCCGGAGTGGCCACGACGCCTTGATGCCACCCCCCGGCCGCCCCGCGGCAGACGCACACATTCCCCTCACCGATTCCTCACGTGATTTTCGCCTCTGGCGGCCCGCTCCGGGAGCGATAATCCCGGAGTTAGGTGCCGAGAGGCCCGCCTGGCGCCCCCCCGAAATGACGGCCCCGTGAATCCCGAACGCACCGGCCCGCAGAATGCGACCGCCCTGGTTTCCTGTGAGCCATCCCGCTGTCGGGTGCCTCGGCAGCCGCGAGCTGCGTGGCTTCGCAGGGGGCTGACGCTCGTGGAGTTGCTTGTCGTGATCGCCATCATCGCGATCCTGGTGGGCCTGATGTTTCCGGTGCTGCAGGTGGCCCGTGAGTCGGCCCGCCGCTCCACCTGCGCCAACAACCTGAAACAGCTCGCCCTCGGCATGACGACCTACGGCGAGGCCCGCAAGGTGCTGCCCGGATGGCGCAACGCCATCCAGCCCTACTCTTCCGCGCGGGCGCAAAGCGATCCAAAACTCGCCGCGGTGTCATGGACGATCCCGATCCTGCCCTATGTCGAGGAGCAGGCGATCCACGACTGGTACACCGCGTCCACGGCCGGCCAGGGAACGGAGGCCGCCCCGCCGGGGGCGGCGATCCGCACCTACCGTTGCCCTTCACACGTGCTCGCCACCGGCTCGGCGGCGCCGTTCTCTTACGCCGTCAATGCCGGCAGCGGTGCGGAGACGCTCGACGAGCGTGGCACGCCGGCCTCCCAGTATGCCGCCGACGGCATGTTCCTCGACGCCGTCGGCAACCTGACGGGAACACCGCTGTTCGACTCGAGCCGGCCGCTCTACGCCGCCGGGGAAAGCGCGACGAAGAATCCGGCTGCCGACGGTACCGGCCAGACGATCCTGCTGACGGAGCGGTCCGGCCCGTCCGTGCCGACGGAGCTCACCTGGTCGGCGAATCCCCGCGTGCCGCGGGAACGCCGGGGCGCCCTGCCGGAGAACCACTCCATCCTGCATCCGCTGCCGATCGGCAGCGGATGGCGGACGGAGATCCAGGTGATCAATCCGACCGCCGACACCCGCCCTCTGCCATCCCCCGTGCCCGGGAATGCCGATCTCGACGACTGGCCGCTCCGCTATCCCTCGTCGCGGCACCCGTCGGCCGTGAACGTCGCGTTCGCCGACGGACACGTCCGGGTGATCCGCAACGGCATCGATGCGTGGGTCTACTGCCAGCTGCTGTCGAGCGACTCCAAGGCGGTCTCGGCCGGCGTCGCCGACTGGCAGCAGCGGTTCGACGCGTCGGGGTCGCTCGTGCCCTACGCCTTCAGCGTCGACGATCTGATCCGTTAGCTGACCGTGGACAAAGCCATCCATGACCTTTGTCCACTTGGTCGACCCTCGCATCCTGCTCAGGCAGACTGGTTCCACAGCCTGCCGGCACTGGCGCGCATGAAGGATTCGCCGCTGGGACGTCTGAGATCGTGGCTGGCGAAGCCCGTGGACAATTCCACCCTGGCGGCCTTCCGCATCCTGTTCGGCACGCTGATCTGTGCCGAACTGGTCGGCGGCTGGGCGCGACGGGTGGAGATGATCAGCAGCCGGCCGATCCGCTTCCCGTACACCGGATTCGATTGGGTGCCGCTCCTGCCCGGCTGGGTGGCCCCGGCCGTCCACGCCGCCATCGCCCTGGCCGCGGTGGCCGTCGCCATCGGCTGCTGCTACCGGATCGCGGCCGTGCTCTTCGCCATCGGCTATACCTACTCGTTTCTCGTCGACCGCGCCTATTTCAACAACCACTTCTATCTCATCTGCCTGCTTGCCGGCTGGCTGGCCGTCGGCGACGCGCACCGCCGCTGGTCGCTCGACGGCTGGCGGCGGCCCGGCCTCGTTTCCCACACCGTGCCGCGGTGGCAGCTCCTCGGACCTGCCATCCAGATGGCCATTCCCTACGTCTTCGGCGGACTTGCCAAGATCAAGCCCGACTGGCTGCAGGGCGAACCGATGCGTGCCCAGCTCTGGGAGCTCTGGGACAGCCCGCTCTATGGGCCTCTCGTGCGCCAGCCGCGGGCGGGGGTCGCGTTCGCCTGGGCTGGCATGCTGTTCGATCTGCTGATCGTGCCGGCCATCCTTTGGCGGCCCACCCGCTGGCCAGCTGTCGCCGCGATGCTGCTCTTCCACGTCACGAACATGCAGATGTTCGACATCGGTATCTTTCCGTGGCTCGGGATGGGGGGTGTCGTGCTGTTTCTGCCACCCGCCACGCTGACCCGCTGGCTGGCTCGCGCACGCCGGGCCGTCGGCCGAGAAGCGGAGCGGCCCCCGAGCGAAGCGTTGGCCGGTGGCTGCTCTCCCTGGGTGGCGTGGGGCTGTGCCGCCTGGCTGGCGACCCAACTCCTGCTTCCGCTACGGCACCATCTGATTCCGGGCAACGTCGGTTGGACCCGCGAAGGCTTTTACTTTGCCTGGACGATGAAGCTCGACCTCAAGAGCGAGTTCCTCGGTTTTCATCTGTGCGACCCCACGTCTGGAGCGTGCCAGGCCGCCAGCCTGGAGGGCACGCTCACGGCGGTGCAGCGGTACTGGCTGGCGGGGGAGCCGCAGGGCATCGTGGCGTTCGCCCGATTCCTCCGTGAGCGGGCGATCCGGGACGGCATGCCCGATCCGGTCGTGGTCTGCGACTCCGTCTGCGCGATGAACGGCCGCCCCTACCAGTACATGATCGACCCCGCCCGCGACCCGGCCGACCTCGTCGTGCCCCGCTGGGGCCCGGCCGATTGGATCGTGCCGCTCGACGAGGCGGCGCCTCTGGGCAACTACGTGATCGGCGCGAAGAAGGAACGCGCCGTCATGCAGGTGATCCACGAGACTCGCGTCGTCAGGAAAATCTTTCCCGAACGGCTGCGCGGCCGCACGATCGTGGATGACCCGTCCGCAGCGGTGGACGGCCCTTGAACCCGGCCGACCCCCCGAACATCCTTCCGCCGGGACGATCTGTTCACTTGCCGTCCGCGGTCGAGGCGAGCATGCGGAGATCGGACCGGCTCTTCGTCAGCTTCAGACGAAACGGCGTCGACTCGGGCGAAAGGTACTTTCGCGGCAGTTTTCCCGCCGCGTCCGCGGACGACAGGACGATCGCATACTCGCCCGCAGGAAGCGCCGGGACGTGGAAGCCGCCTTGCGCCGAGGAGGTGACCCGGATGGGCGGAGCCGCTCCCGCCTTCGGATGAAAGCTCACCTCAACATGAGCCAGCGGCCGTTGGTCGAGCATGACCGTGCCGGCGACTGAATGGCTCGCGCCCGCGGTCAGCATCCAGACAGCCACCCCTGCGACGACCGCCGCGGCAAGCCCACCACCGATGATGGCCGTCAGCCCCGGCCGCTTCCCGGACACCGCAGCCGCCGGTTCGCCCGCACCGCTCGCAGGGCCGGACGCCGATGCCGGCGACGAACCGGCCGCGAAGCTCGGTGGAGCGAGCGGTTTGGCGGCCAGGGCGCGGGCGGCTTCGGTATCGCCGCGGGCCAGCCGCTTTTGGATCTCCGCCATATTGGCGAGCGCCTGGGCGGCCGTATTGACCGATCCATTCGCACTCGACGCCGCAGGCGCGGCGGAACGGGCGGCCTGCTTCATCATCTTCTTGAGCGTGCGATCGACGCTGCGAGCCGTCTGCGGTGCCATGGGCATGGTCCCTTGCAGTGGAATCGAGCACTCCCACGGCGGTCCGGCCAGGAGGGAACGCCCACCAACTGGGCGTCGGGCCTGGAGGCCGCAGGACACAAACCACGTCATCGATCCGATCGGCACAGGCAATGTAGCCGACGGATAGCCCTGAAAACCGTGTGATTTCGATGAGCGGCACGCTCGCGGACGCGCGACGGCCCGTTGCCGACCGCCGCCGACGGGCTCCTCACGAAAATCTCACGATCCGCTCACGATGCGTCGGGGCACGAGCCGGCCGGTCGTATCGGTCACGTGGGCGCCGCGGTCGCCGGCCTCGTGGTACTCGGCGTCCTGGTTCACGTTCCAGACGTCGTATCGCGTCTCGCCGGCCAGGATATTCCGGGCGGTGAGCATCGCCGTCATCATGGCGTGGTCCTGGTTGTTGTACTTGTGCATCCCGTTGCGGCCCACGAGATGCAGCCCCGGATAGCGGGCCTCGATCTCCCGCCGGATCACGTCGACGTGGCGGGCGTAGTCGTCGTCGTAGACCGGATAGGCCTTGGGCTGGCGGACGACGTGGCCGTCGAGCACGTCCCCGGCCGCCACGAGGCCGAGCGACTCGAGTTCCCGCGAGGCGAGGGCCACGAGATCCGCGTCGGAACTCGACCAGAGGCCATCGCCCTCGAAACAAAAATATTCGAGGCCGTAGCAGGCGAGCTCCGCGTCGGGAACCATCTCCGGCGACCAACTGGCGAAGTTCTGCACGCGGCCGACCTTCACGCCCGGCTCGTGGATGTAGATCCAGTTGTCGTCGAACCGATGCGTCGGCCGCACGATGAGGGCCACGGTGAGGAAGTCGCGGTAGCGGAGCTTCGCCGCCGCGTCGAGCACCGCGGCCGGCAACGGCGGCTCGATCGCCCGGGCCAGTTCACGCATCGGAGCCGACGAGATGACGTCGGCGGCCTCGATCCACGTGATGTCGCCGGTCGCGTCGCCCGCTGCGTCGACCGGGCGGTAGCCCACCCGCCACCGGGCGTCCGAGCCGACGGGCTGCCGCTCGACCGCCGTGACGAACGCCCCCATCCGGATCTCGCCCCCGGCGGCCCGCACGCGGTCGGCGGCGGCCTCCCACATCATGCCGGGCCCCTTGCGGGGATAGCGGAAGGTGTCGATGAGCGTCTTGATCGTCTGCGACCGGTCCTGCAGCTTCTTCTTCTTCGGAAACAGGGCGGAGAGGATCGCGGTCGATAGGGAAAGCCCCTTGATCCGCTGGGCCGCCCAGTCGGCGGAGATCTCCTGGCAACTCATCCCCCAGACCTTCTCGGTGTAGGTCTTGAAGAAGATGCCGAAGAGCCGGCGGCCGAACTTGTTCGACACCCAGTCCTCGAACGTGCGCGGGTTCTGCACCGGGAAGAGCCGCGCCTTGGCGTACGAGGCCACGCAGCGTGCCGACTCGACCAGCCCCAGGTTTTTGAGGGCCTCGCCCGCCTTGAGCGGATAGGCGTAGAACTTGCCTCCGTAATAAATCCGCGACGATCGTGGCCGGTGGAGCAGGTCGTCGCCCAACAGCTCCGTCCAGAGGTCCTCGACCTCCTGCGACTTCGAGAAGAACCGGTGGCCGCCGATGTCGAAGCGAAAGCCACGATACTCCACCGTCCGCGAGATGCCGCCGACGTACCGGGGGTCGCGCTCGAGCACGGTGACGGCGGCACCTTCGCGGGAGAGCAGGTACGCGGCCGTCAAACCCGCCGGCCCCGCCCCGATGATCACGACCCGCTTCACATCCTTCGTGCCGTTCATCTGCTCGTCCGTCATTCTGTCGGAGGATCGCCGGCGGTGCCGCGGCGGTGACGACCGGGAGCGCCCTCGGGCGTCGCGATCGCACCGTAAGAATAGCCCATCATGACGGCGATCACGGGCCGCCCCGCCTCCCCGCTCGCACGAGGGGGGCCGCCATGGAAGGGTCTCGCTGCCACGACGCCCGCAGCCCGCAAGCCTTGGCCGAGCCAGCCTCGGCCGAGCCGGTCTCGACTGCGAGCGCATCCTCGCGGAATCGCTTCACTTGCGGCGTTCCAACAGTGGCGCAAGCCGCTTCACGGCCCGATCCACCTCCTCGACGGTCGTCGTCCTGCCGAAGCTGAACCGTACCGCGCCGCGGACCACCTCGGGCGGGAGCCCCATCGCCACGAGCGCCGGCGCCGGCTCGCTCGAACCGCTCGCACAGGCGGTGCCCGTCGCGATGGCCACGCCGGCCAGATCGGCCGCGATTGCCAGACTCTGCCGGTCGAGCCCGGGGAACGCGATCGCGGAGAGGTGGGGAGCCCGCGGGCCGCCGGCGGCGATGACCTGCGCCGGCTGGCCTGCGGCGGCGGCGGCGGCCAGGAGCAGCGCTTCGAAACGGTCACGGACTGCCCCCACCCGCGCCGCAGCCGCCCGATCGGCGACCGCCAGTTCGACCGCGCGGGCAAATCCCGCCACGAGCGGCACCGCTTCCGTGCCGCCGCGCAGCCCCTGCTCCTGCGGGCCCGCCTGGACCGCCTGCACCGCGACGTCATCGCGGACAATCAGTCCCCCGATGCCGCGAGGACCGCCGAACTTGTGCGGCGCGAGCGCCAGCGTCGCCGCGGCCGAGGCATGAAAGTCGAGCGGCATCCAGCCCGCCGCCTGGGTCGCGTCGACGTGCACGAGGATGCCGCGGTCACGGCAATCCGGCAGCCAGTCGCGCTGCTCGAGCGAGCCGGTCTGACCACAGATGAGCGTGAGGCAGACGATCCATGGCTCCCGGATTCCCCGACCGCGATCCCGTTCCTCAATGGCCGCCAGGGCAGCCGCCCGCGCCGTGCCCAGGTGCGCGTCGAGTGGCAGTTCCTCACCTTGCCAACCCCGACCGCCTGCCGCCTGGGCCGCACCGATCGCGCTCGGGTGCTCCCGGCGCGAGAAGGCGATGCGGCCCGTCCCCGCGGCCGCGGCCATGCCGACGATCCCGAGATAGTTCGCCTCGCTGGCCCCCGACGTGAAGATGAGTCGGTTCCGGGTTGGCCCGGTCGTCACGCCGCCCAAGGCCGCCAGGATGCGCTCCCGGGATTCCTCGAGCAACCGCTTGGCGGCGCGCCCGGCCGCATGCTGGCTCGACGGGTTCCCGAAGGCCGCTCCTTGAGCCGCCGCGATCGCCGCCGCCACCTCCGGATCGAGCGGAGTGGCCGCCGCGTGGTCGAGGTAGATGGGCGGCTGGGGAACCATCGGACCGCCTCACGGCCGGGACAGGTGATCGAGCAGACGGTCGATGTCTGCCGCCAACGCAGGATCCCCGGCGCAGCGGGACTGCGTCACCCGCACGGCATGCAACACCGTCGTATGGTCGCGACCGCCGAAAGCTCGCCCGATCGCCTCCAGGCTTCCGGACGTGAGGGCGCGGGCCAGGTACATCGCCACCGCCCGGGCATGCGCCACCCTTCGACTCCGCGACGGCCCCACGATGTCCTCCGGCGTGAGACCGTGGCACCGTGCGGTGGCACCGATCACGCGGCGGACCGTCGGTGGCCGTCGGTCGGGCGAGAGGCCATCGCCACCGGCCGGCGCCGGTCGGTGCGGACCGACCGGCGGCAACGCCGCGACGAGCCCTCCGGAAAGTCGGGAGGCCAGTGTCGGCTCCAGGCTCGTGCAGGCGACCGGATGCGTCCGCAGGGTGACGACGATCATGACGCCCGCGTCGAGGGCCGCATCCAGGAGATGGCCGAGGAACCGCTGCGTGTCCCAGGCGGTGATCTGTTCGATGCCGTCGACGATCACCAGTCGCGCCGAGATGAAGCGACCGTGGAACCGGTCGATCGTGTCGTGCGACAACGCGGCGGCGAGTGCGCGGCCGAGGGACGGCCCGTCCCACAGGATCGCTCCGGGTATCTCCAAGAACCATGCCGCCAGGAGTCGCGACTTACCCACGCCTCGCGGCCCGACGATCACGAGCGGGTTGGCGCCCGGGCAGCCGACACCCGTGCCTGTGAGGCGTTCCCGCACGGCGTTGAGGGCATGGTCGACCAGACGCAGACTCATGGAGGGGCGACTGGTGGCCGCGGACGACGGATCGTTGACAGTTGCCACGGGAGACGACCCCGAATGGGACCGCGGCCTCCCTGCCGCCACACACGCTGTTCGCCGGAAAACCGAGAATGTCGGTCGTAATGTCCCTGCGACCCCGAGACCGCAGCCAGGCAGCCGACTCCGGAATCGCCGGTTTGGACCGACCGCTCGCGAGCCTACCGGCGCACCCGTGACGCGGGAAGCCACATGCGCCGCAACGCCGATCGACGGCTCTTGGACCCGTCGGGAACCTGTCTGATTCTTCGTCAGAAACCGGTGGCTTCCACCACCGACAATCCCACTCACATTCAGCCGCCACGGAGCGAACCGATACCCCGCAGCGATCCACCCATCAGCCACCCTCCAAAAGCCACTCGGTCAACATCGTTCCGACAGTCGGTCGCCAGGTTATCCACCGCTTCGAGCCGGCCTCGACCGGGCGAATACCCCATTGTTTCGGTGGTTTTCCGGAGCGTGGCCCCCGCGAGACGCTTGGTTCGACGGCTCTCGGGTGGTGGGGCTCTCCTTCTTGCTACGTCACTGTCTCCTCTCTTTCCAAAGACAAAGAAAACAGGAGAGCACCGGGCGGATTCCAGAGGCAAAAACATGCCTTGGAGGGGCATGCGGCGAGCCCGCCAGTCGGGTACACTCCGGGTCTCGTTCAGGGGCATGTTCCCCGGTCGCCAGCCGTCCGGGGCTTCAGGCCCCGGCGCATCGCCTGCCGCTCGGGAATTCCGCCGGGAAATCCCGAACCGCGAGAACCCCGGAAAGGATCGCTCGTCGTCGATGAAAGTCCGCCTGAACCGCGAGCCACTGCTCGCTGCGCTGCAAAGCGCCTCGGCCGTGGTGCCGGCCCGATCGCCCAAGCCGGTGCTGTCGAACGTGAAACTCGAGGCCCGCGGGCAGGCGGCCGTGATCTCCGCCACGGATCTGGAAGTGGGCATCCGCATCGGCCTGGAAGGCGTGGAGGCCGCGGCTGACGGCGCCGTGCTCCTGCCGAGCGGACGCCTCATGGCGATCGTCCGTGAGAGCCAGCCCGGGACGGTCTTCGACATCCATTCCGACGGCAGTGCCGCGGTCGTGAAAGCGCCCCGCAGCGAGTTTCGGCTGCCCGCCGAGGATCCGCTCGAGTTTCCCGCCGTGGCGACCTTCCCGGAGGAGCCTTGCTTCGAACTCTCCGCGCCGCTCGTCCGCGAACTCGTCCGGCGGACCGTCTTCGCCACCGACAACGAGTCGAGCCGCTATGCCCTCGGTGGCGTGCTCCTGGAACTGTCGGCTCATGCCGGCTCAGGCAGTGTGGTCGCGGTCGGCACCGACGGCCGCAGGCTTGCCAAGATGGAGGGCCCGGCTGCCGCCAAGGGGGGTGAGCCGCAGGATGTCCAGCCGATCGTGCCGGCCCGGGCGATGCAACTCTTCGAGCGGTGCCTGGGCGACGCGAGCCAACCGGTCCACGTGGCGGTGAAACCCAGCGAGGTCATCGTTCGCACGGGCGCCACGACGATCTCCTCCCGGCTCGTCGAGGGGCGGTTTCCGCGGTGGCGGGACGTGTTTCCCGATCGTCCGGACGCGTCGCGGGTGAAGGTCGTGGCCGGTCCGCTCCTCGTGGCGGTGCGGCAGGCGGCGATCGTGACGAGCGAGCAGTCGAAGGGGGTCGACTTCTCCTTCGAGCCGGGCCAACTCGTGCTCACCGGTCGGTCCTCGGAGAGCGGCGAGAGCCGCATCGAACTGCCGATCGAGCATGCCGGAGCCGCGGTTCGGATCAAGCTCGATCCCCGGTTCATGAGCGAGTTTCTCCGCGTGCTCGATGGCGCCGCCGGCGTGACGCTCGAGTTGGCCGATGCCCAGAGCGCCTGCGTCTGCCGGACGGAGGATGGCTACGGCTACGTCATCATGCCGCTGGCGGCCGACTAGCCGGCTTCTCGCATGCCTGTGTCTTTCCTCGCCCCCAGCACCGTTGACCCCGAGCGACTGTCGATGGCTCCCGCTCCCGAACACCAGCCCGCCGGTGGTCCTCGCGCGATCGGCGGGATCATGTCCCGGCTGCTCGCCCGCACCGGATACGGCCGTGAGCAGTCCGGTGGCGGACTCGAAGACGCCTGGCAACAGGCGGCCCCGGAGAGTTTGCGGGGCCGCTCGCAGGCCGGGCTGGTGCGCCGCGGCGTGTTCGAGGTGTTCGTGAGCCACTCGGCGCTCGTCCAGGAGATGGGCTTCCACAAGGCGGGCGTGCTCGCCCGGCTCGCGGAGCTCGTACCGGCCGAGGGCATCACCGACATCCGCTGCCGCGTCTGGGCGGATGCGGGCCGAGCCGACGCCCCGCCCCGCACCACCTGACGCCCATCGCACCTGCCCTGCGGCCCACGAGCCGCGCCGACAATCTTCCTCTTGTCCCCGGAGACGAACGCCATGGCCGATCAATCGCAGCAGGCTGAGTACACGTCCGCGGACCTCAAGCACCTCTCGGACCGCGAGCACGTCCGCGAGCGGTTCGGCATGTACATCGGTGACAACACAACCCGCGGCCTGCACCATCTCGTCTACGAGGTGGTCGACAACTCGATCGACGAGTGCATGGCCGGCCATGCCAAGCATGTCTATGTCACGGTCAACGTCGACGGCAGCGTGACGGTCGAGGACGACGGCCGCGGCATCCCCACCGACCGGCATCCGCAACTCTCCGAGGAGATGGACCGGGACGTCTCCACGCTCGAGGGCGTGATGACGGTGCTCAAGTTCGGCGGCAAGTTCGAGAAGGGCGCCTACCAGACCTCCGGCGGCCTCCATGGCGTGGGTGTGACGGTGGTCAACTTCCTCTCGGAATGGTGCGAGGTCGAGGTCAACCGCGAGGGCCACGTCTGGCAGCAGGAATACCAGCGCGGCGAGCCGACCGGCCCGGTCCGGAAGATGGGCACGACCACCCGCGCCGGCACCAAGACCACGTTCAAGCCCGACCCGCAGATCTTCCCGCAGACGAAGTTTTCCTGGGACGTGCTCTCCCGCCGGCTCCAGGAACTCGCCTTCCTGAACTCCGGCGTGCGGATCACCTTCACCGACGCCGTCAGCGGGCAGAAGGAGGAGTATTTCTACGAGCGGGGCGTGGTGGAGTTCATCGAGTGGCTCAATCGCTCGAGCGACGCGATCCACTCCGACGTGATCTCGATCAAGGGGGAGGCCGAGGGCGTCTCCTGGGACATCGCGCTGCAGTACACGAGCGAGTACACGGAGAACGTCCACAGCTACGTCAACAACATCACCACCACCGAGGGCGGCACGCACGTCTCCGGCTTCCGCTCCGCCTTGACCCGCACGCTCAACGCCTACGGCAAGAAGAGCGGCATCTACAAGGACCTCGTGCCCACCGGGGAGGACGTCCGCGAGGGACTCACGGCCGTGATCAGCGTGCGGGTGCCGCATCCGCAGTTCGAAGGCCAGACCAAGACGAAGCTCGGCAACGGCGAGGTCGAGGGGATCGTCAACTCGGCGGTGGGCGACTTCCTCACCAAGTACCTCGAGGAGAATCCCAAGAGCGCCAAGGCGATCGTGCAGAAGGGGGTTTTGGCGGCGGAGGCCCGCTCGGCGGCGCAAAAGGCCAAGGCGCTCCTCCGCGAACGGAAGGGGGCGCTCTCCGGCGGCGGGCTGCCCGGCAAACTTCGCGACTGCACCAGTCGCGACGTGGAGAAGTGCGAGATCTACCTCGTGGAGGGCGACTCCGCCGGCGGTTCCGCCGAGGGCGGCCGCCGCCGCGAATACCAGGCGATCCTGCCGCTGCGGGGCAAGATCATCAACGCCTACAAGAGCCGCGACGACAAGGTGCTCGCCAACGAGGAGGTGCGGAGCGTCATCTCGGCGATCGGTGCGGGAATCGGGACGGAGGCCGACCTCTCGAAGCGGCGGTACGACAAGATCGTGATCATGACCGACGCCGACGTCGACGGCTCCCACATCCGCACGCTCCTGCTGACCTTCTTCTACCGGCAGATGTATCAGCTCGTGGCCGCCGGCCATGTCTACGTCGCCCAGCCGCCGCTGTTCCGCGTGCGCACGAAGAAACAGACCTACTACGTACAGACCGAGGAGGAGATGAAGTCACAACTCCTCGACCAGGGGCTCGGCGAGGGCGTCTTCCTCCCCGGCGACGGCCGCGAGATCGCCGGCGAGCAGATGCAGAAGCTCTGCCGCACGCTCTCGGGCCTCGAGGACGCCTTCGTGGCGCTCGAGAAGCGGGGTATCAGCCTCCGCGACCACATCGCCCGGCGCGATTCCCAAACCGGCAAGCTGCCGATGTACCACGTCTACTACGGGCTCGAGGAAGAGTGGTTTTCCAGCCGTGACCAGCTCGAGGGCTTCGTGAAGAAGAAGGAGAAGGCCGCAGGCGGCGAGTTGGCCGTCGGCCGGCCTGAGGAGGAGCTGACCGATCCGACGCCCGGCACGGCCGCCGATACGGGCGACGATCAACTCGTGGTGGTCGATCTGCACGAGGTGCGGAGCATCAACGCGGGGCTCAAGGAGCTCGAGGCGATGGGCTTCGACACCGAGTCGCTCCTGCCCCAGGATCGCACCGGCTCCGAGAAACCCCGGTACACGCTCAGACGCGGCGACAGCGAGATCGGCCTGGAGGATCTCCGCAGCCTGCTGTCCGCCGTCCGTCGCGCCGGCGAGAAGGGCCTGTCGATCACGCGGTTCAAGGGGCTCGGCGAGATGAACGCCGAGGAGTTGCGGGAGACGACGCTCGATCCCGCCAACCGCACGCTCCTGCGGGTCACCATGACCGACGCGGCCGCGGCCGACGATCTCTTCCGCGTGCTGATGGGAGAGAAGGTGGAGCCGCGGCGCGAGTTCATCGAGCGGCACGCGCTCGACGTCAAGCATCTCGACGTGTAGCCGTCTCCTGCTGGAAGCGGGCCGGGCTCGTGCCGAACACCCGCTTGAAGGCCCGGGAGAACTGGTACTGGTCGGCGAAGCCGAGCCGGGCCGCCACCTCCCTGACGAGCGGGCGGTCCCCGCCGCGGTCGCGGCGGGAGAGCAGTTCGGCTGCCAGGCTCAGCCGTTGCCGCAGCAGGAACTGGTAGGGCGACGTCGCGTCGAACCGGCGAAAGAGCCGGCACCCGTAGGCGGGCGTGATGCCGAACGCGCGGCAGGCGGCGGCGACGCTCGCGAACCGTTGCCGCTCCGCGGCGAGGAACAGCCGGAACCGTTCGAACGTCTCGCCGCCAGGCGGGTCGATCGCGTCGGCCGGCGCGCCGCGCTCGGCGATTTTCGTGAGAAGCAGCCCCACGAGTTGGCTGCACAGCGCCGCTGCGTGCGACGATTGCGCGAGCCCGCACTGCTGCAGGAGGTCGAAGATCTCGACGACCTCCTGCGGTTGCGTCACCCGGCGGATGCTCCCCGGCGTGATCCGGGCCGCCTGCATCCGGGCCCGGGCGTCGGCCCCCAGGAAGTCGACGTAATACTTTCGCAGCCGCTGCCGGGGATCGGTGCGGATCGTGTGCGGCACGCCGGGTCCGTAGGCGAAGACGGTGCCGGGCAGGAGGTCATGCCGCCGGCCCCGCAGTTCGAGGCTGCCACGGCCGGCGGCGACGAACTCGACGCACAGATAGGGGAAGTCGTCGCGGGCCACGCGGTAGTCGCCGCGGACCCGTTCGCAGCCGCCGCAGACGACGGCCAGTCCCGGGGGCACGGCGGCGGAGGCGCGGCGGCCGCGGCCCGGCACGGGCCAGAGGAACCAGCGGCGGGCGGCGACGACCTGCCTCGAGACGAATGCCGGCAACGGGCGGCGGGTGGCTTTCGCATGGCGGACGGGGGCGGGCATGTGGTCAAGAATAGCTATCCCGCGGTCAAGAATCATCATTGCGACGCCGCGGTGGATCGGCGAGAGTGACGGCGGTGTGGGCCGTGTCCCGCGTCGTCGTCTTCTCCTCCGCCGGAGCCCGCATGCCGCTACCCCGCTATTCCTTCGGCGTGGGCGACCGCTTCGCCCATCAGGCTTCCGCGCAACTGGCGGCCTTCGAGCGGCTCGCGGCCGCGGGGGTCGTCGTGGCGCCGGTGTGGAACAAGTCGAACCGTGAGCACTCCTTCATCGGCAGTGAGCCGGCGAGCGTGCGGGCGGCAGCCGCCGCGGCGGTGGCGGCGCGAAAGTGGTCGCATCCCTGGTTCGTCGACGCCGACCACATCCGCCTGGACACCGTCGACCGCTTCATCGACTCGAGCGACTTCTTCACGATCGACGTCGCCGACTCGATCGGCCGGCCGGCATCCGCCGGCGACGTGGCCGCGTTCGTCGCGAAGCATCCGGAACTCGTCGGCCGGCTCGACGTGCCCGGCTGCGGGGACCCGCTCGAACTCTCCGCCGACGGCGTCGGCACGATCGCCCGTGGCTTTCTCGAGGCCTGCCGGGAGGCCGGAGCCATCTACCGCCACATCGCGGGGCGGCGGGCGGGCCGGCCCTTCGTGACGGAAGTGAGCATGGACGAAACCGACCGGCCGCAGACGCCGCCGGAACTGCTCGTGATCCTGGCGCTCCTGGCCGACGAAGGGGTGCCGCTCGAGACGATCGCCCCCAAGTTCACCGGCCGGTTCAACAAAGGGGTCGACTACGTCGGTGACGTCTCCCGTTTCGAGCGGGAGTTTTCCGACGACGTGGCCGTGCTCGCGTTCGCCGTGCGGCAGTACGGGCTGCCGGAGGGTCTCAAGCTCTCGGTCCATTCGGGAAGCGACAAGTTCTCGCTCTATCCCGTGATCCACCGAGTGCTTGCCGCGACCGGGGCGGGGGTCCACGTGAAGACGGCGGGCACGACCTGGCTCGAGGAGCTGATCGGCCTGGCGGAGGCCGGCGGCGAGGGGCTGGGCCTGGCCCGGGAGATCTATGCCTACGCGATCGACCACGTCGACGAGCTCTGCGGGCCGTATGCGACGGTGATCGACATCGACCGGGCGCGGCTGCCGACCGCGGCCGAGGTCGCCGGCTGGAGCGGTGGCCGGCTCGCGGCGGCCATCCGGCACGTGCCGGGGCATCCCGACTTCAACCCGCACGTGCGGCAACTGTTGCATGTGTCGTTCAAGGTGGCCGCGAAGCAGGGCCGGCGCTACACCGACCTGCTCGACCGCAACCGCGAGATCGTGGCGAAGCAGGTGACGGAAAACCTCTTCGAGCGGCACCTGAAGCCGTTGTTTCTGGGCTCTTGATGCCCGACACCATGCCCATGCGTTCCGCCATCACGATCTGTCTGGTGCCCGAAGCGCGGCAGGGACCCTTCGTCTTCCACGAGGGGCTCGCGGCCGGCTGTCGGGCCGCTCGGGCAGCC
>JBJOKF010000093.1:0-7638 GCA_046046235.1 Planctomycetota bacterium | reverse complement strand
GCGACGCCCTCGCCAGCCGCCGGAGGGCGGCCAAGCGGCTTGCTTCAGACGGGCATCCGCCCGTCGGGGGGCCGGAGGGCCAGTATTCGCGTGTATTCAGATGTAATACATCGGCTCGTTCGTAACGCGGGAACGTTCCACCAGGTCGGCGAACGTGATGCCGCGCAGCGCGTCGGTTTCGGCGCGGGCCACCTGCCGCCAGGCGTCGAGGAGCACGTTCACGGTGCGGGAGCGGGTGGCGAGTTCGCCCGTCACGGCCGTCACCAGTTCGTCGGGGCCTTCGATGACCCGAAACACGTCGTCGAGCATGATCTCCTCCGGCGGTCTGGCCAGTTGGTAGCCGCCGGCGGCGCCGCGGGTGCTCGTCACGATGCCGGCGCCCTTGAGTTGGAGCAGGATCTGCACGAGAAACCGGGCCGGCACGCCATGGGCCTCGCAGATCGAGCGGATCCGGATCGGCTCGTCGGCCGTCCATTGGCGGGCCAGCTCGAGCACCGCGATCGCGGCGTATTCGGTCTTGGCGGAGAGGCGCATGCCGCGTTCCCTGGATGTCAGTGGTCGCGGGTGTGGAGGCCGCACTCCGTCTTCGCGGTGCCACTCCAGCGTCCGGCCCGCTCGTCCTCCCCGAACGTGATCGCCCGGGTGCAGGGCCAGCAGCCGATCGAGATGTAGCCCTGGTCGTGCAGCGGGTTGTAGGGCACGTCGTCACGGATGATCGCGTCCCAGACCTTCGCCTTCGTCCAGTTGGCCAGCGGCGAAATCTTGACGACGCCGAACTTGTGGTCCCAGCCGACGATCGGGGCACCGGCACGCACATCGCTCTGGTCGCGGCGGATGCCGCTCATCCAGGCGTCGAAACGGGTGAGAACCCGACGGATCACGGTGATCTTGCGGTCGGCGCAGCAGCGGTTGGGGTCGGTCTTGTGGAGCGGGCCGCCGTGCAGCCGCTCGTACTCTGCGACCGTCGTATCGGGCCGCTCGAGCGACACCTCGATGCCGTACCGGCGGGCGATCCGGTCGCGGAGATCGAGCGTCTCGTCGAACTGGTAGCCCGTCTCGAGATTGAAGACGAAGGTTCGTGGGGCCACCGTCGCCAGCCAATGGATGATGAGGCAGCCTTCCGGCCCGAACGCCGTGGCCATGGTGAGCCGCTCGCCGAAGCGGGCGGCCGCCCAGGCGATGATTTCCTGCGGCTCGGCCGCCTCGAGCTGGCGGCTGGCTGCCGCAAGTTCGTCGAGTTGGCCGGCAGCCGGCGCCACCGGTGCGGCCCGGTCCTGCCCGGGATGGGAGCCGCCCGGGGCGACGTCGACGGTGATGCCGCCCTGGAGGGGATTCGTCGGATGGCCGATATTCTGCACAGGCTCAATCCTGCATAAGTTGCCCAAGCAGCTTAACAATAGGCTCTCCGCCGTGGTTTATCGACCCTCGGGGCTCGGGCCACCGGCGAGACGCGGCAGAAGCGGGAAAGTCAGCGGCTTTTTCCCGGGCTGACAGGCCGGTGCCGCGGCCGATTGCCGCGGCCCCCTACGAAATCGGCCCGGTGGACGGAACAATGCCCGTCCGGTGCGGCGAGGCTCCTCCCCCGCCCGTCTCCAGGGAGTTCCAGGCATGGCACGGTCCGTGGCAGTGGCGGTCGATCTGGGCGCATCGAGCGGCCGCGTCGTGTCGGGCGGCTTCGACGGACGGCGGCTGGAGCTCGAAGAACTCCACCGCTTCGCGAACGGCCCGGTCTCCGTGGGCGGCGAACTCGTCTGGGATCTGGTCCGTCTCTGGCAGGAAGTGCTCGTCGGCCTGCGGGCGGCGGCGGTGCGGCATGGCGGTGATGCGCGGTCTGTCGGGGTCGACACCTGGGGGGTCGACTTCTCGTTGCTGACGGCCGACGACGCCCTGCTCGCCAATCCGGTCTGCTACCGAGATGCCCGCACCCGCGGGATGCTCGCCGCCGCCGAGGCGGTCGTGCCGCGGGAGGAGATCTTCGCGGCCACCGGCCTGCAGTTCATGGAGATCAACTCGCTCTATCAGCTGCTGGCCCTCAAGCGGCGTCACCCGAGCCTGCTCACGGCCGCCGACCGCTTGCTGATGATCCCCGATCTCTGCCACTGGCTGCTGGCCGGCGAGCGGTCCAACGAGCGGACCAACGCCACCACCTCGCAGTGCTTCGATCCCCGTCGGGGCGATTGGGCCTTCGACATGCTCCACCGCTTCGGCCTGCCGCGGCAGATATTCGGCCCTGTCGCCGAACCCGGGACCGACCTGGGGCCGCTACGGCCCGACGTCGCCGCGGAGACCGGCTTGCGGGGCGTCAATGTCGTCCTGCCAGGCACGCACGACACCGCCAGCGCCGTGGCGGCGGTGCCGGCGAGCGAGCCGCCGTGCAGCCAGCCCGACTGGTGCTACGTGAGCCTGGGCACCTGGGCGCTGGTGGGGGCCGAGCTCGACCGGCCGCTCGTGACGGCCGAATGCCTGGCCCGAAACTTCACCAACGAGGGCGGCGTCGGCGGCACGACCCGCCTGCTCAAGAACGTGTCGGGCTTGTGGCTGGTGCAGCAGTGCCGGGCGAGTTGGCAGCGGGCCGGCCGCGATTGGACCTGGGAGGAACTGACGGCCCAAGCGGCCGCGGCCGCGCCGCTCGTGACGCTCGTCGATCCCAACCACGAGTCGCTCGTGGCCCCGTCCGACATGCCCGAGGCGATCCGGGCGCTGGCCCGCGACCGCGGCGAACCCGTGCCCGATTCGGTCGGCGCCGTCGTGCGGGCGGCGCTCGAGAGCGTGGCGGCGGCGATCCGCCGCACCGTCGGCGAACTCGACCACCTCCTCGGCCGTCGGGTGGGCCGGATCCACGTGGTGGGCGGGGGCGTGAAGAACGCGCTGCTCTGCCAGATGGTCGCCGACGCGACCGACCGGCCCGTCATCGCCGGGCCCGTCGAGGCCACCGCCATGGGCAACCTGCTCGTGCAGCTTCTGGCCCGCGACGGCCGCGTCGACCTGGCCGCGGTGCGGTCCGTCGTCCGCGACAGTTGCGAACTCGCCCGCTACGAGCCCCGCGATGCCGCGCGGTGGAACGATCGCCTGGGGGGCTGACGGCCCCGGGGCGGCCCGGGAATCCGTGTCAGGATCGAAGCAGGCTCAGCGCGATGAGCGTCGCGAGGGCGACGATCACGAGCGCCGCCGCGGCGATGGCCCGCGTGAGCCAGAGCCGGGCCTGTCGCGCCTCCTCCTCCTGTCGCCGGCGCTCGGCCTCGCGCCTGTGCTCGAGGCTCATCTCGGCCGTGAGCTGGAAAAACTCGTTGCACTTCGGGCAGACGACCCGCTGTCCGAGGAGCGATTCCGGCACCGGCAGCACGTGGCCGTTGGGGCAGGGGATGCGGAGCCGCGGCTCCTCCCGGGCCGCCGGAGTGCGGCAGATCGGGCATACCGGACCGCCGTCGGCGGGCACGCTCGGGCCGCGGTAGCCGCAGATGCAGGCGATGGGGGCGTCCATGGCCGCCGATCTTATCACGCCGCCCGATGCTGCGCCGCCGGCTGCTTCGAGACGGTGCCGTGCTCGACCTGCACGATCGAGTCGGCCAGCGCCAGCGTGCTGGCCCGGTGCGTGATCATGATCACGGTGCGGTTCTTGACGTACTGCGCCAGCGACTCGTGGATCAGCCGCTCGCTCTCGACGTCGATCTGGCTCGTCGCCTCGTCGAGCACGAGGATCTCGGCGTTGCGCAGGATCGCGCGGGCCAGGGCGATCCGCTGCCGCTGCCCGCCCGAGAGCCGGAAGCCGTTGGGACCGACCATCGTCTGGTAGCCGTCGGGAAAGTCGGCGATGAAGTCATGGGCCCGCGCCTGCTTGGCGGCGGCGATGATCTCCTCCTCGGTGGCGTCCCAGCGGCCGTAGCGGATGTTGTAGAGGATCGATTCGTTGAATAGTTCCGTCTGCTGCGTCACCAGCGCGATCCGACGGCGCAGGTCGTGGATCGCGAGTTCCGTCAGTGGCACGTCGTCGAGGAGCACCTCGCCGGCGGTCGGGTCGTAGAACCGGCAGATCAGGTTCACGAGCGTGCTCTTGCCGCCCCCGTTGGGCCCGACGATCGCCACGCGCTCGCCGAACCCGATCGTGAGGTTCGCGTTCTTGAGCACGGTGTCGATGCCGTCGTAGCTGAAGGAGACGTTCCGCAGCCGGATCTCGCGGTGGGGCGAGGGGAGCGACCGCGGGTTCTCCGCCGCCCGCAGTCGCGAGGGAGTGTCGAGCAGCGGGTAAAGCGCCTGGGCGCCGACGACGCCCAGGTTGAGGCCCGTGAGGACGCCCGAGAGCTTCCGGACCGGGTCGCTCGCGCCGATGAGCATGCCGAAGAAGACCATGATGCCCGGCACCGTCATCGGGCGATCCGTCATCGTGATGCCGAAGATGTGCGTCTGCTGGTTGATGACGAGCCAGGCCCCGACGGCGATCGAGGTCGCCACCATGCCGATGCCGAGAATCTCCGTGATCGGGTTGGCCAGGGCGAAGTAGAACGTGTGCCACATGCCGGTGCGGAGCATGTCTCCCGTGCAGTTGCGGAACCGCCGCCGCTCGAAGTCTTCCATCGTGTAGGCCTGCACGGTGAGGACGTTGTTGAGCGTCTCGAGCAGCACGTGGTGGAAGCCCTTCGACCGCGAGAGGATGTGCTTGGAGATGCCGCGAATCCGGCGGTTCAGCCAGACCATCAGGAAGCCCACCAGCGGCGCGAGCGTGAGGCAGGCGAGCGTGAGCTGCCACGAGATGCACAGGGCGCCCGCCAGGCAGGCGATGATCTTGAGCGGCTCGGTGACGGCCCCGCCGTAGACCGACGTGATGCCGGCGGCGAGCATGTCCGTCGTGTGCGTCAGTTGGGCCATGAAGCCGGCGGAGCCCTGCCTCATGAACTGGGCCCGGTCGAGTTCGATGGCCTTGTCGAAGACGCGCAGCCGCAGGTCACGGCTGATGTTCATCGCCACCCAGCTGACCATCATCGTGCTCGCCAGCAGGAAGACGTGTTTCAGGAAGGTGCTGAAGACGATGAGCGCGACCACGAGCAGCACCGTCCGGAAGGGATCGGTCGGCAGCAGCCGGTCGAGCCACGGGGCGAGGCGTCGGGCGGTGCCCACGATCGCCTCGTCGCCGCGCCGCTGCAGCGCCAGCGTGTCGAGGCGATGGCGGGCCGCGGTCGCCGCGGAGGCGGCGACCGCGCCGTCGGCGAGCGTCGCCTCGAGCGTGGCCGTCTCGGCGGCCGCGGCCTCGATCCGCCGCTCGGCATCCGTCTGGCGCCGCTCGTTCCAGGATTGCAGCGACTCGCCGTTGAGCGTCACCTCGATGATCGGGAACAGGGCGGCGATGTTCGCGCCCCAGAGGCCGGCCACGCCCGCCGAGCAGAGAAAGGCCGCCAGCAGGAACGGCCAGCTCTTGACGGCGTCGCGGAGCGCTCGAAGAAAGTAGTTCATGAACCGGGGCTTTCGGGAGGCCTGGGGAACCCGTGTCCCTCAAGCATCGGAACGACCGCAGCGACGGCCCCACCGGCGGCCGTTCCACGACGGCGCGGGGAGGATGCAGGGGATCCGGCAAACTGGGATGGATGTCCCGGTCCGCGATCCCATGCGGGTGGGGAAGATAGGGATCGACTGCGCCGCGGGCAAGCGAGAATTCAGGCCGGCCCGGCCCGCAGCTCGGCCGCCAAGAGCGTGTTGCTCAGGAGCATGGCGACGGTGAGCGGGCCGACGCCCCCGGGCACGGGGGAGATCCAGCCGGCGACCTCGCGGACGGCTGAAAAATCGACGTCCCCCACCAGCCGTGAGCCGCCGTCGGCATCGGTGACGCGGTTGATGCCGACGTCGATCACGGCCGCCCCCGGCTTCACCATCTCGGCGGTCACCAGGCCCGGACGGCCGACGGCGGCCACGAGGATGTCCGCCTGCCGTGTGATCCCGGGCAGGTCGGCCGAGCGGCTGTGGCAGAGCGTCACCGTGGCGTCTCCGCCCGGACCTCGCGCCGCCAGCAGGAGCGCCAGCGGCTTGCCCACGATGTCGCTGCGGCCGACGATCACCGCGTGCTTGCCGGCCGTTTCGATGCCCGCATCGATCAGCATCCGCTGCACGCCGGCCGCGGTGCAGGGCACGAACCGCGGGCGGCCCTGGGACAGGAGGCCCGCATTCTGCGGGTGAAAGCCGTCGACGTCGCGGTCCGGCGGAACCGCGTCGAGCACGGCCACCGCGTCGACGTGCGGCGGCAGCGGCAGCTGCACGAGAATGCCGTCCGCGGGTCCCTGCTCGTCGCGGGCGATCGCGGCCACGAGATCCACCAGTTCGCCCGTGGTGGCCGAGGCCGGCACGCGGACGACCAGCGACTCGATCCCCACGCGGGTCGCCGCCGCCGCCTTGCTCTTGACGTACGACGCGCTCGCCGCGACGTCGCCCACGAGGACGACCACCAGGCGGGGGCGCCTTCCGAACATCGTCGCGAAGGTCTCGACCTCGCCACGGAGCGAGTCCTCGATCCGGGCCGCGAGTGCCCGGCCGTCGAGCAGTCGGGCCGTCATGACGCCGCCCCGGCGGGGCCTCCCTGCTCGCTCATGTACATCATCCGCAACTGGTGCTGGATCTCCTCGAGCATCCGCCGCTCGTCCTCGGTGAGGTTGCCCGCGGTCTTCCGCTCGAGCATGGCGAGGGTGTCGATGAAGTGCCGGGCCGTCGGCAGGTTGCGGTGGGCCTTCTTGGTGATCGGGTTGGGGATGCGGCCCAGCGCCATCAGCGCCTGCGTGAACAGCGTGTGCGCGAGAAACTCGAACGTCGCAGGGGGCGACTGCGAGTCGGCCTCCGCGGCCTGAAGTTCGTCGACGGCGTCGTCTGCGGGCTGGCTCATGGGCGCTCCTCCTCGGTCTCGCGTCAGGCTTCCGCCACCCAGGCGCTCCCGGCATGCCGTTCGACGGCCGCGGCCACGAGGCCGGCGAAGAGGGGGTGGGCCGCGGTGGGCTTGCTCTTGAACTCGGGATGGAACTGCACCGCCACGAACCAGGGATGGTCGGCCAGCTCGACGATCTCGACGAGCGTGCCGTCGGGGCTCGTGCCGGCGATCACGAGCCCGGCCTCCTCGAGCTGCCGGCGATACTTGGGGTTGAACTCGTAGCGGTGGCGATGCCGCTCCGAGATCCGGTCGCGACCGTAGGCGGCGGCCGAACGCGTGCCCTCGGCAAGGACGGCGGGCTGGGCCCCGAGCCGCATCGTGCCCCCCTTCTCGAGCACGCCGCGCTGCTCCTCCATGAGGCAGATCACGGGGTGGGGGGTGTCGCGGGCGAACTCGGTCGAGTGGGCACCGGCGAGGCCGGCGCAGTTGCGGGCCACGTCGATCACGGCGCACTGCATGCCCAGGCAGATGCCGAGGAAGGGGAGCCGCCGCTCGCGGGCGAAGCCAATCGCCTCGACTTTCCCTTCCACACCCCGCTCACCGAAGCCGCCGGGCACGATGAGGCCGTCGAAGCCGGCCAGGAGCCGCTCCGCCCCCTCGCGCTCGATGTCCTCGCTCTTGATCGGCTGCACGCGGACCTGCGTGCGGTGGGCGATGCCGCCGTGGTCGAGCGCCTCGTAGATGCTCTTGTAGGCGTCGCGGTGCTCGGCGTACTTGCCGACCAGCGCGATCGACAC
>JBJOKF010000087.1:0-12498 GCA_046046235.1 Planctomycetota bacterium | reverse complement strand
CACCGATCGGGCGCGGACGGTGCTCGACGCGCTCGTGCAGGCGGCGACGACAGCCGGTGCCCACCTCGTGCACCCGGCGCGGGTGGAAGCGATCGTCCGCGACGTCGACGACTTTCTGCTGGCGACGTCGGCAGGGCCGCTTGCCGCCGGCCGCGTGATCCTCTGCACGGGCGGCCGCGCGCTGCCCAAGTCGGGCTCCGACGGCGGCGGGCACGCGCTGGCCGCGAGCCTGGGCCACACGCTCACCGATCCGGTGGTGCCGGCGCTCGTGCCGCTCCTGTTGCCCGCGGGCCACTGGATCACGGCGCTCTCGGGCCTCACGCTGCCGGCGGAGCTTGTCCTCACCACGGCCACGGGCCGGCGGCTCTGTGCCTGCTCCGGCAGCACGCTCTGCACCCACTTCGGCCTCTCGGGCCCCGCCGTGCTCGACATCAGCCGTCACTGGCTCGTCGCCCGGCATCATGCCGCGGAAGCCGCGGCCCCACGGCTCGCGATCAACTGGCTGCCCGGCCGGACCGCCGATGACGTCGACCGTCTCCTGCAGGAGGCCCACGGTCGCGGCGCGGTTTCTGCACTCCGCGAGCACCTTCCCGATCGGCTCGCGCGGCAGCTCTGCGACGCCGCCGCGGCCCCGACCACAGGCGACCTGCCCCGCGACGCCCGGCGGCGGCTCGTGCAGTTCGTCACGGGCACGCCGCTCGACGTGACGGGCGATCGCGGCTTCACCTTCGCGGAGGCGACGGCGGGCGGCGTGCTGCTCTCCGAGGTCAGGCTCGAGACGATGGAAAGCCGCGTCTGCCCGGGCCTCTACCTGGCGGGCGAGGTGCTCGACGTCGATGGCCGCATCGGCGGCTTCAACTTCCAGTGGGCCTGGTCGAGCGGCTTCGTCGCCGGCACCGCCGCGGCCGCCCATCCAGGAGGTGAGGGGCCGACCATGCCCCGAGAGCCGGCGTATGCCGACAAGCGCAGCCAGGATGGCGAAGCGAAGTCGGCATCCGGGCGAGTGAAGGGCAGGATGCCCTGAGCGAGCGTCCGGCGACGGGGCGTGGGCGGCACCTCACCGGCGCGCTTGTCTACCCGGATTCGACAAGTTGAAAACTTGTCGCCACGACGTCCCAGAGCCAGAGCCAGAGCCAGAGCCAGAGCCAGAGCCAGAGCCAGAGCCAGAGCCAGAGCCAGAGCCAGAGGGTGAGCGCGGCGCCCGAGGCAGGTCAGTGCTGCGCGGCCCGATACCAGTCGCCCCGCAGCCAGTCGGCCACGAGCTCGATCTCGCGCCGCGAGAGCACGGGAGCGCCGCCCTCACGGGCGACGCCGAACCGCGGCATGCGGTCGTTCGAGTCGCCGTAGAACCGCTCGTGCGCCGGGTCGGTGATGATGCCGACGAGCCAGTCACGGCCCCCCCAGCCCACGAGGTCGGGGGCGGCGCCCGGCTCGGTGCCGTTGCCACCGAAGGAGTGGCACGAGCCGCACCGCTCGCTGTCGGCGATGAGTGCCCTGCCCTTCTCGATCCGGGCGGCATCGGCCGAGCCATGGCCCGCCTCGGCCTCGAGCGCCAAAGCCACGGCCTCGAGGTCGTCGGGCTTCCAGGCGTCGGCGTCGGTGAGGTCGTTTTGCACGAACGACACCATGTCGCCGTCCTTGTGGGCCGTGTTGCCGTAATAGGCGGGGCCGGCCACCTGCTTCGGGTCGAGCAGGCCGCGGACCCAGTCGGCGGTGCCGAATCCATGGAGGTTTGGCGCGCTGGCCTTCGCGAGCAACTCCGCGGCGCCGGCCGCGGCGGGATCGACGTGGGCGTGGCAGCTCGCGCAGTGCTGCGCGAACAGCCGCGGCCCCTGCGTGGCCGGGTCGCTCCGCAACAGCTCGAGCATGCCCGCCGGCGGAATCCGCTCCGGCCGGCCGGCAAGCTCGACCGAGCGGGCCGCGGCGGCCTTCGCCTGGGCGACGGCGTCCAGGAACGACTGGGAATGGCGGATCTTCTCGAGCTTGCGGGCGCGGGCATCGAACGCGGCGAGCTTGGCGGGATCGTCACCGAAGTGCGCCGCGAGCTTCGCCCGGTCGCCGCCGGTCTCCTCGAGGAGCTTCTCGACGTCGGCGAAGCTGCCGCGATCGGCCCAGAGGGCGGCGTAGTCCTCGTTGGCCGCCATCGCGGTGAGCAGGCCGGCGCCGGCCAACAGCGCGATCGTGAAGGCGATGTTGAACCGGTGGCCCAGCTGCCAGCGGCCCACGATCGGCATCAGGAACATGACCGCCATCACGAGGCCCGGCACCACGATGGCGCCGAAGAACTCACCGCTCGCGCCCCAGCCCTCGAAAACTTTGAGGAACTGGAACAAGAAGAGGAAATACCACTCCGGCCGGGCGGCCGCATACGGCTGCGACGGGTCGGCGGGCGCGCCGAGTTCGGCACCGAGTTCGCCCGGCACGATCGGGCGGCCCTCGAGCATGGCCCGCAGCGCCGGCATGAGGATCACGCCGAGCACCACCGCCATCACGGCGAGCATCGCCACGGCGTCTTTGAGCACCTGGTCGGGCCAGAACATCGCGTCGGGCCGGCGCAACGGCTGCTTCGCACAGAGGCCGTGCTTGCGGAAGAGCGACAGGTGCACCACGAGCATCACCACGAGCGTGGCCGGCAGGAAGCCGGCGTGCAGCGCGAAGAAGCGGGTCAGGGTGTGGTGGCCGTAGTCGGGCCCGCCCACCACGATCTGCTGGATCGCCGGGCCGAACACCGGCACGAGCCCGGCGAGGTTCGTGGCCACGCGGGTGGCCCAGTAGCCCTTCTGATCCCAGGGCAGCAAATAGCCCGTCAGCGCCATGCCGAGGACGAGCATCATGAGGACGAGGCCCAGCCAGAAGTTGACCTCTCGCGGCGCCCGGTAGGCGCCGTCGATCACCACCTGCATGAGGTGCAGGGCCAGGAGCACCACCATCGCCTGGGCCATCACGTGGTGGATGCCGCGGAGCAGCCAGCCGCCCGACATCTCGTGCTGGATGTAGTAGACGCTCTCCCAGGCGGTCTGGGCGCTCGCCGAATAGCTCGACCAGAGCACGAGCCCGGTGATCACCTGCGTGAGGAAGGCGAAGACGAGCGAGCTGCCCCAAACGTACCGCCAACGGGCGCCGCCGGGCACCCGTTCGTAGAGCGCCTCGTGGAGGGCCGCGCGGTAGCCGGTGCGGTCGTCAAAGAAGTCGGCGAGCTTCCCGAGCAGGCCGGGGGCGCCGACCGGGGAGCGACGTTGATCGTGTTGCTGACTCTGGGAGTGATGCTTGCTCATGGCCGGGCCACCTTGTCTGCGACGCCGCTGTAGAAGTTTTGCCACTTCACCGCCACCTCGCCGTTCTTGGCGACGCGGCACTCGAGGCCGTCCATCGCCCTGGGGCTGGGGCTCGGTGCCACGATGCCACCGTCGAGCGTGAACTTGCTGTTGTGGCAGGGGCAGCGGAAGCACCGCTCCTGCGACTCGATCTCCACGAAGCAGCCGGCGTGGGGGCAGGTCGCCGAGAGCGCCTCGACCTTGTCCGAGCCCTTCTCCCTCCGCAGATAGACCGCGCCGATCGGCTCGCTCGCGAATCCGGTCCAGGCGTCGACCCGGTCGGCCACGACGGCGAACTGCCGCGGGACGCCGTCATCCGGCAGGCTCGCGAGATCGGTCACCGGCAGAAACGCCGCTGCGGCCCCGCGGCGCCGGAGCGGATCGAGCACGGCCCACAGGCCCGCCACGAGCGGCGGCAGCGTGGCCAGGCCGCCGCAGGCCACGGCCGCGAGCCGCGTGAGAAAGCCGCGTCGGTCCGCCTGCGGGCCGCCGGCCGTGCCGGTTCGCCGGTCGTTCGACTGCTCGAGCTGCATGGTGGGTCTCCTGGGAAACGCAGCCTGTCTATCGCTCACTTTCATCCATCACCGATCCGACATCGCGACGCCGGCCTCACGCCCGGTCGGCCGCCGTGATCGCCTCGTCCAGCGCGGCGGCCACACGCTCGCACGCCGGCTCGAAAGGCCCGTCGGTGATGGCCCCGGCCGCCGCCTTGTGGCCGCCGCCGCCGAACCGTCCGGCCAGGGCGCTGGCATCGACGCCCGACCGGCTGCGGAAGCTGATCTTCACGCGTCCGTCGGGCTGCTCGATCAGGATCGCCGCGACCTCGGTGCCCTTCACGGCGAGCGTGAGGTTGATGAGGTCTTCGGTGTCGTGCGGGGTGGCGTTCGAGGCCTTGATGTCAGCCTGCCGCACCGTGGAGGTGATCACCCGGCCGTCGTGCGACGTGCGGGCGCCGGCCAGCGTCCGGCCCACGAGGTGCAGCCGGGCGAGCGTGTCCTGCTCGAACAGCTCCCGGTAGATCGCGGGCGGGCTCGCCCCCGCGTCGACCAGCCGCGCCGCGATGCGGAACGACTCGCCGGAGGTCGAGGGAAACCGGAAGCCGCCGGTGTCGGTCGAGAGGCCGGCGTAGAGCGGCGTGGCGATCCGTTCCGTGAGCGGCACCCGCAGCCGCAGGCCGATCTCGTAGACGATCCGCGCCGTCGCCTCGGCCGTCGTGTCCTTGAACCAGCGGTCGCCGAGGTCGTCCTCGCTGACGTGATGGTCGATCACGAGCACGCGGTCGCGATTGGCCTTGAGCACCTCGCCCATCGCCCCCAGCTGCGCCCAGGCGCTCGTGTCGAGCACGATCAGCAGGTCGCGGTCGGCGAGATCGGCCGGCTTCACGCCGCCGGCCAGCGATTCGAGCTTGCCGTCGGGGTCGATCCAGGCCAGGCTCGCCGGGGTGGCCTGGGCGTTGACGATGCGGACGTCCTTCCCGATCGCCTCGAGGATACCGGCCATGCCGAGCTCACTGCCGAGCGCGTCGCAATCGGGCCTGACATGGCTCGTGAGCACGACGCGGTTCGACGTCCGCAAGATCTCGAGCAAGCTGCCCCAGTCGAGTCGCATGCGAACTCCCTGCCGTGGTGGCGGTCCGTGGTGAAAGGTGTCGGGGTCGGGATGACGCCGGAAGGCGTGCGCGGCGACGGCCCCCGGAGCGGGGCGTTTCAGCCGACTGTTGTGCCGGGTGGGAGCGAGCGGACGACCTGCTCGGCCCGGGCCACGTCCGCGGCCAGTTGGGCTTTGAGTTCGTCGACCGACGCGAACCGTTGAGTGTCGCGCAGCCGCTCGAGGAAGTCAACGTCGAGATCGCTGCCGTAGAGCGTCCCGGAGAAGCCGATGAGGTGCGCCTCCACCGTGATCCGCTCCGCTCCGAAGGTCTCGTTGCGGCCGACGTGCACGGCCGCGGGATGCCCCCCGCCCGGCGCGTCCGCACGCGAAGCGACCGCCGCATAGACGCCCGGCGCCGGCAGCAGCGTGGCGATGCGGTCGAGGTTCGCCGTGGGAAACCCCAGCGGCTGGCCGCGGCCGGCCCCGGTGACGACCGTGCCGCGCAGGCGATACGGGGCGGTGAGCATCGTCGCCGCCTCGCCCACGCGGCCGGCGGCGATAAGCCCCCGGATCCGCGAACTCGACACGGCCTCCCCGGCGACGGTCACGGGAGCCACGGCTTCCACGACGACCCCGTCGCGGCGGCAGAGCGACTCGAGCAACGCGAGGTCACCACTGCGGCCGGCACCGAACCGGAAGTCGGTGCCCTCGACGATCGCCCGGGCCCCGAGCCGCTCCCGCAGCAAGTCGGTGAAGAACAGCTCCGGCGACACCGACAGGAGCGGCCGATCGGTCGGCTGCACGAGCACGGCGTCGACGCCGAGCGCGAGGAGCAGCTCGGCCCGGCGGACGATGGTGGAGAGGGGCGCGGGCGCCGCGGCGGGCCGCAGCACGGCGGCGGGATGTGGGTCGAACGTGAGCACCGCCGCGGGCAGGCCGAGCCGCCGCGCGGTGTCCACCAGCCGCCGCGCGATAGCCGCGTGTCCCAGGTGCACGCCGTCGAAGTTGCCCACCGCGACGGCGCACGCGGGCGCGGCTTCGGTCCACCGTCCGGTGGTGGCGGCGACGAGCGGTGGCGGGATGGAGGGCAAGGTGGGGCCGCGGGAAAGACGGGGACCGAGAGTGTAGCGTATCGCCGGCGGCGCCCTGCGCGGGCCCGGCCGTGGCGCAGGAATGGCGAAGGTATGATGTCGGGGCGCCCCAGAGGACCCCGCATGTCAGCTCCCACGACCGAAGACAAGCAGATCTATCTTTCGGCCGACCTCGCCTGCCGGCTGGCGGCCATCGACATCGGCTCCAACAGCGTGCGGCTACTGGTGGCCGAGGCGCTCCGCGGCGGCGCGTACCGGATCCTCGACGAGGAGCGGGAGCCGACGCGGCTCGGCCGGAGCGTCTCGGGGCTGGGACGGCTCGACGAGGAGGCCATGGAGCGGACGATCACGGCGCTCAAGTCGTTCAAACAGATCGCCGCCGGCTACCAGGCCGCGACGCTGCGGACGATCGCCACCTGCGCGGTGCGAGAGGCCCGCAACGGCCCCGATTTCTGCCGCCGGGTCCGCGAGGAAGTGGGGCTCGAGGTGGAGGTGATCTCGGGCGAGCGCGAGGCCCGTCTCGCCTTCGCGAGCGTGCAAAACGCCTTCGATCTCTCCGGCAAGAACGTCGTCGTCGCCGACATCGGCGGGGGCAGCACGGAGGTGGTGTTCGCCACCGGCAACCTGATCGAGTCGATCTTCTCCACGCCCCTGGGCGCCGTGCGGCTGACGGAGCAGTTCGGCCTCGGCGAAGCGGCGGGGGAGGCCTTGCCGCTCGATCTCGGGCGGCTGCAGCACGAGATCGCCGCCACCCTCAAAAAGCGGACGACCCGGCCGCTCTTCGCGGCGCACTTCCTCGTCGGCTGCGGCGGCACGTTTACCACGCTCGCCGAGTTGATGATGGCCTCCAAGAAGGAGTTCGACATCCCGGTCGCGGGCTACAAGGTTTCCCATGCGGAGGTGCGGCACCTCCTCGACCGCCTCGTGAAGATGCCGCTGCGATCCCGGCGCGGCATGGCCGGGATGACGCCCGACCGGGCCGACATCATCCTTGCGGGCCTCTCGATCGTCGACGCGCTCATGAAGCGGTTTCGCGTGAACACGCTCCTGATCCACACCCGCGGCGTGCGCGACGGGCTGGTGCGGGAGATGCTCGACGAGGCGGTGGGCACGACGGTCGACGATCCCGCCCACCGTGAGGCCGCCATCGAGCGGCTGGCGGCCGCCTGCTCCGGCGAAGCGGAGCATGGCCGCGCCGTGGCGCGGCTGGCGGGCCTGATCTTCGAGCAACTCGCCGCCGAGCAACTCGCCGATCGCTTCTCGCTGCTGCCGGGCGACCGCCAACTCCTCGAGACCGCGGCCCGACTGCAGGACGTGGGCTACGTGATCAACTACGACCAGCATCACAAGCACAGCTACCATCTGATCCGTAACAGCCGGCTGCCGGGCATCCGGGCCCACGACCTGGAGCTCGTCGCGAACGTGGCCCGCTACCACCGCGGCGCGCTCCCGAAGCGGAAGCACGAGAACCTCTCCCGCCTCTCGGCCGAGGACCAGGCCCGCGTGCAACGGATGGCGGCCATCCTGCGGCTCGCCGGCGGGCTCGACCGCAGCCGATCCCAGCAGGTCAAGGATGTCCGCGTCCGCGTGACCGACGACGGCGTGCATCTCGACGTGGTCGCGGATCAGGAGCCGCTGGTCGACATCTGGGGCGCCGAGCGGCGGACGGAGCTCTTTGAAAAAGTCTTCGAGCTGCCGGTCTCGATCCGCTGGGCGACGAAGGCCGACGAGACGAAGGGCCGCGGCAAGAATCGCAGCCGCAGCCGCTCGACCAAGGCAAAGCCCGAGTCCGAGTAAGCCGGCTCGCGCACGAGCTTCAGCTCTGCCGCAGGTCGGGGTTGGCCATGCCCCGTCGCACCACGAGCAGGCCACCCGAATTTGACACGTTGGAAAACGTGGCGCCACGACGAGCCAGAGCCAGAGCCGGAGCCATCTGTTCGGGGAAGCGGTACCGGTCGGGGGCACGCGCAGCCGCCGGTGAACTTTGACTGCCAGAGTTGGCCCACCACGCCCGTGGAGATGGGATCGTCAAAGTCCGCCGGCGGCGAGCATGAGCCCCGCCGGTGCCGCGGCGCGCTCCGAGCAGGCCACCCGGATTCGACGAGTGAACTCGTCGCCTCGACGGACAGGCACGACGTGTCGCCACAACCGGCGGAATCCGCGCAGGCTGTTTCCCTCGTCGTTTTCGCGACCGGCGCGCCACCGCCGACCGATGCTCTCCGAGAGTTCATCGTGCGGCCGCCCACGGTCCGCGATCCCCGGAATCCTCCCATGCGCACGCTCGGTTCTGCCTCGCACCACCTCCCGCTGATCGCCTGTCTCGCATTGGCCGGGCTGTGGCCAGAGCCGGCGGAAGCCGCCGGCCGCCGGTGGTTTTCCGGGCCGAAGTCGCCCGCCTCGACCGGCACGCCGCAAAACCAGGCCCCGTACGAGCCCGGCGCGTCGCCCTACGTGACGGGCATGCGGCAGCGGCCGAAGTATTTCGTGCCCCCGACCAACCCGCGGACGCCCACCTGGAAGATGTACGGCACGCCCCCGGGGGTCGTCCCGGGCGACTGGCCCAGCTACGCTCCACTTGGATTCGGCGGGTACCGGTTCCCGGCCGTCGGCGCGCAGGCGTATCGCTAGATCGCCCGCGGCGGCCTGGGCCGGCGGTGGCGCCGGTCCGGGATCGTGGCCATGGCCGACCTGCTCGAAGTGACCGACGCCGGGCTGTACTGCGCCCAGGGCGACTTCTACGTCGATCCCTGGCGAAGGGTGCCCCGCGCGATCATCACCCACGCCCACGCCGATCACGCGCGAAGTGGCTGCGGACGCTACCTCTGCGCGGCCGACGGCGCCCTCGTGCTCCGCACGCGCGTCGGCTCGGCCGCGCCGATCGACACGCTGCGGCCCGGCGCGAGCCAGTCGATCAACGGCGTGCGGGTGTCGCTCCATCCCGCCGGCCACGTGCTCGGCTCGGCGCAGGTGCGGCTCGAGCACCGCGGCGTCACCTGGGTGGTGACGGGCGACTACAAGCTCGCGCCCGACCCCACCTGTGCGGCCTTCGAGCCGGTCCCCTGCGACGTCTTCGTCACCGAATCGACCTTCGGCCTGCCGGTCTACCGCTGGCAGCCGCCCCACGTCGTGGCCGCCGAGATCAACGCCTGGTGGCGGGCCAACCAGGAGGCGGGCCGCACGAGCGTGCTCCTGGCCTACGCGCTCGGCAAGGCGCAGCGGCTGGCGGCCCTGGTCGATTCGTCGATCGGCCCGATCATCGGCCATGGCGCCGTCATGAAGATGGTGGAGGCGTATCGCGCGACCGCCGTCAGGCTGCCGCCGATCGACCGCGTGCCGGCCGGCGCCCGGAAGATGGGGGGCGGCCGGGCGCTCGTGATCGCGCCGCCGAGCGTGGCGGGCAGCCGCTGGCTGGGCATCTTCGGCGAGACGAGCGTGGCGAGCGTCTCGGGCTGGATGACGCTCCGCGGCATGCGACGGCGGCGTGGCTTCGAGAAGGGCTTCGTCCTCTCCGACCACGCCGACTTCCCGGGGTTAAACACCGCGATCGAGGCCTCGCGGGCCCGGCGCGTGCTCGTCACGCACGGCTTCGCCGACACGCTCGCCCGGCTGCTGCGCGACCGCGGCCTCGACGCCACCGTCCTGCCGACCCGGTTCACCGGCGAGGCGACACCCGATGTCGCGGCCCACGGCGATGCCTCCGGCGACGAGGACGAGCCCGCCGACGACGCGGCGGCCGATGCCGCGTCGCAAGCGCGTGAAGGCATGGAGGAACCGGCATGAAACGGTTCGCCGATCTCTACTGGCAGCTCGACGCGACGACGAGCACCACGGAGAAGGTGGCGGCGCTCGCGGCGTATTTCTCCGCAGCCGCGCCGGACGATGCCGCCTGCGCCCTCCACCTGCTCTCCGGCGGCCGGCAGCAGCGGGCCGTGACGACCACGACCCTGCGGCAGTGGGCGGCGGAGGCGGCGGGCATCCCGTCGTGGCTGGTCGACGACTGCTACGCCCATGTCGGCGACCTCGCCGAGACGCTCGCGCTCGTGCTGCCGTTGCCGGAGGCCGGGGCAGTCGAGGGCGTCGGCCTGGGGCTGGCCGAGTGCCTGCGGACCACGATCGAGCCCTTGCGTGAGGCGAGCGAGGAGGAGAAGCGGGCGACGGTGGAGCGGGTCTGGCGGCGGCTCGCGCCGCGGGAGCGGCTCGTCTGGCACAAGCTCCTCACGGGGGGCTTCCGCGTGGGCGTCTCGCGATCGCTCGTCGCGCGGGCGCTCGCCGATGTGGCCGGCGTCGATCCGGCGGTGATGATGCACCGGCTGATGGGCGGCGTCACCACCGATGCCGATGCCTTCCGCCGGCTGCTCTCTCCGGAGCCGTGCGCCGCCGACGCCCGCCGTCCGTATCCCTTCTTCCTGGCGTCACCCCTGGACGCGACACCGGACGATCTCGGCGCGGCGGAGGCCTGGTCGGCCGAGTGGAAGTGGGACGGCATGCGGGCACAGCTCGTCCGCCGCGGCGACGATGCGACCCTCTGGAGCCGCGGCGAGGAGCTGGTCAACGAGGCCTTCCCGGAGATCGTCGCGGCGGCCGCGGCGCTGCCGGCCGGCACCGTGCTCGACGGCGAGATCCTGGCGGTGAAGGCGGGCGGGCTGCTCGGCTTCGCGGCGCTCTCGAAGCGGAGCGGCCGCCGCCGGGTGCCGCGGAGCCTGCTCGACGAGGTGCCCTGCGTGTTCGTGGCCTACGACCTGCTCGAGGACGCGGCCGCCGACCTGCGCAGCCTGCCGCTCGACGAACGCCGCCGCCGCCTCGAACAGCACGTGCCCCTCCCCTTCGACGCCGGGACAAGCCCGGCTCTGGCGATGGCCGGCCCGCCGGAGCGGCTGCTGCATTCTCCCTGCATCGCGTTCGACTCGTGGCCGGCGCTCGCGGTCGCCCGCGCGACCGCGCGGCAACGCGGCGTGGAGGGCGTGATGCTCAAGCGGCGCTCGAGCGGCTACGCCGCCGGCCGCGTCCGCGGCGACTGGTGGAAATGGAAGATCGAGCCGCTCGAGATCGACGCGGTGCTGCTCACCGCACAGGCCGGCCACGGCCGCCGCGCGGGCCTGCACAGCGACTATTCGCTCGGCGTCTGGCACGACGGCCGGCTGGTCACGATCGCCAAGGCCTACTCGGGCCTGGCCGACTCGGAGATCGTCGAGATCGACGGGATCGTGCGGTCCACCACGCTCGAGCGTCACGGCCCGGTCCGCGTCGTGCAGCCGACGCAGGTCTTTCAGCTGGCGTTCGAGGGGATCGCCCGCTCGACGCGGCACAAGGCGGGCGTGGCGCTGCGGTTTCCGCGGATCGTCCGCTGGCGGCGGGACAAGTCGCCCGAGGAGGCGGGGGCGCTTTCCGATCTCGTGCGGCTCATCGACGCGCCGCCCGACGCCGCCGGCCGGCCGGGGGTGACGCCATGAAGACCCGCCCGGCTCGCGGCCGCGCCGCGGGCGGACCGGCCGGCTGGTTCGCCACCCGCGGCTGGAAGCCGTTTCCATTTCAGCGGACGGTCTGGCGGGAGATGGCGCGGGGCACGAGCGGCCTGTTGCACGCGCCGACCGGCACCGGCAAGACGCTGGCGGTCTGGCTCGGCGCGCTCGCCCGGGGCCGCCGCCTGCCGGAAGCCGATGGCCTGCGGGTGGTGTGGGTCACGCCGCTCAAGGCGCTCGTCGCCGACACGGCACGGGCGCTCGAAGAGCCGCTCGCCTTCCTCGGCCGCGGCTGGCTCACGGGCCGCTGGGACGTGGCCACCCGCACCGGCGACACGTCCGCCGCCGAGCGGCGCCGGCTCCGCGGCCGGCTGCCGGCGGCGCTCGTCACCACGCCCGAAACGCTCTCCATCCTGCTCTCGCTCGAGGACGCGCACGAGACCTTCGCCGGTCTGCAGACCGTGATCGTGGACGAGTGGCACGAACTGCTCTCCACCAAGCGCGGCGTGCAGACGGAATTGGCGCTCGCGCGGCTGCGGGCGCTCAGCCCCGGCCTCGTCACCTGGGGGCTTTCCGCGACGCTCGCCAATCTCGACGAGGCGGTGGCGGCCCTGACTGGCCCGGCGTCCGCCCCGGCCGCCCGCCTGGTGCGCGCGAGTATCCCGCGGTCGCTCGAGATCGAGACGCTCATCCCGCAGCCGATGGAGCGGTTTCCCTGGGCGGGCCACATGGGCATGCGGCTCCTGCCGCAGGTGGTCGCCCGGGTCGACGCCGCCGCCACGTCGCTCCTCTTCACGAACACGCGGTCGCAGGCGGAGCGGTGGTTCGAGGCGCTGGCGGCGGCCCGGCCCGACTGGAAGGAGAAGATCGCGCTGCACCACGGCTCGGTCGATCGCGAGCTGCGGAGCGCCGCCGAGGAGGGTCTGCGCCGCGGCCGCCTGAAGTGCGTCGTCGCCACGTCGAGCCTCGACCTGGGCGTCGACTTCGGCCCGGTGGAGCAGGTCTTCCAGGTCGGCAGCCCGAAGGGCATCGCCCGGCTCCTGC
>JBJOKF010000080.1:0-6985 GCA_046046235.1 Planctomycetota bacterium | reverse complement strand
TCCGACGAGGAGATCGGCCGGGTGATGGCGGCGATCGGCACGAGCGAGCCGCAGTATGCGGCCGAACTCGTGAACCTCCAGCCGGCACCGTCGGGCGACGCGGCGAAGGGCCCGTCGGGGAAGGACCGGGACGAGATGTACGAGGCCGCCGTAGAGGTGGTGATCCGCGAGGGCCGTGGCAGCGTCTCCCTGCTGCAGCGGGCCTTGGGCGTGGGCTACGGCCGCGGAGCCCGGCTGATCGACTTCATGGCCGAGGATGGCGTCGTGGGGCAATATGCCGGCTCGCAGGCCCGCGAGGTGCTCATCACCATGGAGCAGTGGGCGGCCCGCAACGGCACCGTCGCCCCGCCGCCGGATCCGGCGCCCCGCCGGCTGAAGATCCAGCCGCACGCCCATGCGGCGACAGCGAAGCCGCTTGAAGACGAGCCGGAGCTGGACGAGGATGAGGAGGAAATCGAGGACGATCTGACGGACGAGTATGAGGCCGAGACCGACGACGAGGCCGACGACGAGGCCGAGGACGCCTTCGAGGAGGAAGAAGCCGACGATGAAGGCTTCGAGGACGACGAAGAAGACGACTCGGACGACGACGAGTCCTGATCGCCGCTGACGCTCGAACAGCCCCCTGCAGACGGTCTGGCCGCGTGCGCACCATCGAAATCTACGACACGACGCTCCGCGACGGCTCCCAGGGCGAAGGGGTGAACTTCTCGCTCGAGGACAAGCTGGCGATCACCAGGCGGCTCGACGCGGCCGGGGTGGATTTCATCGAGGGCGGCTATCCGCTCTCGAATCCGAAGGACGCCCAATATTTCGCCCGGGTCAAGGCGCTCGATCTCCGGCAGGCCAAGGTCTGCGCCTTCGGCATGACCCGGCGGCGGGGCATGGCGGCCGCGGACGATCCGGGGATGAAGGCCCTGCTCGAAGCCGGCACGAGCGTCGTCACGATCGTCGGCAAGACGTCGGCCTTTCACGTGACGGAGGTGCTCGGCGTGTCACGCGAGGAGAACCTCGCCATGATCACCGACACGGTCCGCCACCTGGCCGACTCCGGCCGCGAGGTGTTCTACGACGCCGAGCACTTCTTCGACGGCTGGAAGCTCGACGCGGCCTACGCCGCCGAGACGATCCTGGCCGCCGCGCGGGCAGGCGCCACCCGGATCGTCCTCTGCGACACCAACGGCGGCACGCTGCCCGAGGAGGTCGCGCGGTTCGTCCGTGAGGCGGCCGCGGCGCTCGAGGCGGGCGGCGCGGCGACGCCGCTTGCCATCCACTGCCACAACGACTGTGACCTCGCCGTCGCGAACTCGCTCGCGGCGGTGGCCGCGGGGGCCATCCAGGTGCAGGGAACGATCAACGGGCTCGGTGAACGGTGCGGCAACGCCGACCTCATCTCCGTCGTGGCGAACCTCGCGCTCAAGCTGCCCGGCCACGCGGTCTTGGGCGGCTCGGCGGGCACGGCGCACCTGACGGAGCTTTCCCGCTTCGTCTACGAGACGGCCAACATGGGCTACCGGCCCGGGCAGCCGTTCGTCGGCTCGAGCGCCTTCGCCCACAAGGGCGGCATGCACGTGCACGCGGTGGCGAAGGCGACCGAGTCGTACGAGCACATCCCGCCCGAGGCCGTCGGCAACTCGCGGCGGATTCTCGTGAGCGAGCTCTCGGGCCGCTCGAACATCGCGGCGCTCGTCAACCGGCCCGGCGTCCGCGAGGACCGGGCCCTGCTCGACCGCGTGCTGGCCGATGTCTGCCGCCTCGAGAACGAGGGCTGGCAGTTCGAGGCGGCGGGGGCGTCGTTCGACCTGCTCGTGGACCGCTGCGCCGGCATCTTCAAGCCCGCCTTCGAGAAGCTTTCCTACAGCGTCGCCGTGTACAGCCGCGACGAGGCCGAGGGCCGCACCGCCGTGACGACCGAGGCGACCGTCAAGCTGCTCGTGGACGGCGTGCAGCGGCACGAAGTGGCCGAGGGTGATGGGCCGGTCAACGCCCTCGACGCCGCCCTGCGGAAGGCGCTCGTGACGGCCTATCCGGCCGTCGCCCGGATGCACCTGCTCGATTACAAGGTGCGTGTCATCAATGGTCAGGAAGGCACCGCCGCCAAGGTCCGTGTGTCGATCGAGAGCACCGACGGCGAGACGGTCTGGGGCACCGTCGGCGTGAGCGAGAACGTGATCGAAGCGAGCTGGCTGGCGCTGGCGGATTCGTTCCACCACTGCCTCGCCCGTTCCCCTCACGGTTGACTCCACGGTCAACTTACGGTCGCGCGAGAAACTCGAGGGCCGCGGCGCGAAACTCCATCGCCGATTGTGGGCGGTCATGGCGACGCTCGCTTTCGGCGACCGCGTTCCTGGCCCGCGCGTAAAAGGCCTCGTGCGTGCGGTAGATGGGCTGCTTTTGCCCCTTGTCGTCGATCATCCAGAAGCCCCGCTGACGGCCGTCGGCCGTCAGCTCGTTGTTGTAGAGCTCCCAGTAGAGAATCAGCGGCGCGCCCCACTCGAGACCGGCCTTGATGACCTGCCGCGAGAGGCGATCCTGCTCCGGCGGCGGGAAGCGGTCGGCGGGAAAGCCATACTCGCCGATGAAGACCCTCCGGCCCGCGATGCCCGGCTTCGGTGGCAGCTGCGTTTCGATGAAGGAGAGCGCGGCCTTGAGCAGCGCCGGGTCTTGCTGGGTGTCATAGCAGGAGTAGGAGACGAGGTCGACGGGCACCCGAGGCAGGACGCGGTTGACCAGCGCCGGCCTCCCCTGCATCGCGAGCTTCACGTGGTTGACCTCGGTGTAGTGCCAGAGCGCCACTCCCTCGTGCGGCGTGTCTCGTTTGGCATCGTCGACGGCCCGCTGGCGGACGGTGAGCCAGTCGGCCATGCCCTGGCAGGCGACCTCGTCGACGCGGGCGTCGTTCGCCGCGTCGACGGTCCCTCGCAGCCAGCCGTCCCCTTCCCAGTGGCCGATGTAGAACGTCTTGCCGGAGCCCGAATAGGTGCGGAGCAGATGGCAGGCCAGATCGTAGATCTCGTGCCGCTCGGCCTCGGCGGCTGCGTCGGAGAGCCCCTTCCGCCACATGTCGGGGCTGCCCTGCTTGTGGAACGTATGGGCCCAGAGGAGGATGCGGGAGAAGGGCATGTCGAGCACCCGGCGGTGCGCGGGCTCGTCGCGAGCCAGTTCGACGAGCGACTGGATGCCCGGACGTGGCTCTTCGACGTTGCCCTGGGCCCCCCCGTAGCCGGGCCAGAGGTGGAACTTGATCGTGTCGCTCCCCATGGCCCGGATCGCCTCGGCCGTCTCCACGAGCAGCGGCTCGGACGTGAACCGGTAGCGGCCGCCGATCGTCTGCGTGCCGATGACGGTATTGGGGGCGCCGAGCCCGGAGGCCGTCGGCACGGCCGCAAACGCCGTCGGCTCGGCGGCGGGCAGGAGTCCGGCGGGCGGGCCGTGTTCGAGGACGAGTGCGCGGTCGGCAAGCGGCTCGGCGGCCGCTCGGAGCAGGTTGGCGACGTACTCGCCGTCGCACTGGCCGCCCGTGACGGCATGCGCTCTCCAGTAGTCGTTCCAGACGATCTTTTCCCGCGCGAGCACGACGAGCGCGTCGTCGAGCGTCACGACCGGCTCGAACGTGCCTGCGATGCCGAGGAGCAAGGTGGCGACCTCCGCGCCCGGGCAGGAGTTGCCCTTGACCGCCCGCTCCCGCCAGGCGTCCGCCCGCCCGATGACACGCATCCTCAGGAGCGTGTCGAGTGCCGCATCGCGACGGCCGTCGGCCGGGGCAGCCGCGCTGCAGGCAACCGTCACGAAGGCGATGACGCCTGCCACCAGCCAGGGAAGTCCGGATCGACGGAAAGAAATCTCGGAGCGTCGCATTGGCGAGAGTGTCGCATGTTGCGGCAGTTCATGTCACGGGGCGCCGGAGGCCTGCGTGCACCCGTCCGCGCTGGATGCATAGCGCGGGTGATGAGGCGTCAACGGCTCGGGCCGCCCTGCCGTCCGGGTTTTCCGCCCCTGCCTCGCCCGCGGCCGAGGTTCCACATGCGGAAGAAGCCGGTCGCGCGGCCGGCCGCCCGCAATGACTCCGGGAGCGTCACGATCTCCGTCGCCAGATCGGCCCTGCTCTCCGCGGCCAGGAGCTTGTGCCACGGGCTCCCCGGCGGCTTACGGGGATCGACGACCGTGTAGATGCCGTGCCGCGGCGTGACTTGGCCCGACAGGAGGCAGGCCCGCGTGGGGCGCACTTCGGAACGCTGGCGTATGCCCGCAAGAAGACCAGCCCGACATTCGCCAGGCGGTCTCGATGCGGGGGCTCGATGAACGCCAGGGAAGCCTGTCGCATGGAAGTCGTCACTGCTTGGCTCCGCGGTCGTACGAGAACGTCAGCGTGCCTTCCGCGAGGGTGAAGCCGTCGATGGCTGCCAGCAGCGCCTCGCGGTTGACCTCCCCAGCCGGCAGCTTCGGCATGGCAGCGAGCGCGAACACGGTGACCTGGTAGGTCTTCAGGCCCGGGCCCCGCGAGCAGGGCGGGTCGTAGTCCGGCCGCCGCTTGTCGTTGACTCCCATCACGCCCACGCCACGCGCGGCCTTGGGCAGGCGGGTGACCGCGGCGGGAATCCCGTGGATCACCCAATAGGACTTCACTTGATCGGGCGCCTCGTGCCAGAGCACCAGGGCGTACGACTTCGTCCCGCCGGGGCCTGCCTCCCATTCGAGCGGCGGAGACACGCCGGCACCATCGCAGGTGAACTCGGCAGGCAACAGACGATCGTCGCCGATCGCCGGGCTCCGCACCCGGAGAGCGGCGGCTTTGCGGGCGGTGCTCTTCGACCCCCGCGTGGGCGCCGAGGGCCGATCTCGACTGCCGGTCGGCTCGGGGCCGCGTCGGTCTTCAGGCCGGGGTGGCGGGCCATCCTCGCGACGCGGCGGCCGCCCGCCGCCGGGGCCGCCGCGGCCACCCCCAGCGCGGGGTTTCGCCGTCTCCGTCGTCACCCGGCCGGAGGGATCGGTGGAGGTGAAGGTCACGGACCCGTCAGGCCCGAGGGCGTAGGCGACCGTTCCCCTGCGACCTCCGACCTCGTAGCTCAACAGCCGGCTCGTCGGCGAAGGGGACGAGAAGCCTACGATCGTCGCGCCGCGAAGCGGCGGCAAAGCTTGGCGGAGCGGCTCGGCGCGGGGTTGGGGATCGACCTGGCCGTCGCGTTCCGTCACCTCGCCATGAAAGCCGCCATTCAAGTACGGATAGGTCTTCGTGGCATGGTAGTGGTAGTTGCCGTCGGCATCCTCGTGGCCGCCACAGGCATCGAGACCCTTGACGGCCGAGCCGTCGGGTTCGCTGTAACCGTAGATCGGATAGCCGTCGAGCGCGTAGGCGATCGGCATGCCCTTGCCGACCTGCTTCTCGAGGTGCACCGGCGCGACGTGGTAGTGGTAGTCGTCGGCCCGGCCGCAGTGACCGCCGTATTCGTCGAGCTCGCCGATGAGCAAGGCATCCTCACCGCGGTTGTTGAGCGGGTTGAAGATCGGCACCCCGTTGACGGCCAGCGCGATCGCCCCGCGAAGGAAGCGGTTTCTGGTGGACAGGGGCGTCGCCGCGGGCATCGGCTCGAGCGGAATCCGCCAGGCGTTGTCGCCGACATACTTCTGCGGCAGCGGCACCTGCTGCTGCCAGGCCCTGATGCCCACCATCAGCGGATGCTCGGGAATTCCATTCGACTCGACGTAGAAGAAGCGGTCGTCGCGACGGGTGGCGATCGCGCCCCGCTCCGTGAATGGCTCGAAGGCGGCGGAGATGTCGGCTGCCGCGCGACCCGGCTTGCGGGTGGCCGCGAGACGGAACCGCGGGTCGGCCGGCGGCGGCGTGACGACCGCCGCGGGAGCGTCGCCCGTGTCCGCACGGTCGATCGCCTCCACGGCGGGCACGCGGCTCGAATGCCGGTGCCAGGGATGGGCCGCGGCCTCCCGGCCTGGAGCGGCCGCGCCGACGACCAGGGCTGAGACGACAAGCGTGCGTGCGGTCGTGGAGATCATGACGGATCCTTCGCTGCAGCGGGCGGCCGCTCCTTCTTTGGTTTTCCCTGCGGTCTGCCCCCAGCTTTGGGCCGCGGTTCGACCGTCGGTGTTTTGCCGTCGCACGCGGGATTGACCGTCGGCGACTGGGCACACACGAACGTAAGATAGCGATTCAGCCGCGCCTTGAGGCGGGCTGCGTCGGCCGGCCGCGCGGCGGAGAGATCGTCGAGCTCGCCGCTGTCGCGGCCCAGGTCGAAGAGCGTCACGCCGTCATCCTCGTGGAACCAGAGGAGCTCCAGAGGAGCTTCAGTTTACCGACCCGGATCAAGGAGTGCGGCGTCTGGCCGTTCTGGTCGTGGGGAAAGTGACATACGGGTTCCTCGTGCGGCCGCTGCACCTGCCCCCAGTCCGCCGCCGGCGAGCAGCCCTGCCCTGGGGTGGCATCGCCCACCGCTCTTTCCGTCAGAGCCCGTGCTGAACGAGGTGCCATCACGAAACCGTCTCGTGAGCACGAATCGGTGCGCCCCACGCACGCACAGGCCGGCCCCTTGAACCCCCGGCTTCCGAACCTTGCCGCCCGGGAGAACCGTCTGCAACTGGCCGTCCGGTCATGGTCGAGCACCGCGATTCGATACGGGCGATCCCCCGGTGACGGGGCGGCCGCAACGAGCCGATCGATCGCCGCGGCCGCGGCGGTGGGCCGATGACGAGGGCGACGGCCAGCGGCCCACGCGAGGGCGGGCGCCAGGCGATCCGGCGTGGCAGCCGCCGCGCGATTTCCGTTACATTTCCCGCGTCCAAGGAGTACCCATGCACGAACTGCCCAAGCACTACGACCACGCCGCCGCCCAGGCCCGCTGCCGCGCCCTCTGGGACGCCCGCCGCCACTGGCACGCCGAGCCCGCCTCGGGCGCCGACGGCAAGGTCTTCTCGATGGTGATCCCGCCGCCCAACGTCACCGGGGCCCTGCATCTGGGTCACGCCCTCAACA
>JBJOKF010000230.1:0-25735 GCA_046046235.1 Planctomycetota bacterium | reverse complement strand
GCGACGCGAGCCGCGCCCGGCGTGTGCTCACCGCTCAATCCGCCTCAAGCCGCTTGATGCGGATATTGCGGAAGTGAACCTCGTCGTGGTGGCCGGCGAAGCCGACGTGGCCCCGCGTGCGGCCGAGGCCCGGGTGCGGCTTGCCATCGGGCGTGGGCTTGCCGTCGCGGAAGGCCGCGACGTCGGCATCCACGATCATCTTCCCGTTGACGACCACCTTCATCCGCGTGCCCTCGACCGTCACTTCCTCGGTGTTCCACTGGCCGGCCGGCTTCAAGCACGTGCCCCGCTCGGCCGCGACGACACCGTAGATCGAGCCGTGGGCCTGCCACGGCTCGATGCTTTTGTACTTCTCATGGCCGTCGTCGAGGATCTGCAGCTCGATGCCCGCGTACGCCGCGTTGCCCTCCGGAGGCACGCGGATCGCGAGGCCGTTGTTGGCGCCCGGCGTGAGCTTGAAGTCGAATCGGAGCACGAAGTCGCCGAACTCCTCGGTGGTGAGCAGGTTGCCGCCGACGCCCGGCTTGCTGTGCAGCTCGCCGTTCACAGCCGCATAGCCGTCGGTCGCCCCCTGCCAGCCCGTCAGATCCTTGCCGTTGAAGAGCGGGGTGAAGGCCGAGTGGACGTCCGGAAGCTCTCGGATCCGCAGCCCACGAAACTCCACCGGCGCGCCTTCCGACTCGAGGCAGAGAAAACCCGTGGCGGGCACGCACTCCGTGCCGCCCGAGACCTCGTGGCCGTTGACCCAGAGGCGGACCTCGCCGTCGATCGCCCGCACGTAATATTTGTTCCACTCGGGCGTGCCGCGGGAATGCCGCTCCGTCGGAAAGCTCCGCCTGCCGTCGGGAGCGACCGGCGGGAACGGCCGCATCGTGGACGAGCCGACGGGAAAGACGTCGCCATCCGTGCGGAACCAGTCGGCCTTCTTGCCGGTCGATTGCTCGTACTGCTCGGTGTAGCCGTGGTCGAGCACCTGCACCTCGATGCCGCCGGGGGGCAGCTTGCCGGCCGGCAGATTGTCAAACACATGCGGCGGGGCCCAGACGAATATCCCGGAGTTGCCCCCCTTGGAAAGATGCCGCCACTCGGCGGCGAGCTCGAAGTTCGTCAGCGGCCGGGTCGTGCGGATCACACCGACAGGCTTGCCCGTGCAGCGGGCCGTCCCGTTCTGCCACGTCCAGGTGTCGGGAGCGCAGTTGGCGTTTTGGAAATCATCGGCACCGAGGTCGCGCCAGCCGGGCCCGGAGCCGTCGAGCGTGCCCAGCTCGCGAATGAACACGTTCCGGACGTGCATCGGCGCACCGTGCGTCTGGATCTGGATCGGCCCGCGGTCGGGCAGGGGAGCCTGACCCTTCGCGAAGTAGTCGGGCAGCGGCTGGTTGTCGACGACGAGCTGGTCGTTGAGGACGACGGTCACGCGGTCGCCCTGCATCCGGATACGGGTCGTGTTCCATTCGCCGATCGGCCGGTCGGCCTTCACGAGCGGGTCTTTGCCCTCGGCGCCGGCAGGGCTGTTCCAGAGGCCGCCCGAGCCCTTTTGACAGCCGTGCTTGAAATCCCGCTCGCAGGCGGGATCCCAGAGCTGCACCTGGGGATGGCCTCGCAGGTAGATGCCGCTGTCGCCGCAGGGCACGGGAAACATCCATTCGAGCTGCAGTTCGAAGTCGGCATAGTCACGGTCGGTCGTGAGGAACACGCCGTGGCCGTCGCTCACGATCGAGCCGTTTTCCACCTTCCAATGGGCTGCCATGTCCGTATTCCATTCGGCCTGCCGCTTGGCCCGCTCGTCGGCCGTGCCCTCCGCCTCCTTCGCGGGATCGAAGTGCGGCCGGCCGCGCCAGCCCGAGAGGTCGCGGCCGTTGAAGAGGGGGCGAAAGCCCTCCGGCGGCGCGCCGGCCGCGCTCGAGGCGGCCACCACAAGCAAGAGGACCGCACAACACGTGACGCCGGGACGCATGGACACCACAGGCCACCGCCTGTCCTCCGGGATTGGAACGGATGCGCCCGTCGAGCGCTGCGCGATAGAGTATCCGCGTCGGCCGGCTGCGACAAAGCCGCCGACCGACACGCCCCGGCCCCGCCTCATCCGCCCGCCATGTACCGCGTCGTCACGCTGACCACCGACTTCGGCTCCGGCTCCGGCTACGTCGCCGAGCTGAAGGGGCGGCTCTTGCACGCAGCCGCACCTTTCACGCTCGTCGACATCGCACACGACGTGCCTCCGCACGACATCCGCGCGGCGGCCTGGCTCGTGGCCGCCGCGTGCCCCGCATTCCCTTCCGGCTCGCTCCACCTGATCGTGGTCGATCCGGGCGTAGGCACGACGCGGGGGCTGGTCTGGGCGCGGCTGGGCACGCCCGACGCCTCTCAGGATTTCCTCTGCCCCGACAACGGCGTCTTGACCCTCGCGATGCGGCGGTCCCCGCTCGTCGCCGCCCGCCGCCTCGACGTCCCTCCCGCGGCCGCGGCCACCTTCCACGGCCGCGATGTCCTCGCTCCGACGGCTGCGCGGCTGCTCGACGGCACCGAAACGGAAACGCTCGGGCCCGAGATCGGGCGGCTGGTGACACTCGATCTCCCGGAGCCTGTGGCCGGCCCGAGCGGCCTGCGAGGCGAGGTGGTCCATGTCGATGCCTTCGGCAACCTGATCACGAACCTCCCCGCCGCCGCCTGGCCGCGGCTCCAAGCCGCCGGCCGGCTCCGGGTCGGCGACCACGACGTGACGACGCTCGTCCGCACCTACGGCGATGCCCCCGCGGGCAGCCTGGTCGCGCTCGTCGGATCGCAGGGGGTGATCGAAGTGGCCGTCGTCGAGGGACGGGCCGACACCCGGCTCGCGGTGCGGGTCGGCGCGGCTGTGTCGATCACCTGATCGCACAGCCGACCGATTCCGTGCTCTCGTCGGCACGACGCGGTGCCGTCGCCCGAAGCGTTTGGCACCTGACCGAAGCCACACCGATCCGCTCACGACGGACCGGCACCGTTCCGACGCGATACCGCCGTCCGAATCGGTCGATCGGGCCGAAGCGTCAACCGACCGATTGGCCGTGGCGGGGCTCGTGTCAGCGGGGCGAGACGCGCCCGCCGCAGCAGACTGGTCAGAAACGTCACGCCGATCCGCCGGGCGAGGCGCTCGCCTAGGCAACTCCTCGCGCCGGCGCCGAACGGAAAATAGCGCCAGGGATCGATGGCTCGTTCGGACAGAAACCGGTCGGGATCGAAGGTCGAAGCCGCGACGAAAGCCGACGATGACCGCTGGCTGACGTACGGTGACAGATAGATTTTGACACCCGCCGCCGCTTCCACGCCGCTAGGAAGCCGGTTGGTGACGGTCGAGACACGGACGAAGAGCCAGGTCGGCGGGTAGAGCCGAAGCGACTCCGAAACGACTCGCGCCGCCACGGCCTCATCGGCACACGATTCCTGCCACGACGGGTGCCGGGCGAGAAGCTCCATCGCCCAGGCGAGCATCATGATGGTGGTCTCGTAAGCCGCCAGGAGCATCTGCTCGATGCCGGACCCGAGCGCTCCCGCGGACTCCACATCCGACGTTTCCTGCAGATCACGCAGCATCGCGTTGGAGTCCGCGGCCTCCGCGATCGCCGCGGAGACCAGGCGGGAAAGCGGCCGGCGGCGGGCACCGTCAAGGACGCTCGACGGCGAAAGGGGGGAGAAGGCGGCCTCGTCGGCGAGTCTGCGTTGCTCGAGCGCGTCGCTCCAGCCAGGCCTGCGACGCGACTCGTCCGCGCCCAGCAAGATATCCACGACGCTCGCGGCCACGAAGGCCGCGAGGTGCGAGTCTGAATGCACCGTCCCTCGGCGTACCGCGGCCTCCGCAAACTCGCTGCAGTGGCGATCGAGCAGCCACTGGCGGTCAGCGAGGCGCTGCGACTGGAAGCAGCGGGCGGCCTGCGACCGGAGGCGGGCGTGCTCGGCGTCCGCGACGGTGAAGAGGCTCTTGCCCAGGCGGCGGCGAGCTTGTTTCCCGATCAGCCGCCAACTCTTGCGATAGAGGCCGGCGGCCGTGACCAGCACGTGCCGCACGTCTTCCGGTGCGGTGATCAGCAGCGTCGGCCCGTCCAGCGACAGCCGCACCGTCTCCCCGTAGCGTTCGTGGCACCCGAGCAAAAATCCCGGCTTGTCACGAAGAAACGGCAGGGCGTGGCCCAGCAAGGGCAGGCCGACGGGCCCGGGCGGAGTGGACAGAGGGGGGCGCACGAAACCGATGCCTGATTGAATGGAGAAGCGATTGCAGGCGCTGATGGACCGCGGAGCGGGCCGACCACCCGGGCACGCGAAAACGGCATGGTATGGTACCGCTCGAGAACGCTCGCTGACCACGCAGGCGAAGTCGCCCACCCTTTCTGTGGCGCACGATGCGCTTCCCGATCCCAGACCAGAGTCGAGTCACTTCCGAGGCGGCCGTACCGATGTCGCCGCGGATCGTCGTCATCTTGCCCACGCGGAACCGCGGCACGGGCGTCCTGACCCCGATCGCGGCCATTCGAACAGGCTCGCGGCAGGACTTCGAGATCTGCGTCATCGACCAGAGCGAAACGACGTCCGAGACCGCAGCCGCGATCGCGCGACTCGACGACCCTCGGATTCGGCATCTGCAGAGGCCCGGCCTGGGCCTGGCCCGGGCGCTCAACCAAGGGATCGCCGCGGCCGACACCCCGCTGATCGCCGTGACCGGTGACGACTGCGAACCCGCGGCCGACTGGCTTGCGCTGATCGTCGCCGCGTTTGATCACGACCCCACGGTCGGCATCGTCCATGGCAACGTCGAGCCCTGTCCGCACGACGCCCAGGTCGGCTTCGTGCAGGCCTCGCTCCGTGCCGACGCCGTGACAGCCCGCTCGGTCCGCGACCTGTCGACACTGGTCGGCACGTCGGCCAACATGGCCCTGCGGAAGGACATGTTCACGGCGCTCTCCGGCTTCGACGAGGAACTGGGCGTGGGAGCACCGCTCGCCGCGGCGGAGGATGTCGACCTCGCCCTGCGAGCCTTGGCCGGCGGCTGGGCCGTGCACGAGGATCCGACCATCCGGGTGACGCATCTGGACGTCTGGCCGCTTCACCGCCGTGACGAACTGATTCACCGCAACTGGTTCGGCACCGGCGCGGTATTCGCCAAGTTCGCCCGCCTCCGGCCCAAGGCCGCCTGCGGCCTCCTCGGAAGGCTCGCCCAACGCTGGATCGGGCGGGCGGTGGGCGTCTCGTCCGCCCTCGGCGGCGGCCGGCGGTGGCGGCGGCTTCTCGCCTTCGCCCGCGGGTTCCTGGTCGGGCTTACCAGCCCCCTCGATCGCGAGCGCGGCCACTTTGGCGGGTCATCGCGGCGGCGTCGAGAAGCGTGACGTTTGCCAGCGGACCTGCCCTCCTGCCGAGCCGCCCGGCGGCCCACCGCAGGATGCCGCGGACCGGAGCCGCTTCGAGCCCGGACCGCCACCGTGGATGGAGCACGGCCGCCACCCGGATCGGCTCGGCACAATAGCCCGCATGCCGCTTGAAGGCATCGAGGGAGGGGATGGCTGGAATCCCCTGACGGCCCACCGTCACGCCGCGGATGCCCGGCCGGCGAATCATCTCGGCCGCGAAGCGATGGTAGAGCCAGTGGGCGGGGCGGACGTCGGCAAACCGCGGCGCGCACTCCGCCAACAGCCCCTCGCAGAGCCCCTGCGTCGTGCGCGCGACGATGTAGCCGGCGAGCTGCCCGGCGACGAGGCAGCCGAACGCTTCGAAGCCCGCATCGGCGGCCAGCAGATCGCAAAAACGACTCCAGCCGTCGGGCACCGTCGTCGGTGGCACAGGACCACCCCTTGCTGCCGCCACCTCGCGGTGCACGGCGAATCCGTGACGGCGGAATTCGCCCCAGGAAAGCGGGCGGACCGTCACCACGCCCTGACTTCTGCGCAGGTTCTGCCGAAACTGGCGCTGTACCGATGCCATGCCATAACTGCGATCGCGTACCCACCATGCGACACCGGGCACGCCAAGCCCCTCAGCCGATGCGAACGTGGCTGCCAGACGCCCCGTGTCACGGAGCACGCTGTCCACCAGCAGCGGAGGCACGGCGATCGCATCAGTCGCGGGCACAGCCATGAGGGACAGCCTGCCGACCTCGACCCAACAGACGCCCTCTCGCTCATGGACGGCATGGCCGAGGAGACGGAAAAAGCTGCCCGGCGGTGACAAGCCACGGCCCTTGAAGACGCGCTCAGCAGCAACGGCACGGGCCGCGCTGGTGGATGAGACCGAGAGATTACCCGAAGATTTCCCGACCTCCCAGCGATACGGGACCACGGCAGCCGCATCCACGGTGGCCTCCGTTCCGCCGCTTGCGAAAGGAACGTCGGCCGACCTATTCTCGATTCCTGAGAGGCGACGGATTCGCGCCAGGCCGGGGCTGACCGCCGGTGGACCAACGGTGACACAACGATGATCCTGCCCCAGCCCGCCCTCGACCTGCACCACTGGGACCGCCACCATGTCTGGCACGCCTTCACCCAGATGCAGGAATACGAGCCGCTCTTGATCGAGCGGGGCGAGGGCTGCTGGCTCGTCGATACGCAAGGCCGCCGCTACCTCGACGGATCGGCGAGCATGTGGTGCAACGTCCATGGCCACCGTCATCCGCGACTCGACGCGGCGATCGTCGCGCAGCTCGGCCAGGTGGCCCACACCACGAACCTCGGCCTCTCGAACCCGACCACGGTCGAGTTCGCGCGGCGGCTCGTCGAGGTGGCGCCGCCCGGCCTCGAAAAGGTCTTCTTCTCGGGCGACGGCTCGAGCGCGATCGAGGCCGCGCTCAAGATGGCCTTCCAGTACTGGCTCCAGGCCGATCCGCCGCGGCCCGCACGCACGCGATTCGTCGCCATCGGCGAGGCCTACCACGGCGACACGCTCGGCGCGATCGGCGTCGGCGGCGTCGACCGCTTCACCGCGATGTTCGCCCCGCTCACCTTCGAGGCCATCCGCCTGCCGTCGCCGGGCGGCCCATGCCCGCACTCCGGCGAGCCGGCGCCAACGCTCGCCGACTCCCTCGCCGCGCTCGACCGGATCCTCGCCGAGCACGCCGACTCGGTCGCCGCCATCATCATGGAGCCGCTCGTGCAGGCGGCGGCCGGCATCTACGTGCATCCCGCCGGCTTTCTGCGGGCCGTCGCCGAACTCGCGCGGCGGCACGACGTGCTTCTCATCCTCGACGAGGTGGCCACCGGCTTGGGCCGCACGGGCACGATGTTCGCCTGTGAGCAGGAGGGCGTGTCGCCCGATTTCCTCTGTCTCGCCAAGGGACTGACGGCCGGCTACCTGCCGATGGCGGCCACGCTCACGACCGACCGCGTCTGGAACGCCTTCCTGGGCAGTCACGCCGACCGGCGGACGTTCTTCCACGGCCACACCTACGGCGGCAATCCGCTGGCCGCCGCGGTCGGCATCGCGTCGCTCGACATCTTTCGCGACGAAGGGGTGCTCGAATCACTGCCGCCGAAGATCGCCAGGCTCCGGGACCACGTGTCGCGACTCGCGACGCTCGAACATGTCGGCCATGTGCGGCAGTGCGGCCTCGTGGCGGGCCTCGACCTCGTGGCCGACAAGGCCTCCGGCAGCCGCTATCCCTGGCAGGAGCAGCGCGGCACGAAGGCCTGCCTCGCGGCCCGGCCGCACGGGGCGCTGCTGCGGCAACTCGGCGACACGGTCGTGCTCATGCCGCCGCTCGCCGTCTCGCTCGAGGAAATCGATCACCTCGCGGCCGCCGCCGAGGCGGGCATCCGCGCGGCGACGGCCTGACACGCGGGCTGACGCTCAGCGCGACTGCTGGAGCAGCTGCTCCACAAACTGCAGCCGCACCCCCTGCACGCGGTCGTACCGGGCCTGGAGGTCGGCCAGCTGCGCGGGCGAGGGCTGCGTGCCGTAGAGCTGACGAAAGACTTCCGTGACGTACGTGTCGCGGTTGGAACGGCACCGCTCGAAATACTCCGAGCTGCTGAGGATGCCGGCCTGCACGTTGCCGAGCGACTTCCCCTGCTGGAGATCGGCGAGCCAGACCTCCGTCTCGTAGGGCTTCGGGGGGCGGCCGAGGTAGGTGGTGATCCACTGCTGGATCTGGGCGTTCGGCGCGACGCTCGCCACGACCGCCTGGGCGGGCGCGGCGGCGGCGACGAGCGGCAGGTCGATCCGCTGCTCGCGGTCGCTCGACGCGATCGGCACGGGCGCCGCGGTCTGGAGCACGAGACGGCCGGAATCTTCGACTCTGGCGTCGATCGCATAGCGGTGCTGCGGCGCCGCCTGCGGCGGGTCGAGCCGATACGACACCGGGAAGCCGCGGCCCACCGGCAACTGGCCCTGCGTGAGCGCGACGTCCCGCCACTGCGGCTCGGTCACGTCGAGCAGCCGCACGGTGATGACGGACGTGGAGGGAACCTGCGCGGCCGAGTCGGCCGTGAGCACGCCCGAGATCGCCCGGCTCGTCGAGCCGAACTGCAGCGGCACCGCCGCCAGCGCACCCGATCGCTTGCGGACGAGCAACGGCACCTGACCCGTCGGGCCGACCCGTCGGGCCACCTCGTCGGCGACGTCGTAGAGATGATCGCCGACGAGGCCGACCTGGTAGCCGGCCACGGCGAGGATCGTGTCGCCCTGCTCGAGACCGGCCGCCTGCGCGGCGGAGCCGGCGTTGACGCCCGCGATCTCCACGCCCGTGGCGGTGTTGCGGGCCATGATGCCCAGCGGATAGGCCGCCGTCCGCGGCGCGGCCTGCGCGGTCGCGGCGTCGCGGACGCGGACGTCGACCGTCTGGGCGGCCAGCCGCCCGGAGCCCATGCCGGCGTCAGCCAGCCACAGGCCGCCGGCCAAAGCCGCGCCGGCCAGCAAACGGATTGAGTGACGGTGTGCTCCCATGGTGATCATCTCCTACTTCTCCGTCGACCAGCCGAGCAGTTCGCGCTGGGAATGGATCTCGCCCCGGGTCAGCGGCGACAGCCCGTCCTTCACCACGTCCAGTTGGCCCGGATAGCTGAACACGTACGACATGAACGCCTGCAACTGCTTCGGCAGCCCGCCCTCCTTCGGCAGCGACACCACGAGAAAGAGCGGTCGACAGTCGGGCGTCCGCGCGGACCCGGCGACCGAGTCCTTCAGCGGCGACGCGTCGGCGGGAATCAACAGCGGCAACAACTTCACGCCCTGCCAGCGGGCATGCTCGTCGCCCACCAGGCCGAGGCTGCCCCGATCGGAGGCGAGCGCCTCCGACAGCTCCGTCTCGGTGGCGTGCTCGACGACCTTGAGCGAGCTGGGCTTGGCCCCGGAGAGAAGTCGATCGAGGTGCCAGCGGGTGCCGGAACCGAGCCGCCGCGTGTGCACGACGATCGGCACGTCCTTCCATTCCGGGCTGCCATTGAGATCGGCCCAGTGGGTCGTTGCAGCCGGGGCGGCGCCGGGCGGCTGGGCCACCGGCCGCAGGATCCCGGCCTCGGGCGACCAGGGGAGCTCCGCGACGGGATTGGCGGCATTGACGACCCAGACCAGGCGGTCGAACGCCACCGCCACGACGGCGATCCGACGGCCAGACTGCTGCTCCCAAGCGGCCCGCTCCGCGTCGTCGACGGGCTTGCTGACCAGCGCCATGTCCACCTTGCCTTCGGCGACCAGCTTCGGGCCGTTCTCGGAGTTTGCCGGCGTGATCGAGCACTCCACCTGTGGATGGAGCCGGGAAAACCCTTGGATCCAGAGGGCGGCCGACTGCTGCAGCGTCGCGGAGGAGGCGATGCGGACGGCACCTTCGAGCCCGGTCTGCGGCTGATAGGCCATCGTGACGAGATCGGCCAGCGGATTGGCAGCGGGAGCCACCGCGGCCGCCGCCGGCACGACCGGCGGCGTCGCCGTGGCAGGCGAGATGGGAGGCGTCACCGTTGCCTGGGCGAGCACCACACCGCAGTGGAGCGAACCTGTGACGCCGAGCAGGGCACCGAGTACGAGCGCGACCACGCGCAACAGACGGGCGAACATCATGGGCAGGGCCTCCGGAAGGGCCGCCAGCATAAAGCGGACTCCCCGATTCGCGGAAGCTCACTTCCGAGCCGGCACCGGGGCCCTTGTCTGTCGCCGGACTCGGTGCCGCATCACTTGTCCGGCATCGAACCCGGCGCCGAATCACTGCACGACCGAGCGGCTGCCCTCGGTCGAGCCGCCGATGGGCGCCCCCTCGGGCATCGGGCGGCAGGCGGTGGGAATCCCGAGCCGGTGCAGCTCCTCGCGGATCGCCCGATAGGCCTCGAAGCTGTCAGGGTAGCACCAGAGCGTCACGGTGGTCTCCGGCGTCATCCGGGCGAGCGTCTGGCGAAACCGCGACTGCGCGGAGAGCGCCTCCGCGGCGGTCTCGTCCTCGCCCCGGCCGGCGGGCCGCACGACCCACTCCCGGGAGCGGATGAGCACCTGCCCTCGGGACTGGTCGATTTTCGCCTCGATCACGTAGTCGAGCGAGAAGCCGCGCACCGGGCCGACGGTCTCGATCCGGGACGCGAGTTCGGAGATCGGGCCCGTGTGACGCCGGGTCTGCGTCTTCGCCAGTTCGAAGAGTTCCTCGATCGGAATGAAAGCGATCCGGCCTTCGGCCAAGCGGAAGTGGACCTCCTCGCCGGTGACGGTACGGCCGACGGGCGTGGGATAGGCAAGGACTTCCTTCGTGGTGGCCGGCGCGTACGAGAGCCCCTCGGCCTCGAGCGTGCACCGCTCGATCTCGCGCTCGAGATCCTGGCGGCGGGCCACCGCCTCGGCCGCCGCGACCTCCGCGGTGTCGCGCTCCCGCTTGCACCGCTCGATTTCGACCTTCGCCGCCGCCACTGCCGTGGCCAACTGCACGCGGGCTTCACCGGCGAAGGTGGCTGCCGTCGCCATCGTCCGGCCCTGTGCTGCCAACGCCGCGATCTCGCTCTCGGCGACCGCGACCTGCTGGTCGAGCGCGTCGACCTCGGCGGCGAGCTTCTCGGCTCGTTCCGAGGTCGACGGCGGCGCGAGCATGACCTGCTGCACCCGGCCACCCACCACCATCACGAGGATGATGAGGATGCCGACGATGTTCGTGACGACGTCGAGGAACGAGTCTTGGCCGGCGGAGCTGATGTCTTCTGGCTTGGGGCGGGGCATCGGACAGAGTTCCTCGGACTAGCGGCCGGACGCGGAAACGGTCGTGCGTTCGACGGGTGGCAGCGGCCTGATGTGGTCGCGAGCATCGGTGGACCGCGTATCGATGCCGCTCTCGGCCAGGAGCCGCTCCAGATCCTCCCGCCGAGACCGGCCGTCGGGAGTCTCGGAGAGCACGAGCACCGGCTTCCAGTACATGCGGTCGCCGGCGATGCCCCAGCGGCCCACCCGCTCGTGCACGGCCGTGACCAACGGATCGATCGCGGCGGCCGTCTCCCCATCGAGGGAAATGCGGGTCTGCACCCGGCGGCCCCCGTCGTCGAAGAGCCGAAACTCGTTCACGGCACACTCGACGCGGATGGGACGCGTGAGCGGAATCGGACGATCCTGGGTCGCGAGGCTCGCCCAGTTGCGGCCGCGGGACTGCGCCAGCGACGCGGTCGCGCCGGACTGGCCCGCCGCTGAGCCCCCCCCCGGCTGGAACAGTCCGGGCATGGCGGGAGCGGTCATGTCACCGCCGGCGCCTCCCTGAGCCCCTCCCCGCGCGCCTCCTTGAGAACCACTGGCCCCGCCGGCCGTGCCGCCGACGCTGCCGCCCCCAGCTGCCGCAGTGCCGCTCGGAGTACCGCCGGGACCGCCGCCCGGGTTCGCTGCGGAGGTTCCTGCCGACTGGCCGACGGCCGATCCACCTCCCGTCGCTGCCGCCACCGAAAACTTCGAGGCTCCACCCGCATACCGTGCCCCGGAGCCCGCCGGCCCGCCGGCGTTGCCGCCCGCACCGTTCGCCGCACCTCCACGCGCCGCCACCGGGACGGCCCGCACGCCTTCCAAACTGCCGGCGTCAGAGCCACCGAAGTCAGACGGGCCGCCCTCGCCACCGGCAGCGGTGCCAGGGCCGCCTCCGCCAGCTGCCGCACCGCCGCCGCCAGCGAACTGCCCGTTGCCGCCCGGGGTGCCCACAGCTCCGCCGGCCTGCTGCTGGCTCGTCGCCCAATCATACCGCGACTGGTCGCCGAGCACGCTCGGGCCGCCATCGGCCACGACGCCGCCGCGGGTCTGGGAGGCGCGATACTGCCGCACCGGCTTCGCCGGCCGTGCCGGCCGCACCTCCGCCAGCCACGCCAGCCGCTGACGCGACTCATCGATCGCCCGCTTCTCGACGTCGGCGAGCATCGGATCACGAGGCGGGAACGTGAGCGTCCAGTCTTCGTCGACGAGCTGGTAGCCAAAGTCGCTGCCCCACGATTGCAACGCCTCCCGGGCGGAGTAGTAGGCCAGCACGCCGGAAGGCCGCACCAAGAGCAACGGGTAGGGCTGGGCCGCGGGGTCGGTCGTGCCGCCCTGGGCGGCGACGATGTGCTCGCGTGCGGCCCGCAGGGCGCACGCCAGCGGATTGCCCGGCCCGGGCGGGCCTTCGAAGTCCGAGGGGCTCAGCCGGATTCCCTCCGGCTGCAGAAAGACGCCGTCGCCGCAGCACTCGATGTAGAGCGGCCGCCGGTGGGTGCCGGCGCTGCCCACGTAGGGAACGACCGCGTAGGCGGGCGGCCGACCGCGGCTCTCGGCCCGCGCCTTCTCGAGCGACTCCCGGGCGCTCTTGAGCCGGGCCTCGAGTCCGGCGAGATCGTGCGCGGAGGCGACCTTGCCGCCGGCCGCGTCGAGCGCCTGCGCGGTGCGGACGAGCCGCTCGAGCTCGTCCTGGAGCCCGCGGTTGTTCTCCTCGACGCCCGCGAGCTGCAGCCGCGCCTTGGCGAGGTCGTCCGCGGTGCGGTCGCGCACCCCGGCGAGCTGCTCGCGCCGCCAGGCGAGCTCGTCCCTGGCGAGTTCGAGCTCCTGCTCCTCTTCGACGCGGATCCGCGCCGCCTCGGCCGACTCGCCTTGCTTCGCCGAGCGGCTGAAGAGCACGAGCAGGACCAGGAGCGATCCCATCGTGCACAGGAGCACGGCCAGGAACGGAAACAGCGATATGGAGGGGCCCGCGAGGGCTGTCTTGCGGCTCATGCAGCCTTTCCGGTGCGGCGGGCGGGCTGCAGTTCCACACGGCGCTGGTCAGCCGCCACGTCTCCCGCCCTCGCGGCGAGGAGCTGCACCGCGGCGGACAGCGTGGCGAGCGTCTCGTCGAAACGGCCCGAGGACGCAAGGGCCCCGAGGTTCGCGTCGAGCGACCGCTCGAGCGCGGTGATGTCGCGGGTGGCCTCGACCACTTTTCCGAGCAGCTGCGTCTGGTCGGAGAGGCTCGCCTGATGGTGTTCGAGGCCGCGGACCGCCGCGGCGAGCGACTCGGCAGCCTGCGTCCAGCGGTCCTCGCGCTTCGAGAGCAACTGCTCGTGGGCGGCCACCAGGCCGTCGCTCCAGCGGGCCAGCGTGCCGTCGAGCGATGCCGAGAGCGATTCATTGAGCTGCCGGCCGGCGTCGTCGAGCGCCCGCGACAGGCTCGCCGTCGCCGTCCGCTCGAGGGACCGCCAGGATTGCTCCTGCGCCTCGAGCAGCTTCGACGTGCCGCGGCTGACCGTCTCGCCGAGCCGGGCCACGGCGAGGGTGGCCGCGCCGTCCCCAGAGAGCGACTGGAAGCGGCCGGCGAGCGCCTCCCAGGCGGCGACGTCGACCTCCGAGAGCAGCCGCTGCTCGTAGCGGTCGATGACGAACTGCAGGAACATCAGCACCATCGACAAGGCGAGGGCGGTCGCCGTCGTGTCGAAGGCGGTGCCGAGACCGGCGACCACCCCGGAGATGTTCTCGAGCTGTGTCGGGGAGAGGCTGGCGATCGCCACGGTGATGCCGATCACCGTGCCAAGAAATCCCATGATCGGGATCGCCCAAATGACGAATCGCACGAGACCGTAGCCTTGGGCCGCGCGGGCTGCATCGAGGTCGGACAGGTACTTGAGGTGATCTTCCAGGCTGTCGGCCGAGCCGGTCCGCACGACGATGTCGAGCGCCTCCCGCAGCCTGCGGCTGAGATAGCCCCTGCCGGCGGCGCCCGCCCGTTCGGCGTCGTCGTCGAGCGCCGTCGCAAGCGCTGCCGCCTCGGCCGGGTCGTGCCCGCCCGGGGAAATCTCGGGCAGCCATTGCCGTCCCACGTGCCGCCGCTGCCGGGCGAAGTCGGCGGCCATCAGCAGCAGCGACGACAGGCCGACGCAGAACATGACGACCTCGACATACTCCACCCAGTGGCCCGCCAGGTAGCGGATCAGGTTGGCGTCGGTGATCACGCCGCCGTGGATCAGCGCGAAGAAGCAGAAGGAAATCGCACCGCCCCACAACAGCGGCGAGCGGATCAGGATGGTCGCGAGGGCGTTGAGCTTCGACACGGGCGTGGTTCTCCTGAAGCGGCGGGGCGGGCGTCGAATGGCGGGGCGTCCGTCGCGCCGTCTCCTTTCCATCGGTAGGGTTTGCCCGACCGATTGAATCGAAACATCCGGGAAAGGCCGCCGTCGCCACGACGAGGCAAGCTGGGCAATCCGGGAGGACGCGATCCTGGTTTGCAGAGCACAGGCGTGCGGGCCGCGGGGCCAAGACCCATGCGGATCGGTAGACTTGCGGGGGTCTGTGGAGATCCCATTCAACTGCGGGCGGATCGACCGCTCGCCGGGAATCGCTTCGGAGGCGCAACTGCATGCGGAATCTGTCGCGCGGGAACCTCGGCGTCGCCCTGGCCGGGGCCATCCCGCTCCTCGTGCTGTCCGCCGCCGGACTCTGGTGGGGCGGAAGTCAGGCGGCCGCCCAACGGCCGGGCCGGACCGGCCCTAGCGCCCCTGCCAACCCTGGCGGGCCGCTCTGGACCATGTCGACGCCCCTCGACGACGGCCGCCAGTTGCTTCTGGTGCTCGACCAGGAGCAACGGACGGTCGCGGTCTACCACCTGGATCCCGCCACCGGCTCCCTCACGCTCAAGAGCACGCGGGATATCCGCTGGGATCTCCTGGTCGGCGACTTCAACGCTCAGGAGCCCAAGCCCTCGGCCCTGCAGAAGATGCTGGAAATGCCGAAGTGACCGCCGGCGGGGGCCGTGCCGGCGATGCGGCCGGCGCCCGCGTGTGCCGGCCGCGCTCGACTCTTATAATTGAGAGGACGAATGCAGGAGAGGGTCGAAACGCACGGTCGCGCGGCGAGGTCGGAAAAACAGAGGCATCCATGGCAGGCAAGTTCCTACTGCTCGAAGAGGCCGCCCTGCGGCTCGGGCTGACCGTCGACGAGGTCCACAGACTCGTCGACCGGAAGAAGCTGTTTCCGCTGCGCGACGGCACGACGATCAAGTTCAAGTTCGACGACATCGAGCGTGTGGCCGCGGAGGCCGCAGAGGAAAGCGCCGTGTCGGGTCTGACGATCGACCTCGATCTCGACGACGCGCCGGCGAATCCTCCTGCGGCGGGCGGGAGCGTGGCGCTCGCCGACAGCATCTCGCTGGCCGACAGCGTCGTGCTGCCTGGCGGCGCCGGCGGTGGATCAGGAGCGACGGGCGGCCCGGGATCGACACCCGACGGCAGCGACGGACTGGCGCTCGACCTGGCGATCGACGACGACGTGGTACCGGCCGCCGCCGCCAACGACGATCTCGCCCAGACGATGCTCGGCACCGGCGAGGCGATCGGCCTCGACTCGATGGAGCTCGACCTCGATTCGATCGTAGGGCTTTCGGCCGCCTCGGGACTGGGAAAGGCGGCGGCCAAGGCACAGGAGCCTCCCTCCGATTCCGGGACGCTCGCCATCGATCTCTCCGACGTCGGCCTGCCCGGTGGCAGCAACGCGACGGGGTCCCTGGCGGTCGGCTCGGGCATCGATGCCGCGGGACTGTCGGGGTCGCTGACGAACGCCGGGGCCGCGCTCTCCGGCGCGCTCGACAGCGGATTGTCGCTGGAAGACGGCGATGCCGCCGTGTCGGGAATCGATCTCGGCCCGCTCGACGACGGCGGGACGGAAGAGGACGGCGCCACGATGCTTGCCGGCGACGTCTTCGAGGCCGGCAGCCTCCGCGGCGATGACGACGAGAGCGCCTCGGTCGTGATGGCGGAGGAGTCGGCCTCGGGCGATTCGAGCTTCTTCGGTACCGGCATCGAGGACGAAAGCTCCGGCTTCACCGGCGATATCCCGATGTCCATGGACGCGGCCGGGGTGGACGGCGGTGAGGTGGCCTTCGGCGGCGTCGTGCCCGACACGCGGTTCAGCGTCTGGCAGATTTGCGGGCTCGTGTGCTGCGCGCTGTTGCTCTTGACCGGGGGCTTCGTGATGTTCGACCTGCTGCGCACGCTCGGCAGCCCCGGCGAACTCACCCTCTCCGGCCCGCTCCTGAACCCGCTGGCCGGGATCTTCGGCTGGCGGCAGTGACGGCCCGAAAGCTCCCGCCGAGACGGCCCCGTGCTACGATGATCGCAGGTGGTCCGCCCGAGACGGGCTGCGCGGCTGCCGAGCGTCCCCGGGCGTGCCGAACCTGATCATGTCGATGCAGCACCTGGCAAGCCTGGGCCTGGCGGCGACGCTCTTCGCGGCGGGCTGCCGCCCCGCGGCCGAGATACAGCCCGGAGACATCCGGAGCTACGTGGCGCCCAAGGCCGCTGCGCCGCTCGCGGCGGAAACCAAGGGTGGCGAGGTGCCGTCCGTCACGTCGACCGGCCCACGGATCACCTACGACTTACCGGAGGGCTGGGTCGACGCCGGCGGCGGCGGCCTGCGATTGGCCACGCTGCGAACCGGGCAGGGGACCGGCGCCGATGTCGACGAGGTGACCATCATCGCAGCCTCCGGATCGCTCGAGGGCAACGTCGCGCGGTGGCAGGAGCAGCTCACCCCGGGCGGCTCGGCCGAGGCCGTCGAGAGAGCGCTCGCCTCCGCCGAGCGGGTCGAGACGGCCGATGGCACGGCCACCATCGTCCTGCTCGAAGACGGCGCCGCCGAGGATCGGCAGGCGATCCTGGCCGCAATGCTCCCGATCGATGAATCCGGCGCGATCTTCGTGAAGCTCAAGGGCTCCGCCGACCGCGCGCGCACGCTGCGCGAGCCGTTTACGTCCCTCGTCCGCTCGATCCGGCTCCGGTGAACCGCTCCCTCCGCACGGACTCCAGCCCATGGCCATTGGCAGCCTGCCCTCATCGCTCACCACTCTCGGCGGCCCGCTGACGCCGGCCGCGGCGGGAGCTGATGGCGCCGGCCTGGTCTGGCGGCTGCTGCGAGCCGCCGGCTCGCTGAAGGTGACGGTGGTGATGTTCCTCGCGGGCATCTTTCTGCTGTTCGTCGGCACGCTGGCCCAGGACGAGAAGAACCTACCCGAGGTGAAGCGGGAGTACTTCAACAGCTGGGTCGCGCAGGTGCCGCTCGCCGACTTTTTCCCGGTGACGATCTTCGGCCCCTCGACGCTGACGGGCTGGTTCCCGTTTCCGGGCGGCGCCACGATCGGGCTCGTGCTCCTCGTCAACCTCATCGCCGCGAAGCTCACCCGCTTCCACGTGCATGCCCGTGGCGGCAGGCTCCTTGCCGGCACGATCGTGTCGCTCGTCGGAGGCCTGCTCACGCTCGCGGTGATCCTGAGCGGCCACTACGCCGACGGCCTCCAGGGCCGGCCGCCGGTCGATTACGGCACCGTGTGGCGGATCGTGCAGGTGCTCGGTGTCGCGACCACCGCGTGGCTGGCCGCCGCGGCGACGGTGGGCCGAGATCTCAGGCGGCTCACCAGGATCGCCCTGATGCTCGCGGCCGCCGCCGCCGGCACGCTGACCGCGTTGAGCCTGTTCGGCGGCGATGCCTGGCGGATGGGTGAGCCGGGCCTGCGGATCCTGTGGCAGCTGCTCCAGTCGAGCGTGGCGGCCCTCATCCTGCTGGCCGGTCTCACGATGGTCTTCGGCAGTCGTGGCGGCAACGTGCTCATCCATCTGGGCGTCGGCCTGCTCATGTTCGGCCAGTTCGCTTTCGGCGACCGGCAGATCGAGGAACGGATGGCGCTCGTCGAGGGGCAGACGACGAACATGGCGCTGCGCACCGACGAGACGGAGTTGGCGGTGCTCGAGACCGGCGCCGACGGCGCGACCGACCGGGTGACGGTGATCTCAGGTCGGCTGCTCAAGGCCCGCGCCGCCGGCGATCCCATTCGCGTGGAATCGCTGCCGTTCGACATCGAAGTGCTCTCCTTCTTCCCCAATTCGACGGTCGTCCGCGTGGGCCCGGTCGCCCCCAACCCGGCCACGCAAGGCTTGGGCAAGAGCTGGTTGGCGTCGGCGAAGCCGCCGGAGGGGGGCGCGAGTTCCCGGCCCAACATCGCGTCGGCCTACGTGCGGCTCAAGGACCGCGGCACCGGCGCCGACCTCGGCACGTTCCTCACGAGCCAGTTCCTGAACGATCAGGCACAGATCTTCATGGGCGCCGGCGCCGACGAGGTCGACACCGTGGACGTCACCGGCGTTCCCTACCGGCTGCAGCTGCGGTACCGGCGGGAGTACAAGCCCTATAGCGTCACGCTCACCGACGTCCGGCGGATCAACTACGGCGCGAGCGACACGCCGCGCGACTTCTCCTCCTACGTCACCTTCACCGACCCCGCGACCAAGGCGACGCAGGACGGCCGCATCTGGATGAACAATCCGGTGCGGTATCGCGGCGAGACCTTCTATCAGAGCCAGTACGCGCCGGTGGACCTCCCAGATGGCAGCCGGGCGGAGATGACGGGGCTGCAGGTGGTCGAGAACGCTGGCTGGCTCATCCCCTACGTGGCCTGCGTGCTCGCGCTCTGGGGCATGCTCGCCCACTTCGGCAACACCTTCCTGCGGTTCGCCGATCGCTACGACCGTGGCCTGGCCGGCGGCGCAAGCGGCACGCCCGGGGCGGACGCAGCCGCTCCCCGGCGCGACGGCCGCGTAGCCCACCGCAGCGGCGGCCCTCGTGCGAGCCGGCAATCCGCCGGCGAGCGGGCCGGTCGCGGCTGGAGGGCCTGGGCGCTGCCGGTCCTCGGGCTGTTGTTCGTGGGCCTCGTCGCGCTCCGCGCCGCCAACGATCGCGAGTCGAACAAGGGCGATCGCGATTGGCAGGCCGCCGGCCGCATTCCCATGCTGCACGAGGGCCGCATCAAGCCGCTCGACACCGTCGCCCGCAACACGCTACAGCTCCTCGGCGGACGGGCGCACGTCGTCATGCCGAAGCCCGCCGACGCGCCGCCGGCGGCCCGCGACCTGCCCGCCGGCGCGGTCGCGGCGACCCGCTGGATGCTCGGCGTGATGGGCGGAGCCGAGTGGGTGGAACACGCACCCGTATTCCGGATCGACGCCAAGGAAGTGGTCGACCTCTTCGACCTGCCGCGACGGCAGGGGCACCGCTACAGCCCCGCCGAGCTCGAGCCCGGCCGCGCGAAGCTCCGCAAGCAGATCGAGGGCCTGCGGGATGTTCCGGCGGACCAGATGACCTTCACGCAGAAGAAGTTCGCTGAGATCAACCAGAAGCTGCAGACCTTCGACCTGCTGCGGTTCAGCTACGAGACGCCCCGCCTGCCGGAGCCGGGGCAGGGCGAGGATGCCCGGCGCGAACTGCTCGCCGAGCTCGAACGGGTGATGCAGGCCGCCCGCCGGATCGAGGCCGCCCATCCGCCCGCAGCGCTCCCGCCCGTGGCCGCCGCGGCGCCGCAGCAGCAGCCCGAGGAGCGCGGCGAGTGGCAGTCGCTCTACCCCGCTTGGGTCGAGGCGATCGTCGGCAAGCTCCTGGCGGGCCGACCGGGCGGCGCGGCCTTCACGGTCAATCCGGGCCTCTTGCCATTCACGGAACTGCTCGGAGCGGTGACCGGTTCCCCCGCCGACTTCTCGGCCGCGCTGCGGTCGTTCACGACGGCGACGGCAGGCTTCCCGGCGGTGGTGGAGGCGGGTGGAAAGCCCGCCTTCGAGGCCTGGCTCAACCACTTCAATCCCACCGACCTGGCCAAGTGGCTCTATGTCCTCGCGACGGTGCTCTGCTTCACGAGCTTCCTGACCTGGCGGGCGCCGCTCAACAGGTTCATCTCCTGGATGCTCCTGGGCACGCTCCTGCTCCATACCTTCGCCCTCGGCAGCCGGATCTATCTGACGGGCCGGCCTCCCGTGGTGAATCTCTACTCATCGGCGGTGTTCATCGGCTGGGCCTGCGTGCTTGCCGGGCTCGCGATCGAGGGCCTGCAGGCCAACGGCGTCGGCAACCTCGTGGCCGCGATCACCGGCGGCCTCACGCTGATGGTGGCCTACGGCCTCGACACGGGTGACACGATGCACGTCCTGCAGGCGGTGCTCGACACGCAGTTCTGGCTGTCGACCCATGTGATCACCGTCACGCTCGGCTACGGGGCCACCTTCCTGGCCGGCGTGCTCGGCATCCTCTGGATCGCGCACGCCGTCGCCGGCCGCTGGCGACGGGGCGCGGCCGCGGCGAGCCGGGAATCGCTCGACCAACTGGCGAGGATGACTTACGGCGTCGTCTGCTTCGCGCTCTTCTTCAGCTTCATCGGCACCGTGCTTGGCGGTCTCTGGGCCGATGACAGCTGGGGCCGCTTCTGGGGCTGGGACCCGAAGGAGAACGGCGCGCTGATGATCGTGCTCTGGAACGCCGCGGCGCTGCATGCCCGCTGGGACAAGTGGCTCGGTCCCCGCGGATTCGCCCTGTTCGCGATCGGCGGCAACATCGTCACCGCCTGGAGCTGGTTCGGCACCAACCAGCTCGGCATCGGGCTGCACAGCTACGGCTTCACGAGCGGCGTGCTCCTGCTGCTGGCAGGATTCGTCGCCAGCCAACTGGCGATCATCGCGGCGGGCTGGCTCCTGACCCGGCCGGACGCGGCCAGCGCCGACGGCTCCCGACCGGGCATGGCCTCCTGAGCCGGCACGCGTTCCCACTGCCCGCGGCTGAACTGCCGCACGTCGACTCCCGCGGCGGAAAGCACAACCGCGATCGCACCGCCGCCATGGTGGCCGTCGGGTCCCGTCTTGACGACGGTAGCCCCTCCCCGCCGCGCCGACGCGTAGGCGTCGCGCACCCGCGACCAGCCCGGGGAAGACGCGCCGCTGACGACCACCCACTCGGCGTCGCTGGCGGTCGCCAGCGTCGGCGGCAGGCTCGACAGGCTGCCGTGATGCGGGGCCACGAGCACGTCGCACCGCTCCGTCCCGAGCGCCACAAAGCGATCGAGGGCCGCTCCCTCGAGGTCGCCCGTGAGCAGGAGCCTGCGGCCGGCGGTCTCGACGGCGAGCACGAGGCTCGTCTCGTTGTCGCCCGTGGCCGTGCCCGCCGCGGGAAACGGGTGCAACACCCGGGCACGGCAGAGCGGATCGACCGCCCAACCGTCGCCGGCCTGCACTGCCCGCACCGGCACCCCGCGTTCCCGGGCGAGTTCCACGAGCCGCCGCGGCGCCCACGCCGCGGCCTCCAGGAAGGCGGGCGGCACGACGATCTCGCCGATCGCAAACCGCGCGAGCAGGTCGGGCACGGCATTGAAGTGGTCGGTGTCGGCGTGGGAAATGACGAGCGTGTCGATCCTTCGCACCCGCTCGCCCCAGAGCACGCTGGCGAGTGACCGGGAGGCGGCAGAGCCCGCGCCGAGCCGCCCCGCATCGTAGACGAGGCATCGGCCCGACGGGCTGCGGACGACGATGCCGCAGCCGTGGCCGACCGCCGTGACGAGCACCCGCATGCCCGCGAGCCGTTCGGCGCGGGGCCACAGGCCAGCGTCCGCCACGACGCCGACGATCACCCAGGCAACGGCGACGAAGGCCCAGGTGCGGACGGATCGCAGCCGCTCGCGGGCCACGAACAGCAGCGTCGCAGCCAGCAGCCCGTACCACCCCGCCACCCACCACTCCGCCGGACCGGGCACCCAGACGTGCCCGCCCGGCACCGCCGCCGCCGCGGACACGAGCGATTCGAGGCCATGCAGCGTCACGTCGCAGCACCAGCCGCAGACCGAGGCCAACGGCGTCGACACCGGCGCCACGAGCAGACAGAGTCCGCCCCAGACCATCGCCAAGGCCACCAGCGGCGCGACGAGCGGATTGACCAGGAGGCCGATCGGGCTGAAGAGATGGAACCGGGCGGCGACGACCGGCGCCGTCACCGTCCAGACCGCGGCGCCGATGCAGGCGACGACGGCCGCTTGGCGCCCGAACGCCCGCATGCGGCGCAGCCACGGGGGCCGGCTGCGGTCGATCAGCCGCTCGATCGGGTCGGCCTCGGGAGGGCGGTAGAGGGCCGCGGACGCGCCGACGAGCACCGCCGTTGACAGAAAAGACAACTGTGCACCGACTCGCGTGAGTTCGCCAGGGCTCACCACCAGCACCACGAGCGCCGCGAACGCCAGCGCCGTGACCGACGCCACCCGCCGTCCCAGGGCCCCCGCCACGGCTGTCAGCCAGACCAGAAGCGTGGCCCGCACGACAGGCGTCTCGCCGCCCACGAGCAACATGTAGAGACCCGTACAGCCCGCGATCGCGCCGATCACCACTGCCCGTGGCAGCGCGGCCGACCGCAGCAGCCTCACCAGAGCGAAGGCGATGAAACCAACGTGCAAACCCGAAATGGAGAGGACGTGTACCGTGCCGGTGACAAGAAAGCCCGTGGCCGCATCACGCGCCAGCGACTCCCGACCGCCGAGCAACAGCGCGGCCGCCAATCCCGCCCGTGCCGGAGAGACGTGCCGCCGGAGCACCTCCTGGCCGCACGCGCGCAGATGGTCAATCCAGCCCCATGGCGACCGGTGCCCCGGCCCGTCCAGTGGCTCGATGTACGATGCCGAGTGCGCCCGGATGATAGACAGACACCGCACGAGCCGCGCACGATCACGAAAGTCGAACTCGCCTGGATTCATCGGTGCCGCCGGCCGCAGTCCCCGGCCGAAGATCCGCACCCGGGCTCCCGCCGGTACCACCGGTGGCAGCCCGTCGACGACGACTGCGGCCCGCCCCGAGGCGGCCCGCCACTGGCCGCCATCGCGGGTTCGTGACACCTCCACGATCAGTTCACTCGACGCCCGTCCCATGCCGCCCGGCATCGACCGCAGCGGATCCGCCGCCGGTGCGGCGAGCAGCCGCGGCGCCTCGCGCACCGTCCCCTCGATTGCCAAGGGCTGCGGCACGGTCGACAGCCGCCAGGCGAGGTCGTCCGCGGTGAACAGCCGCACCCGCGCCGCGTACCAGCCCGCCGCGGTGGCCGCGATGGCGAGCAGCAGGAGGCCGCCGGCCAACGACGTCGCGCCCCGTCCGAACGCCATTCGCCAGGCGATCAGGCCGGCGGCGGCCAGCGCCCAACAGCCGACGGGCGGCACGGTGACCAGGCCGGAAACAGCCGCGCCGGCCACGGCCGCCACAGCGACCGCGACGAGCGGCCGCTCAGGAAGAGGCTCGCGACGTAGCACATCCATATTCACTATGGCGAGCGCCGCCCCCACCAGGGGCAACCCCGGCCCGACGATCTTCCGCCGGCTGTTGCGGTTTCGACGGATTCGATTGAGGATGTTGGGGGAGCCACATGACACAGCACATCGCCCACACCATGTCGTGGAACGTGTTGGCGGCGACGCTGTGCGCCAGCCTGGCCGTGGGCCATGGCGGCACGGCCTGCGGCCAGCTCGGCATCGTCGAGCAGTTGCACATCAGCGGCACCGTCGAGTCGGTCGCGCCCGGAAGGGTTACGATCCTGGACGAGGCGGGCGACCGCCGCGAGGTTCGCGTCCAGGCGAAGGGGGAGCGTGGCGTGGCCCTGGCCGACGGACGACTGCTGGCCTTTCCGGCCGACGTGCGCGTGACCGGCACGTTCGACGTGGCGAAGTTGAGGCCCGGCCAGGTGGTGCGGTTCGAGTGCCGGGTCAATGGGTTTGGCAAGAACGACGGCGAGTTGGCTGCGGTCGCGCTCGTCGATGCCGCCGATGCGGAGATCGGCGTGCGGCCGGCCGCGGCACTGGAAAAACCCGCCGAGTTCGTTCCCTGCACGGTCACCGCGGCAGTCAAGCAGGCGTCGAAAGGGCGGCTGACGGTCGAACTGCCGGCGGACAAGGCGTTCGCGAGGAAGACCGTGCTCACGTTCAAGCTCGCAGCCGACGTCGCTGCCCGGCTGGAAAGCGGCGACCTCCGGCGGATCGAGCCAGGGGCGAAGGTGACGCGGCTCGAAGCGGTGCGGCTCGACAGCGGCGACATGGTGGCGCAGACGCTCGTCGTGGAGACGGTCGCCGGCGCCGCGGTCAAGGAGCGGGGCGGCGACAAGCTCGCCAACAGATACCGCACCCTCTCCGACGAGCCGAAGAAGGAGCCCCGGCTCATCCGGTCGGCGCACTTCGCGTTCCTCAGCGACGTCTCCGACCGGGAGGCGCAGATCATGCTCGCCAAGCTCGAGCGCATGGCAAGCCTGCTCGAGAAGTACTTCGGCCGCGGCCCGACGGGCGTCATCGAGGGATTCGTGGTGCGGAATCTGGATGTGTTTCCGCCGGGAATGCTGGCGGAACCGGAGGGAGTGGCGAAGGTCCGCGAGCGGGCCGGCATCTGCTTCAACGCTCGCCTCGGCACGCTGCGGAAGGCGACCCTCTACTCCTGCGCCGACCACGGCGTCATCCAGCACGAGTGCACGCACGGCTTCTGCCACATGGCATTCGGTTCGGCCGGCCCCACCTGGCTGGCGGAAGGCGTCGCCGAGCTGGGGAACTATTGGAAGGAGGGCGAGGCGGCCGTGGATGTGGAGCCGGCCGTAATGGCATATCTCCAGCAGGCCGAGCCGAAGCGCCGGTTGCTGGAGATCGCCGTGCCGGGCCGCACGCCATCCGGCACCTGGCAGGACTACGCCTGGCGCTGGGCGCTCTGCCACATGCTGGCCCACAACCCCAACTACGCCGACCGCTTCAAGCCGCTGGCGATCGCGCTGATGGAGGAACAGCCCGGGGTGTCGTTCGAGTCGGTCTACGGGCCCGTCGCCAAGGAGCTCTCGTTCGAATACGACCAGTTCCTGCAGACCGTCGGCAACGGGTTTCGCGCGGATCTCGTGGCCTGGCCATGGCGGTCTCGATTCGCACCGCTGACCGCCGCGGCGAGCAGAGAGTCGACCGTGAAGGCGGCCGCGGGATGGCAGGCCAGCGGCGTCGCGGTGGAGCGGGGATCCACGTATGACGTGCAGGCCGAGGGCACCTGGCGGACGGCGGCGGCAGGGGCCGACTGCCCGGCCGACGGCGACGACACCGGCCGCGGCCGGCTCCAAGCCGCGGTGCTCTCCGAGTCGGCCGACGGCTTCGCACTTTCCGACGCGATCCCGCTCGCGGCCCAGGGCACGTTCACCGCGCCGAGCGGCGGACGGCTCATGCTCCGGTGCGCCGACGACTGGACGCAACTGGCCGACAACGACGGCGAGATCGAGGTCACGATTCGCAGGGCGCGGCCTTGAGGCGGGCGACGCCGCGGCACGATCGCGAGAAACCTCACGACGCCTCGCCCGTTGAAGGGTCGGTCCAACCGCACGGTTTTCATTCTGGCCCAAGACTCCCGCGCCGTCCTGAGCTGCAGGCAGGGCCTGGGAGCCGCTCCCCCCTGTCGACAGAATGCCGCGCCTCACCTCACAGGAACCCGCCGCATGAACTTCCGCCACCTCGCCTTGGCCGCGCTCGCCTTGGCCCTCTCCAACGCCGTCA
>JBJOKF010000220.1:0-4984 GCA_046046235.1 Planctomycetota bacterium | reverse complement strand
CGGCCGTCGTGGCCGCGGCGGGAACCGCCCTGGCGCGGGCCGCCGACGCCATCGCGGAGGCCACGGGCTTGGGACGGGTGCTCGTGGGCAGCATTCTGCTGGCCACAGCGACCTCGTTGCCCGAACTTTCCGTGGACCTGGCCGCCGTGCGGGCGGGCCACACCGACCTGGCGGCAGGAGACCTGCTGGGCAGCAGCCTCATGAACCTGCTGATCCTTGCGGGCGTCGACCTCTGCCGCCGCGATGGGCGGCGGATGCTCTCTCGTGAAGCCGCGTCGCACGCCCTCTCCGCGACACTCGCGATCGCGCTGACGGGCGTCATCGGCTGCGCGATCCTCACCTCCGGCAAACTCGACGTGCCGGTCGTGCTCGGCATCAGCGGCTGGTCCTGGGCGATCCTGCTGGCCTACCTGCTCGGCGCGCGAATGCTCTTCATCGACCAGCGGATCTCGGCGCGGGTGGCGGCCGAGCAGTCGGCCACGGATGGCCTTCGCGAGCGGCCCTCCGGGCCGCTCGGCAGGTCGGCGGCGGTCTTCACGGTGGCCGCAGCCGTGCTGGTGGCGGCGGGACCAAGGCTCGCGGACACGGCCGCCCGCCTCGCCGACCGCTCGGGGCTCGGCGGCACGTTCGTCGGGAGCACGCTTGTCGCGTTCACGACTTCGCTGCCGGAACTGGTGGCGTCCGTGGCAGCGGTGCGCCTGGGAGCCCTCGACCTGGCGATCGGCAACACGTTCGGCAGCAACGCCTTCAACATGATCCTGTTCGCACCGCTCGACGCGGCCCACCCCGGCGATCTGTTTCGGGCGGTGTCTCCCGCGCATGCCGTGACGGCGCTGGCGGTGATCGTGGCGACCGCGATCGCGGTGCTCGGCCAGCTCTATCATGCCGAGAAGAGGCTGCCGCTGGTCGAGCCCGACGCCCTGCTGATGCTGCTGGTGATCGGCGGCGGCTTGGCACTCGTCTTCCTGCTGTCGTCATGAAGCCCACGTCCCGCGCACCGCCACCCGGCGGCGACGCCCCCGCCGCAGCCTGGCACGCCCTCACGCTGGCCGAGGTCGCAGCCCGCCTCGACACCGACCCGGCTGCGGGGCTCTCGACGGCGGAGGCGACGCGGCGTCGTGCGGAGCACGGCGACAACACGCTGCGGGCCAAGCCTCCGGAAGGCTGGTGGTGGAAGCTCCTGCGGCAGTTTCGCGAGCTGGTCGTCTGGATCCTCCTGGTGGCGGCGGTGATCGCCGGCGTGATGGGGGACTGGGCCGACACGGCCGCGATCGTGGCGATCGTGCTCGTCAACGCGATCATCGGGTTCCTGCAGGAGGAGCGTGCGTTGCAGGCGCTTGCGGCCCTCAAGCGGATGTCGGCGCCGCTGGCCAAGGTGTATCGCGACGGCCACCGGCAGCCGCTCCCCACCCAGGAGATCGTGCCCGGCGACCGCATCGAACTGGAAGCTGGCGACAGCGTGCCGGCGGATGGACGGCTCGTCGAGGCCTTCGGCCTGCGGATGCAGGAGGCGGCCCTCACGGGTGAGAGCGAGCCGGTCGACAAGGAGCCCGCGGCCCCCCTGGCGACGGCCACTCCGCTCGGCGACCGCCGCTCGATCGTGCATTCCGGTACGGTCGTCGCCGCCGGCCGCGGCACCGCGATCGTGGTCGCGACCGGCATGGACACGGAGCTCGGCCGGATCGCCAGCCTCCTGGAAGCATCTCCGGCGGAGACGACGCCGCTGCAGCGGCGGCTCGAGGAGCTCGGCCGGTTGCTGATCGTCATCTGCCTGGCGGTGGTCGCCCTGATCTTCGCACTCGAGATGCTGCGCGGCGGTCGCGCGAGCGAGGTGCTGCTGCGGGCCGTCAGCCTGGCCGTCGCCGCCGTGCCGGAGGGGCTGCCGGCGGTGGTGACCGTCGTGCTCGCGATCGGCCTGAAGCGGATGGTGGCCCGCAACGCGCTCGTGCGACGGCTGCCGAGCGTGGAAACCCTCGGCAGCGTGACGGTGATCTGCACCGACAAGACCGGAACACTCACCCGCAACGAGATGACCGTCCGCGAGATCGCGACGGCGACCGGCCGCTACGAGGTGACCGGCGGCGGGTACGCGCCCCAGGGTGAGTTCCTCGACCGCGCCGCCTCCGGCACGTCGGGCCAGGCGGGACCGGTGGTGCCGGCCGGCTCCCAGCCCGACCTGTGGCGACTGCTCGAGATCGGCAGCCGGTGCGGCAACGCATCGGTGCAGCCGGAGAGCGGCGGCTGGCGGGCGGTGGGCGATCCCACGGAGGCCGCGCTCGTCGTGGCGGCGCTCAAGGGCCACGTGCCCGTCGCCGACACCGCGACGCCGGTCATCTTCGAGCTGCCCTTCGACTCCGATCGCAAGCGGATGAGCGTCGTCGTGGAGCGATCCGGCGGCCGGTCGCTCGAATCGAAGGGAGCCACCGAGGCGGTCCTGCCCCTCTGCACGGCGGAGCTTCGCGACGGCGTGGTCGTGCCGCTCACACCGGACCGCCGCCGGGCGATCCTGGCGGCCGCGGCGGAGATGGCCGACCGGGCGTTGCGGGTGCTGTCACTGGCCTGCCGCGACCTGCCGGGCGACGCGCCGCACGGAGGCGGCCCCGACGCACTCGAGCGGGATCTGGAACGAAATCTGGTACACGTCGGCCTGGCCGGCATGCTCGATCCGCCGCGGGACGAAGCCCGCGCCGCGGTGCGGACCTGCCGCTCCGCCGGCATCCGCCCGGTGATGATCACGGGCGACCATCCCGCGACGGCCCTGGCGATCGGCCGCGAACTCGGCCTGGTGGACGGCAGCGGCGCCGCAGTCACCGGCACCGAACTCGACAGCCTCTCCGACGAGGTACTTGCCGCGGCGGTGGATCGCTTCGCGGTCTATGCCCGCGTGACTGCCCAGCACAAGCTCCGCGTCGTCAGGGCCTGGCAGGCCAGGGGCGAGGTGGTGGCGATGACGGGCGACGGCGTCAACGACGCCCCGGCGGTGAAGGCCGCCGACATCGGCATCGCGATGGGGATCACGGGCACCGACGTCACGAAGGAGGCGTCGGACATGGTGCTCACCGACGACAACTTCGCCTCGATCGTCAGCGCCGTGGAGGAGGGCCGCGGGATCTACGACAACGTGCAGAAGTTCATCCACTACCTGCTCTCGTGCAATGCCGGCGAGGTGCTGCTCATGCTCGTGGCGGCGGTGGCCGGCTGGCCGGCGCCGCTGGCGGCGATCCAGATCCTCTGGCTCAACCTCGTCACCGACGGCCTGCCGGCGCTGGCGCTCGGAGTCGAGCCGCCGGAACGCGACATCATGGAGCGGCCCCCCCGGCCGCCGCAGGAGCCGGTGATCACACGCAGCCGCGGGATCACGATTCTCGCCCACGGCGGGCTCGTCGCCGCGGTGGCGCTCGCCGCCTTCTGGCTCACCTGGCGGGGCTCGGCCGATCCGGCGGTGATGGCGCGGGCCCAAGCGACCACCTTCTGCGTGGCCGCTTTCGCCCAGCTCTGCTTCGCGATCGGCTGCCGCAGCGACCGCCATACGGCATTCGGTGTCGGCTTTTTCCGCAACCCGTCGCTGCTCGCCGCGATCGTCATCTCGGGCCTGCTCCAGGTCGCGGTGCTCACGCTGCCCGTCGCGCGGCCGGTGTTCGAGGTGCATGGCGACCTCGGCGGCGGCTGGCTGCTCGCGGTCGGGCTGGCGCTCCTGCCGGTCACGGTGATCGAGCTGGTGAAGTGGGCATGGGCCGGGCAGGCGGCCCGGACGGGGGCGTTATGATGCGGCCATGTGCGGTGGACAGCGGCCTGTGGAGACTGAAGCGATGATCAAGCGCATCCTTGTGGGGCTCGGCACGAGCCGGACCGCCGCGAGCGTCACCGAGCATGCCCTGGGGATTGCGAAGCCCCGGGCCGCCGAACTCTCCGGGCTCGCCGTGATCGACGCCGCGCGGCTCGACTGGACGGGCCCGAGGCCGATGGGCGTCGGGGTGGACGTCGCCGCCGCCGACTTGCGGCGGCAGCGGCATGAACAGGCCGCCGCCGACGTCGCGGCCGCCGGGGAACAGTTCGCGACCCGCTGCCGCGCCGCCGGTGTCGCCCACCGAATCGTCACGGAGACGGGCGATCCTTTCGAGATCGCGGCCGACCTGGTGCGGTATCACGACATGTGCGTCTTCGGGCTCGGCGGCCTCTTCGAGCACGAAGTCGTGGACGAGCCGCGGGACGCGCTGGAGCGGCTCGTGTCGGATGGCGTGCGGCCGCTCCTCGCCGTGCCGGAAGAATACCGTCCGATCCACAGGGTGCTCGTGGCCTATTCCGGCTCGCTCGAGAGCGCCAAGACCTTCAAGCACTTCGTGCTTTCCGGCCTCTATGCCGACGCCCAGGTACGGATCGTTCACTTCGACGACGATGCGTCGACCGCGACCCGCCGCCTGGAGAAGGCCGCCGGCTACTTCGCGGCCCACGGCCGCTCGGTCGAGACCGACCATGCCGCCGGCGATGCCGCCCGGGAGCTCATCCCCTATGCCCAGGCCTGGCAGGCCGACCTGATCGTCGCCGGCAACAGCGCCCGAAACCTGCTGCTCCGCAGGCTCTTCGGCGAGACGGCGCTGCGGCTGCTGCGGGACAGCCCGCTGCCGCTCTATCTCGCGCAGTAGCGGAAGCCGGGAGCCACGCCGGCTCACGACAGCCAGTCGGGCCGCAGCAGCAGCACGATCCCCAGGCAGAGGATCACGGCGCCGCTCACCAGCTTCAGCCAGCGACCGCCCGTCTCCTCGAGCTTCATGCGACTGAGCGTCGCCACCGCGATGCCCACCATGACGGCGTCGTCGAACATGTAGGCCGCGATGTAGAGGCCGAGAAAGCCGTAGCGGACCGGGGTGGCGAAGCCTTGTTGCGCGAGCACCTGCGTGTAGAGGGCCGGCAGCCCGGCGGTGCAGAGCAGCTCCACGACGTTCACGAGCACGGCCAGCGCGAAGGCGGCCGCCAGCGCCGCCGG
>JBJOKF010000184.1:0-2791 GCA_046046235.1 Planctomycetota bacterium | reverse complement strand
ACGATCCGCACACGAGCGTGGTCATCAACCTGATGAACCTGTTTCGCGAGTCGGACATCGACTACGAAGCGCACGTCTACGCCCGCGGGGGCCACGGGTTCGGCGTGAAGAAGTCGGGCCGCAAGAGCCTCGAGCACTGGCCCGACCGGATGATCGACTGGCTTCAGGACGAAGTCGTCGCCGAGCCGCGGCTGCCGAAGTAGGGCTGCGCCGCAGGGCGGCTCTGGGCGTTGTCTTAGGGGCGCAACGCGATGCCCTTCGCCCGGGCGATGAGGAAATCGACGAGCGTCTGGCAGTGAAAGAAGCCCTCCCAGAACGAGTGGCCCTGCCCCGGGGCGACGATCAGTGTCACCAGGTCGCCCTTGCCTGCGGCCGCATAGCGTTTTTCGAGTTCGGCTGAGTTGGCCCCGAGCGGCACGACCTTGTCGTCGTCGCCGTGGATGATGCAGAAGGGCACGCCGGCACGTGCCGCCACGTCGATCCGCTCGATCGGGCAAAGCTCGGCTGCTTGGGCCTCGAGTTGTTCGGGCGTGAGGCCGTAGGCAGGTGCCGCCTTCGCGAGGCCGGGATAGGTGCGCCAGTCGTAGACGGGATAGATGCCGCCAACGCCCGCCGTGAGTTCGGGATGTGCGATCGCCCAGGCGCTTGCCCAAAGCCCCCCGCGGCTGCGGCCGAGCACCGCGGGCTTTGGCGAGTAACCCCGCCGCACCATCTCGGCGTGGAGCGATTCGGCTGCCTTCACGGCCGCCGGGCTGCCGTAGGACTCGCCCGTGTCGACTCCCGCCACGGCCACTCCCGCCGCCAGGAACTGCTCGTGCATCCACTGCTCCGCCTTGTCGGGGTAGGCCGGTAGCGTGGGCGAGTAGAGAATCCAGGGCTTGGGCTCGTCGGCCGGCGCGGGGTTGGTGGTCGCCAAAATAAAGGCAGCGCGGCCGGCGATCTCGAACACCTCGCCCGGCAGGATCAGGTTCTTCTGTGCCGGCTGGCGGACGGACTCACCGGCTTGCGAGTGCAAACCGATCACGATCGTGAGCAAGGCCGCGACCGTCCTCGAGAGCCGCCGGATCGTGAACTGGCTGACAGGCATGGCCTCGGCACGCTCTGGGGGTATTCGGAATGGCGACACGGTGAAAGCCGGAAAAAGGATAGCCGCTCCGGGAGATGCCTGCGCGGACCCTGCCCAGGCCTGTTAACGTTTTCGGAGGAGCGTCGGCATACGGGCATGGATTCACAGCAGGCCGGTGACATTCGCGAGCGGCTCTCCCGGCTCTGGATGCAGGCCGAGCCGGCCGTGAATGCCTACGTCTTCGCGGCCGTGCAGCGGTTTCAGGACGCCGAGGACGTGGTGCAGCAGGTGGCCCTCACGGCCGCCCGGCGGTTCGAGGAATACGACGGCTCGCGGCCGTTCGTGGCCTGGGTGCTCTGGCTGGCCAAGTCGAAGATCATCGACCACTACCGCGTGCAGAGCCGCCAGAAGGTCGTGTTTTCCGAGACGCTGCTCGACCAGACCGCGGCCCGGCTCGTGGAACGGCAGGCGGCCGATCATGCCGGGGCGGCGGCGCTCGAGAAGTGCATCGACAAGCTGCCGCCCAAGTCGCGAAGGCTCCTCGACCTTCGCTACGTGGACGACGCCTCGATGGAGAGAATCGCGCAGGCGATCGATTCCACCGCCGGCAGCGTGCGGGTGATGCTGTTTCGCATTCGCGACCTGCTCGCCGAATGCGTGAAGGCCGAACTGGCCAAGGAGGCGACGTGAGCGACGTGCCGCGGCCCCCCGATGACGACCGGCGGCTGATCGACGAGCTGCTCGACGGCGGCCTCGCCGGCGCGTCGGTCGACGCGGATGGCCTGCTCGGCAGGCTGGAACGCGATCCGGCAGCGCGGGAATATCTTCTCGAGCGGGCGGTCCTGCATGCGAGCCTGCGGCATTCGCTCAGCCGCCGCAGCCTTGCCGACTGGGCGGTGTCGCGGGCCCGGGAAGACGCCGTGCCGCGCGGCGGTCGCGGGCGGCTGGTGCTCGGCTGGCTCGCGGTGTCGGCCTGCGTGGCGGCCGCCATCCTCGGCGGCCTGATTTCCACCCGGCCGTACGCGACCGTGACGGCCGGCATCGGGACGGCTGGATTGGCCACCGGCAACGTGGTCCGCGGCGAACCCCACTTGCTTGCCGCCGGCGTGCTCGAGTTGCAGACCCGCCGCGGTGCCCAGCTCGTGATCGAGGCGCCGGCCGCCTTCCGCTTCGAGTCGCCGCAGCGGCTGCGGCTGACGAAGGGCCGCATCGCCGCCGAAGTGCCGGCCCGCGCGAAGGGCTTTACGGTGGTCACGCCATCGGGCGAGGCGATCGACCTCGGCACCCGGTTCGCCGTGGACGTGCCGGCTTCGGGAGAGGCCGAGGTGCATGTCTTCTCCGGTGAAGTCGTCGCCCGCGGCGGCCAGAACATGCCCACGAACCTCCGCGACGGCGAGGCCTTTTCGCTGGCTGCCAACGCCGCCCGCGACCTCCGCACCGCGGCGTTCATCCGTCGCGGCGAAGTGCCTGAACTCGCCGCCGCTGTCGCCGCCGGCCAGGAGCGGAGGGCGCGGGACGCTGCCGAGCGACTCCGCGCGGATCCGGCACTGATCGGGCTCGTCGACTTCGCGGCGGATCGGCCGGCGGCCGGTGTTGGCTCGGAGGCAGCCGGCCAATACCGGCTCGTGCAGGGCCGCTGGCCCGGATCGCGGGCTGCCGACTTCACGCACTCGGGCGACCACCTGCGGGTCGATGTCGGGGCCGCTGCCGACTGGCCCCAGCTCA
>JBJOKF010000165.1:0-23438 GCA_046046235.1 Planctomycetota bacterium | reverse complement strand
GCGTCAGCCACCGGCCTTGGGGGTCGGCATGCGGTCGATCACCTCGTCGATCAGCTTGTAGTCGAGCGCCTCCTGCGCCGACATGAAGCGGTCGCGATCCGTGTCCTGCTCGATCTTCTCCAGGGGATGCCCGGTGTGCTTGAGCAGGATGGCATTCAGCTTGTGCTTGATGTTCTTGAACTCCTTCGCATGGATCATGATCTCCTCCGCCGTGCCTTCCATCCCGGCGAGCGGCTGGTGGATCATGATCCGGGCGTTGGGCAGCGCCCGGCGCTTCCCCTTGGCGCCCGCCGTCAGCAGGACGGCGCCCATCGAGGCGCACTGGCCGATGCAGTAGGTGGCCACGTCACAGGTCACGAACTGCATGGTGTCGTAGATGGCCAGCCCCGCCGTCACGCTGCCGCCGGGCGAGTTGATGTAGAGGTGGATGTCGGCCTTCGGATCGTCCGACTGCAGGAAGAGGAGCTGCGCGACGATGGCGTTGGCCACCTCGTCGTTGACCTGCGAGCCCAGGAACACGATCCGATCCTTGAGCAGGCGGCTGTAGATGTCCATCGCCCGCTCTTCGCGGCCGCTTTTCTCGATGACGAACGGGATCAGGGGCATGGCAGGTGTCTCGGCGTGGCTGGTGGATCGGTTGGGTGGTGGGCGGCCGACGGCGGTCAGTCCTTGCCCTCTTCCTCTGACGCGGCCGGCGGCTTGGTGAGCACCTCGTCCACGAGGCCGTATTCCTTGGCCTCGGTGGCGGTCAGGTAGCGGTCGCGGTCGGTATCCTTCGCGATCCGCTCGATCGGCTGTCCGGTGTGGTGGGCCAGGATCTCGTTGAGGATGGCCCGGGTCTTGATGATCTCGTCGGCCTGGATCTCGATGTCGCTCACCTGCCCGCCCACCTGTCCGTAGGGCTGGTGGATCATCACCTTGGCGTGGGGCAGGACGAACCGCTTCCCCTTCGCGCCGCCGGCCAGGAGCACCGCGCCGCCGCTGGCGGCCAGCCCGACGCAGTAGGTCGCGACCGGGCAGGAGAGGATCTGCATCGTGTCGTAGATCGCCATCGTGGCGGTGACGCTGCCGCCCGGCGAGTTGATGTAGAAGTGGATGTCCTTGCGGCGGTTCTCGCTCTGCAGGTAGAGCAGCTTCATCACCAGCTCGTTGGCGTTGCCGTCGTAGATCTCTCCCTGCAGGAGGATGATCCGATTCTCGAGCAGCAGGTCGCCGAGTGTCATCTGGCGCTGCCGCTGATAATCGCGCGAGGCGCTGGAGGCGCGGGGCTCGAAGAGCGAGTCGTACATGGCTGGTCTCGGCGGGCGGTGCGGGGAATGAGACGGGGACGAGGTTGGGGCCGGAGATCAGCCGCGGCGCGGCGTCCCCGCCTCGGCGTGCGCGGCGGTCGGGATCTCCTCTTCGCCGACCGTGACGCCGCAGACGGCATGGTCGACGGCCTCGGTATCGGGCTTGGGGAACTCGAACGGCGTGTCGGTGAACTTCGCCTGGGACGTGATCAGCTCGATCGTCTTCCGCTCGATGATCTGGTTGCGGAGCACGTCCATCAGCCCCCGCTTCTCGAGGTTGGCCCGGACGCGTCGCGGCGACTCACCCGACTGCGCGGCGATCGCACGGATCTCCTCGTCGTAGTCGGCCGCGGCGTCTGCGATCGACTCGTCCTCGGCGATCCGCTCGAGGATGAAGTGCTCCTTGAGCGCGGCCGCCGTGCTGCCCATCACCGACTGGCGCAGCTCGTTGACGTGCCGGCGGATCGAGTCGTCGTCGAAGCCGCTGCGGCGCAGTTCGAGGATCGCCCGCTCCAGCTCGCGGAGGCTCTGGCGGCGGAGCAGGTCGGGAGGCAGGTCCCAACTGGCCGAGGCGGTGAGGGCCTTCGACACCTGCTGCCGAACCTGGCGGCGGCGATGCCATTCCAACTGGTTCTCCAGCTGCCGCCGGACGGCTGCCCGGAGGTCGTCGGCCGACTCGAAGGGGCCGATCTCCTCGAGCAGTTGGCGGTCGAGTTCGGGAAGCTCGAGCTTTTTGACGTCGACGATCGTGAGTTCCACCGTCACGTCCTTGCCGCGCAGCGCCTCGGTGGCGGCTTCATCGGAGACCTTGAGCGTCGCGGTGACGGGCGCACCGACGCGGGCCTTCGCCACGAGGGCGTCGAAGCCGTCAAGTTCGGCGTCGGCGAAGGAGAGCCGCGGCCGGACGATGAGCTCCAGATCGGTGGCCTCCGACAGCACGGTGTCGCCGTCGAGGAACCGCAGGTTGGCCACCACCAGGTCGCCGGGCTTGGCCGGGCCGTCGTGCGGCACGAACCGGGCCCGCTCGCGGAGCATGCCGGTGAGCGACTCCTCCACGTCGGCGTCGCTGATCTCGCGGGTCGGACGGCGGATGGCCAGGCCTTTCCACTGGGGCAGATCGAACTCGGGCCGGACCTCGATCTTGAACTCGAACGTCATCGGGCCGTCGGCGGGCACCCGGACGGCGGTCACGTCGAGCTCGGGCTCGCTGATCGGCGAGAGCTTTTCCTGCTCGGACACCTGGGTCATCGCGTCGGCGAGCAGCTTGCTGCGGATCTGGTCGGAGATCTCCGTCTTGAAGCGGCTGCTGACGAGCCGCCGGGGGGCGCGGCCCGGACGGAATCCAGGCAACAGGGCGGCGGGCATCATCTCGCCCAGGGCGGCGTCGCGGTACCGGTCGATGTCTTCGCGCGGGATCGACACCCGCACCTTCCGCTCGCAGGCGGAGACCTTGTCGATGGCGACGTCGAGCTTCAGGGGCTGTGCCGCGGCGTCATCGCCGGCCACGGGGGCTGCGACTGCGGATTCGCTGGAAGAGGACATGAATGGTTCCGGACTGCTCGGGAAAACTGGTGGGCGTGAAGAAGGAGTTCGCAAAAGAGGGGACGGCACAGACGGCCAGCCGCCGGAACGTGATCCGGGGTGGCCCGCCCGAAAACCGAGGCCGTCGCCGGCCTCGGCACGGTCCCCGGCCACCGATTCCTCGGATGGGCACGACAGGGGATGCCGGAGAGCACGGCAGCAGCCGCGGGAATCGGGAAGCGGGTGATGGGATTCGAACCCACGACAACCACGTTGGCAACGTGGTGCTCTACCAACTGAGCTACACCCGCGGAGCGGTTTCCAGGCGGCGGAGACAGGCCCTTGCGGGGCCTGAAAAGCGTCGCCCAGGAACCCGGGATTATAGGGGCGCCGGGGGCTGCCGCAAGGTCATCCTCTGGGCGGGCGGGGATTTCTGGGAAGGATGGAGGGGTGCGTTTGGGGATGGATTTCGTTCCGATTACAGTTCTGACATCAGGTTTTGCAGCGGCGGGCCCGGGTCGCTCACCGGTGGGGTCGTCGAGACGCCATGATCGTCCGCTTCCATGTCCTGTCGCCTCCCTCGAAGCAGCGGTCGTTCGCCGCCCGGCTCCCCCTCTTGCTCGGCCGGGGCGAGGAGGCGAACTTCCGCATCCAGCACGATCTGGTGAGCCGCCGACACTGCGAGCTCTTCGCCCGCGACGGCCGGGTCTTCATTCACGATCTCGGCTCGACCAACGGAACGTTTCTCGATGACGAGCCGGTTCCGGTGAGCACGAAGACGGCGGTGCCGCCGGGCGCTGTCGTGCGGGTGGGCGGGCTGTCATTCCGCGTGGACTACATGGAGCATCGGTCGGCGGAGGTCGTTCCGCCAGCCTCTACGGCCCCGGCCGCCGGCGCGGACGACGCGGAGGGCGGCCCTGATGTCGAAGAGAGTCGCGTGGCCGGCGCGGCCGAGGCCAGTACGGATGACGTGCCCGACTTTGATTTCGTCGCCCCCGCCAGTGCCGAAACCGAGCCGATGCGCGAGGCACAGGATCACGAGGCTCTGGATCACGAGGCTCTGGATCACGAGGCTCTGGATGCGGTCGGTGGGCAAGAGATCGTCCCGCCCGGGCCGGTTGCGGCGGAAGAGTCGCCAGCCGGCGGCCCCGCGTTCTCCATCTCTTTGCCCGATGTCGAACCTCCCGCCGGCGAACCGTGGGCCGGTCTCGAGGCCGCCCGCGACGGTGCGTCCGACGACGACTCGGACGACGGTCCTGGTGACGACAAACTCAACGAGTTCTTCAAGGGGCTCAAATGAGCCCCACGGGAGCAGGCGCCGCCGCCGGGCGGGCTGTGGAGCCAGTCGCCCAGTGACGCTTCGTCGGCGCCCGACTCACTCGGCGCCGGCGGCGGCCGGCTGCGCCGCGGGCCGGCGGCCGGGCCGCGGCTTGGCGGGCGGCGGCGCGACAGGCTTCGCCAGCCTGATCGACAGCAGCGTGGCCTGCAGCTCGCCGGGCTGCCTGTAGAGCCCCTCGACCTCCACCTCGTCGCCGGCCGCCGCCAGCGCCACGTTCGTCGTTTTCACCACCAGCGCCGCGTCGGCCGGCACCTGCAGTTCGAACCGCTCCCGGCCGACCTGGACCGTGACGGCCTCATCCTCGACCTGCTTGATCGTGCCGGAGACGAGGTAGGTCCCTGCCGGCCGCTTGCCCGCCACCCGCTTCGCTCCGGCCTCCGCGATGCCGAGACCGCCGGCGACCACGCCCGGCGCGCCGCCGCCGGGAAAGATGACCTGCATCACCGGCTCCGCCGCCTTGCCGAACTCGTCGAGCGACACCGCGCACGAGACGAACTGCCCCGGCTGGAGCATCTCGCGGGCGGCCGTTCCCTCGACCGCGATCTTTGCGTTCGGCGCGGGCAGCACGAGCCAGGAGTTGCCCCCCTTGAGCTTCAGCCGCAGCATGCCGGGGCCGATGGCCTCGATCGTGCCCTTGCCTTCGTCGGCGGCCAGTTTCTGGGGCTGCGGTCCGCCGGGCCGCTGCTGGGCGACGGCTTCCGGGAGCCCGACCGAGGAGAGGCAGGCGGCAGCCAGGCAGCCGCGGCGGGCGACTGCCAAGAACCCGGCGCGAATGCCACCGGAGCCAACTATATTCGACATCTGGATTCACCCCCGACCAGCGAGGATTCGACGGCCATGCATGATACCCCGCGGCGCGTGACCGTGCGCGATCTGGCGGTGGCCCGGCGTGACGGGCGGCCGATCACCATGGTGACCGCCTACGACTGGCCGACGGCCCGGCTGGCCGACGCCGCCGGCGTGGACTGCGTCCTCGTGGGGGACAGCGTCGCCATGGTCGTGGCGGGGCGGACGTCGACGATTCCGGCCACGCTCGACCAGATGATCTACCACGGCGAGATCGTCGCGCGGGCGGTGTCGCGGGCGCTGGTGGTCGTCGACCTGCCGTTTCCCCTGCAGCATCTCGGCGTGCGGACGGCCGTGGAGGCCAGCGCCCGCATCCTGCAGCAGACCGGTTGCCAGGCGGTCAAGCTCGAAGGCACGACCGGCCAGGAGGATGTCATCGCCGGCATCGCCGCGGCCGGCATTCCGGTGATGGGGCACGTCGGCCTGCGGCCCCAGGCGGTCCATCAGCTCGGTGGCTATCGCCTGCAGCGGGACAGCGACCGCATCCAGGCCGATGCCGAGTCGGCCGCGCGGGCCGGGGCCTTCGCAGTCGTGCTCGAATGCATCCCGCGCGACGTCGCCGCCACGATCACGCGGTCGCTGGCGGTGCCCACCATCGGTATCGGAGCCGGACCCGACTGCGCCGGTCAGGTGCTCGTGCTCCACGACCTGATCGGCCTGACCGACGGCCGGGTGCCCCGGTTCGTCCGGTCCTACGCGAACGTGCAGGCGAGCATCCGCGACGCGATCGCCGCCTGGCGGGGGGATGTCGAACGGCGCCGATTCCCCGGTGCCGACGAGACGCTCGGCTAGCCTCACGCTACGGCAGCACGACCTCGTCCGAGATCACCACGGGCCGGCTGCTGGTCACTGAGGCGGGCGTCGGCAGGCCGGCGCTCGGCCCCGGAGAACCGCCCGGACCGACCGGCACGCTGCCCGGCGCGGCGGGCATGCCGGGCGCCATGATCGCGCCCGCCGGCAGGCCACCCTCCATCGAGCCACCGTGGCACTGGTCGCAGTGGCCGTCGGCGGACACGGCATGGTCGCCGCCCGGTCCGCACGGCGCCGACGGGCAGGCCGAGGGCTGGCCGCACGGACGCATGGCGGCCTGCGGGGCGGGCGCGACGCCGGGAGGCACGAAGCCGGGGGGCAGATGACCGAAGCACTTCTCGTACTTCCACACCTCCAGGGCGATGTACCGCTCGTTGAGCGTCTTGCAGCCGGACAAGGCGGCGGCCGCCATCACCAGAGGAAAGCAGCGCGCGAGGGCGCGGTGCCAGGATCGAGCTTGCATCGGGCATCTCCTTGCCGGGGCGTCGCCTCACGAGGCATCGTGGGGCCACGCAAAACTACCCCACGCTTCGCGCGCGGCAAGCAAATCGAAACCCTGCCCCGAGTCGGGGCTCATGACGGCCGGCAAACTGTGCGGGTCGTGCCTAAAGGCCGGAGGCTCAAAGCCCATGGGCAAGAGCCGATCGAGCGATCGGCCGGAGGCATCCGCATGCGCGGGGCGAGCCCACGGGCCGGCACGTCCTGCGCATCAGCCCTTGCGATGCCGGATGCGAGCCCGCATGCGCCGCTTCTTTTGCCCGAGCTTGCGGCGACCCTTGCCCGTTTTCTTGACGCCCATGCTTTTCTCCAGGTGGTGACCGGTCCAGAATGCCGGAAAGGTTGTAAGATGAGCGTCCGCGCGATTGCAAGCTCCGGCCCGCATCCCGCCCGCGGTCGGCCCGGGCCCCGGACGGACGCCCTTTTTCCCAAGGTCGCCGCCGCATGATCGTCCTCTTTCCGACCTATGCGCGGCGGCTGCCCGGCGACCGGCGCTGGCGGGCGACTGTGGCGGGAATGATCGCGCGGCCCCTGCCTCCCCAGAGCCGCCGCCGCACGCTCGCCGTCGGTGTCATCAGGCGGCTCCTCGACCTCGACGAGAGCCAGCTCAAGTCGGAGGTGTTTCAGCGGCGGGCAGACGCCTTTCTCTTTCAACGCGTCGCGGGGGAGCGGGTCTGGGTCGAGGTCGGGGGCAGGCGGATCGACGCCGGGGTTTCCGATCGCACCGGTCACTTCCAGCGCGAGTTCGAACTCGACGAGGCGACGGTCGAGCCGCTGGCCGGGCCGCCGACGCCGGGCTGCCGCTGGCTCGAGTTCGAGGCGGTGCTGGATGCCGCCGCCGACCAGGGTCGCGTCCCTCCCGCGTCCGCCCGCGGGCGGATTCAGTTCGTCGCCGAGGAAGGCACATCGGTGATCTCCGACATCGACGACACGGTGAAGGTGACCAACGTCTCCGATCGCCGTGAACTGCTCGCGAACACGCTGCTGCGGGAGTTCCACGCGGTCCCCGGCATGGCGGACCTTTACCGCTGCTGGCAGGATGCCGGCTCCGTCTTCCACTACGTCTCGGCGAGCCCGTGGCAGTTGGTCACCTGCCTCGACGATTTTCTCCACGAGGCGGGGCTGCCCGCCGGCTCGATGCACCTGAAGCTCTTCCGGCTGAAAGACTCGACGCCCCTGCGGCGGCTGCCCTCGCGGAAACGATCGAAGCGGCGCGTGATCGAGCAGATCATGGCCGATTTTCCGCGCCGACGCTTCCTGCTCGTGGGCGACTCCGGCGAGCGCGACCCCGAGGTCTACGCCGCCGTGGCCCGCCGCAATCCGGATCGCGTGGCGGGCATCGCGATCCGGCACCTGGAGGGCCGGCCGTCCGACGCGAAGGTGCGGGCCCGGCTGGACCGGATCGGGAGGCGGCTCCCACGGGGGGGGTGGCGGGTGTTCTTGGAGGCGGCCGAGATCGCGGCGCTGATTCCCGGCGGCTGACCCGCCGGGTGGGCCGCGGCGGGCCCGGCACCCCCGACCGCTGAAAGCCGTCCGGTTTCGCCTTGGTCGGCTGTCGCGGTTCTGCTACGGTTCCCGCCGCTTTCCCGGGAGACGGTAGCGGGAGGCAGCGTACCGGTGCGTTTGGCCGGCGGCTCGCGTCCCTGGTTCCGCGTCCCTGGTCCCGCGTCCTTTCGAGGCCCGCACATGGTGAACACGACGGCCCGTGTGGTCGGCAGCCTTCTGCTCGGCCTGCTCATCGCCGTGCCGGCATGGGCCGAGGAGGATGCCTTTCGCGTGGAGAGCGAGATCTTCGTCGGGCATGGGGGCCAGCCCGTCGCCCGCAGTCTCACACTCTTTCGCGACGGCATCGCCTGGGACTTTCTCGAACCGGCGGCAGCCGCCGCGGGCGGCGGTGAGATCGTGCTGCATGATCCGGCGCGGGAGCGCGTGGTGCTCATCGACCCCGTGCGGAATCTCAAGACCCAGGTGGATGCCGTGCGGTTGGAGCGGTTGAGCGTGTCGCTGGCTTCGTGGGCCCGCAAGTCGGACGACCGGCTGGTCCGCTGGGCGGGCGGCCCCGACTTCGGCGAAGGCATGACGGAGAACGACGAAGAAATCGAACTCGTCGGGCCGCGGGTCCGCTACGCCGTGGAGTTCGCCCAGGCGCCGACGCGACAAGCGGCGGACGAATACCGGCGGTTTGCCGATACCGCGATTTTGCTCAAGGCGCTCGTGCGGCCCGGTGGCTTGCCGCCGTTTCCGCGGCTGGCGATCAATCGACGGGTGGCGGCCGCGGGCGGTATCCCGCACGCGGTGACGCTCGAGGTGGATTCCAGGCTCGGCATGGTAGGAGGGCGGGCCGACAGCCTGCGGTGCGTTCATAAAGTGCATCCCCGGTTGCTCGCCGGCGACGTCTCCCGCATCGAGGAGGCCGAGAGCCGTGTGGCTGTCGCCAAGGTGGTCGACCTGGCGACCTTCGCCGCGCCGCCTGAGACCAGCGCGGACAAAGACGACTGAAGCCCGCGTGCTCGCGATCCGGTCGTGGGCGTCCGTGCTTCCGAATCCGTCTCGAGTTCTGAATCCTCGAGGGATCCCCGAGTTGGGATGACCGAGTCGGGATGACCGAGTCGGGATACTTGAGTCGCGATGCTCGCGACGGCGAAACCGGCGCTTCGTGACCAGGCGGCGCCACGGGCGGATGCCACACAACGCGTCCAGCCGATGCTCCGCGACGCGCGGGCAAGAAAGCTTGCCTGACCGGACGATGCTTCCCCTGCGGAAAAGTTCCCTTGCCCGGGAAGCCTCGCCGGACCGCCGGCCGGCGACGCCCGCACGGGGCCCGGGAAGAAAAGGTTGACATCCGTACAGTATTTTTCTACATTCATTCCCCACATCCATCAAGAACGGAGGCTTCGATGCTGGTGCTCTCCCGCAAGCAGAACGAACGGATTCGGGTCGGTGATTCGGTGGTCGTGACGGTGGTGCGCGTCAGTGGCGACAAGGTGCGGATCGGGATCGAGGCCCCGGCGCACGTGCGGGTGATCCGTGACGAGCTCGAGGTCGAACTGATCGGCGACGTCACGGTGGACGACTCGGCGGAGTTGCCGATTCCGCGGCTCCTGGGGCTGACCGGGTAGCCTCCTTCGGGGCCTGCCGGGAAATACCGCCTGGACAACGCCTTCGCAGAGCGCAGTCGTGAAGCAAGCATCGTGGCGCAGGCTGACGCGGATTGTCTGTGGTGTCGCCCTGGCCGTGGCGGCCTTGCTGGCAGTCGCCCTGGTCGTCCTCAGGTACGAGCCGGCGTTCTACCGACCGCTGCTCATGCCGGCCGTGGGGAGCGGTGAGGCCGAGGCCATGGCCCGTCGCGCCGTGACGAAGGCCTCCGCGGCCCATGCCGCGCTCTCCCGCCCCGGCCCCTGGGACATGGCCCTCTCGGCGGACGAGATCAACGCCTGGCTGGCGGTCGATCTGCCGCGGAATCATCCGCAGTTGCTGCCGCGCCGCGTGACGCAGCCGCGGCTGGTCTTTGAGCCGGGCCGCGTGCTCGCCGCCGCCCGCGTCGGCTACGGGCCGCTGTCGGCCGTGGCCTCGGGCCGGCTCGCGGTCGTGCTGCACGCCCCCAATCAACTGACACTCACCATCGAGGAGGCGCGGATCGGGGCGGTGCCTCTGCCGACGGCGACCCTGCTTCGGGACCTTGGCCGGCGTCTCGCCCGGCTCGGCCTGGTGACGGAGATCCGTCCGCGCGACGGGGGGCTGAAGCTCGAGGTCTTCATCCCGTCGACGCACGACGCGGGCGCGACGAGCACGTGGTTGGAGTCGCTGGCCGTGCAGGCGGGGGAGTTGCTCCTGGCGGGGCAGACGCGCACGGCGGCGGATGGCCGTCCCGCGGCGCCGGCGGACGCCGGCCGGCCGCTGACCAACTCCCCGGACGGCGGGTGACTATGCTGTGGCGGTCGCCCGTGCCGGCGGCGCGCAGCCCAGCCAGTCCTCGAGGGAGAACCGCGGATGGAACCGGAGTCTCGAACCACGCAGCCTGCCGCCACGGCGGGCGGCGCCACGCTGACGTTCCTGGGCGCTGCCGGGACGGTGTCCGGATCGAGGCACCTGCTGGAAGTGGGCGGTGCGAGGGTGCTCGTCGACTGCGGTCTCTTCCAGGGGGAGAAGGGCCTGCGGGAGCGGAACTGGGACCGCTTTCCCGTGCCCGCCGGCTCCGTCGACGCGGTCGTGCTCACTCACGGCCATGTCGACCACTCCGGCTGGCTGCCGCGGCTGGTCCGCGAGGGCTTCAAGGGGAAGATCCTCACCTCGCCCCCCACGGTCGACCTCCTCGGCATCCTGCTCTATGACTCGGCGAAGGTGCAGGAGGAAGACGCCGCCTACGCCAACCGCAAAGGCTATGCGAAGCATCGGCCGGCGCTGCCGCTTTACGACGAGCGGGACGTCGATCGCACGCTTCGGCTGGTGGAAGGTGTCGAGCGCCAGACCTGGTTCGAGCCCGCGGCCGGTGTGCGCTGCCGATTCCACGACGCCGGCCACATGCTCGGCAGCTCGTTCGTCGAAACGGAACTGGCGACCCCGGCCGGGCAGCGTCGGGTCGTCTTCTCCGGCGACGTCGGCCGGTTCAACGCCCCGCTCTACCACGACCCGGTCTCGCCTCCCGCGTGCGACTACCTCGTCTGCGAGAGCACCTACGGCGACCGCGATCATCCCGTCAGCCGGCCGCTCGACGAGTTGGAAGCGGTCACGAAAGAGGCGCTCGCCCGCGGCGGCATGATGCTCGTGGCATCCTTCGCCATCGGCCGCGCCCAGCAGCTGGTCTACCTGCTGCGGCTGCTCATGGCCACCGGCCGGCTCCCCGAAGTGCCCGTCTGGATCGACTCGCCGATGGCGGTCGACGCCATGCAGGTGTTTCGTGAGCACGCCGACGAGCACGACTTCAGCGAGGCGTCGGTGGCCGGCGTGGCGGCCTCCCTCGTTTCGCCCTTCGTGCGGATGGCCAAGACCGCGGCGGAGTCGAAGGCGATCAACTCCCACAAGGGTCCCGGCATCATCATCGCCTCCAGCGGCATGATGAACGGCGGCCGGATCCTCCACCATCTGGCCCACCGGCTGCCCGATCCGCAGACGACCGTCCTCGTCGCCGGCTTCCAGGCGATCGGCACGCGGGGCCGCACCCTCATCGACGGCGCCAAGTTTCTGAAGATCCACGGCCGCGACGTGCCCGTGCGGGCCGCCGTGCGGCAGGTCGACGCCCTCTCGGGGCATGCCGATCGTCGCGAGCTCGACCGGTGGCTCGGCGGGATGCCGGCGCCGCGGACCACGTTTCTCGTCCATGGCGAGCCGCCCGCCGCCCGTGGGCTGGCGGAGTTCCTGCGACAGTCCCGGGGTTGGAACGTGGAGATTCCCACCATCGGCACCGTCGCCCGGCTCGATTCCTGAAGCGGGCGCGGCGAAACCAGAGCCACGCCGTCAGACAGGCATTCTCACAGGCAAGGAGATTCTTCATGGCCAAGTCACCCAAGCCCTCATCGACTTCCCGACCCGGGGCGGGCGGCCCCGTGCCGCAGCAGCCCAAGGCTTGCAGCGTGTTGCCCGACACCATCCTGGGCAACGACGTGGCGCTCGTGGCGGAGAACATGGAGGCGATCCTCTCCTCGCCGAGCTACAGCCTCGCCCAGGAGGATCGGTCGCTCCTCGAAAGCACGGAGATGCGCGGCGTGCGGATGCTCCTGGAGCTGGGCAAGCCGGAGCTGGCGTTCCGGGCCGACAACATCGTCTCCACGGTGATCGTCTTCGGCGGCACGCAGATCGTCGAACGAACGGCTGCCGAGCGGCGGCTCTCGGAGGCCCGGAGGACGGCCGCCGCCCAGCCGGGCGACAAGAAGGCGGCACGGGAGCTGGTTCGCGCCGAGCGGCTCCTCTCCCACTGCCACTACTACGACGCGGCCCGCGAGTTCGCACGGATCGTGTCGATCGACAACCAGTGCGACGACGAGCGCGACTACGTGATCGTCACCGGCGGCGGCCCCGGCATCATGGAGGCGGCCAACCGGGGCGCATTCGACGTGGGCTGCAAGTCGATCGGCTTGAACATCAAGCTTCCCGCGGAGCAGCAGCCCAATCCTTTCATCACGCCGGAGCTCTGCTTCCAGTTCAAGTACTTCGCGCTGCGGAAGTTTCATTTCATCCTGCGGGCCGCCGCGGTCGTGCTCTTTCCCGGGGGCTACGGCACGCTCGACGAGATGTTCGAGACGCTCACGCTGCGGCAGACCCACCGCATGCAGCCGGTGCCCATCATCCTCTTCGGCCGTGAGTACTGGTCGAAGGTGATCGACTTCGAGTACCTGGCCGACAGCGGCGTCATCTCCGACGATCACCTCGACCTGTTCACCTACGCCGAGACGCCGGAGGAGGCCTGGCAGCAGATCGTCGAGTTTCACGACACCGGGAAGGGTCGCCAGGCCTGAGCATTCCCCGTAATCGGGTGCAGCACCATGTCCGACAGTCAATCTTTCCGACCGGGCGCAGCAGCGCAGACCGTGGGCGGAGCGGCGCAAACCGGCCGCGTGGCGCTGGTGATGAGCGGCGTTGGCAGGCTCGGCACGGCCGTGGTCCGCGGCCTCGCCTCCCGCGGGTACTCCGTCGCGATCCACGCCGACGGTCCCTTCTCCGAGGCCCGGGCGCTGGCGCAGGAACTCGAGGCGGCGGGGGTGCCGAGCCTGGCCGTGACGGCCGACCTGCGGGACGAGGGCCCCATTCGGGCGGTCGTGCACAGGGTGGCCGATCACTTCGGCCGCATCGACGGCCTGGTGAACTGCCTGCCGCTCAAGCGCCACTGCCCGCTCGAGGAGGTGACCGCGCACGACCTTCGGCTGCACTTCGACGTCAACTGCGTGGCGGCGTTCGTGGCGGCGCAGGAGGTGGGCGAGTTCATGGTGCGCCAGCCGGAGGGCGGGGCGATCGTGCTGGTCGGCGATGCGGCGGCCGAACGGCCCGGCCGTGATGCCGCCGCCTGGCTGCCGAGCCTGGCCGCGATCCCGGCCGTGGCGCGGAGCCTGGCGGAGGAGCTGGCCGCCCGAAACCCGCGGGTGCGGGTCAACTGCCTGCTGCCGGGAGCCGCGGCCGGCGACGCCGCCGCGGTCCAGGTCGCGGATGCCGTGCTCTTTCTGCTCGAGAACGAGGGCATCACCGGCGTCCGCCTCCCGGTCGCGGGCATCGCGCCCGGCACCGCGCCGGCGGGTTGAGCGCCTGCCGTTTCCGGACGCGGTGCCTACGGCAAGCGGATCGTGAACGTGCTGCCGACGCCCGGCTCGCTCTCCACCGCGACCGTGCCGCCGTGCGCCTGCACGATGTGCTTGACGATGGAGAGCCCCAGGCCAGTGCCGCCGAGCTTGCGGCTGCGGGCTTTGTCGACCCGGTAGAACCGCTCGAACAGCCGCGGCAGGTGCTCCGCCTCGATCCCGCAGCCCTCGTCGCGGACGCTGACGAGCACGGCCGCCGGCGCCTGGTCGGTGGCCGCAGCGGCGCCGGCGACGATATGGACGGCCCGGCCTGGTTCGCTGTACTTGATGGCGTTGTCGATCAGGTTGATCACGGCCTGCTCCACCAGCGGCGGATTGACTTCGACGACCAGGCTCTCGTCGCACTCCATCTCGAGCCGGATCGAGCGGTCGGCGGCCCGCGGCTGGCAGTCGCCGACCGCGGCGCCGAGCAGGTCGCGGACGCGGACCGATCGCCGCGGGAGATCCCCCGTGCCCTCGCTCTGCTCGATCCTGGAGAGGGCGAGCAGATCGTCGATGATCGACGCCAGGCGGTCGGCCTGGCGGGCGATGATGTCGAGAAACCGCTGACGGTCGGCGGGATCGTCGGCGGCGCCGTCGAGGAGCGTCTCCACGAAGCCCTTGATCGAGGCGATCGGCGTCTTGAGCTCGTGCGAGACGTTGGCCACGAAGTCGCGCCGCACCCGCTCCAGCCGCTTCATCTCAGTGACGTCGTTCAAGACGATCACCGCGCCGCCGTCCCCCGACACATCCCGCAGCGCCGTGCCGCGCATCCGTAGCGTGCGGTCGCGCAGGCCGCGGAGCAGGAGGTCGTCCTCGACGGGCTCACGGCAGTCGATGGCCCGCAGGGCGAAGCGGCGCAGGTCCGGATTGCGGACCACCTCCGGCAGCTGCCGACCGATGGCGCGATGCAGGTCGACACCGAGCAGCTCCACGGCCGCCTGGTTGATGCCCACGACCCGCTGCCGGGCGTCGATGGCCAGCACGCCTTCGATCATGCTGCCCAGCACCGCCTCTTGCTGGGTGCCCTGTCGGCCGATCGTGAGCCCGCGCTCCACGAGTTGCTCGCGCAGGGTCGTGAGCGCGTCGGCGAGGCGGGCCAGTTCCAGCGCCTCCGGCGCCGGGAGCGGAGTCCGCACGTCACCCCCGGCCAGCCGCATCGCGGCGGCAGACAGCTCGGCAACCGGGCGGGCGAGGCGGCTGGCGACGGCCAGCCCCCCGGCCGCCAGCGTCGCCGCCCAGGCGAGGAAGCCGCCGAGCAGCCACCGCTGCGCCCGGGCGAGGTCGGCGTCGGAGGCGGCGGTGTCGCCGGTCACGCGGACGATCGTCGTGGGTCCCGCAGGGGGGCCCACGGGTGCCGCGACGACGATGATCCGCCGGCCCGCGGCGGCGTCGTAGCGGCTGGCTTTGGCGACGCGGCCCGCGCGGGCCGCATCGAGCAGGGCGTCGCCGGCCGGTGTGCGGTCGGCGCCGGGGTCGGGCGCGATGGATGTCGCCAGCACCCTGCCATCCGGGGCGAGCAGCTCGACCTTGGCCCGCAGCGTGGCTGTCAGGCCGCGCGTGGCCGCCAGGAACGCCGCCGGATCGACGCGGCCCGTGTCATCGGGCAGCAGCGCCGCCAGCTCGGTCGCCACGTCGCCGACGCGGCGCTCGGCTGCCGCTTCGGCCAACCGCGACAGCCCGACGCTCGCGAGCCAGTAGCTGCCGAAGAGTCCGGCCGCCAGGGCCGCGCAGAGGCCGGCGAACACGTGCCAGACGAACCGGGAACGGGCCATGGGGGCTCGGGGGGAGTCGGAGCGTCACGCCCGGAACCGGTAGCCCACGCCGCGGACGGTCTCGATGTAGGAACCGAAGGCTCCGAGCTTCTTCCGCAGTCCGGCGACCTGCACGTCCACCGACCGCTCCGTCACAGGATAATCCTCCCCCTTCACCGCGTCGACGATCTGCGTGCGGGTGTAGGCCCAGCCGGGCCGTTTGGCCAGGAAATGCAGCAGGGCGAACTCCGTGTAGGTCAGGTCGAGCGGGGCACCGGCCAGTTTCGCCTCGTGGCGGCCGGGATGGATCCAGAGCTCGTGCACCTCGACGATCGACTCGTGCTCGGCCTTCGACTCGGCCTCCTTGCGGCGCAGGAGAGCCTTGACGCGGGCGGAGAGCACCCGCGGGCTGAACGGCTTGGCGATGTAGTCGTCGGCGCCCCGTTCCAGACCGGCCACCATGTCTCCTTCCTCCGCCTTGGCGGTGAGCATGATGATGGGGATGTCGCGGGTCTTCGGGTCGCCCTTCAGGCGGCGGCAGACCTCCAGGCCGTCGACCGCCGGGAGCATCCAGTCGAGGACGATCAGGTTCGGCGGCTCCCGCCGCACCACCTTGAGCGCCTCCTCGCCGCTGCCGACGCACTGCACGTAATACCCGTCCTTGGAGAGCTTGTAGCTGACGAGCTCCAGCAGATCCTCCTCATCGTCGACGACGAGTATCTGGTGACGGGCCATCGAGTCGCCTGTGCGGGTGGGGGCTGGTGTGGAGCCCGGGTCCTCCAGGCTCGTGCCGCCCACTTGATAGGGCATGGGCGTTAGGGTTTCGTGAGATTTTCACTCGCGTGCCGGGGCCGTTGCAATGGCTCAAGAAAGCAGCATTTCCACGTCCTCGGCGGTGAGGCTGGCGGCCATGCTCTCGTCTGCCCGGACGATCGACTCGGCGAGCTCGCGCTTGCGGTCCTGGAGGGCGAGGATCTTCTCCTCGACCGTGTCTCGGGCGATGAGCCTGTAGGCGAACACGCGCCGCGTCTGGCCGATCCGGTGCGCCCGGTCGACCGCCTGCGCCTCGACGGCGGGGTTCCACCAGGGGTCGAGGATGTAGATGTAGTCGGCGGCGGTGAGGTTGAGACCCTGCCCGCCCGCCTTCAGGCTCACGAGGAACAGCCGGCAGGATTCGTCTTCCTGGAACCGCTGCACCCGCGCCTGACGGTCGGTCGTCTTGCCGTCGAGATACTCGTAGGTGATGCCGCGATCGTCGAGCCGCCGGCGGACGATCGCCAGGAAGCTCGTGAACTGGCTGAAGACGAGGACCTTGTGCCCCTCGTCGATCACCTCGGCGAGCTGCTCGAGCAACGTGTCGAGCTTGGCCGCCGGCTCGTCGACCCGTGCGTGGTCGACCAGTCCCTGATGGCAGGCCGTCTGCCGCAGGCGGAGCAGCGCCTCGAGCACGGCGATCCGCGATCGGCCGATCCCCATGCGGCCGATGCGTCCCGACAGCTCGAGACGGTAGTGCTCCCGCAGCTCGTCGTAGGCCTTCCGCTGCGCCTCGCCGAGCTCGCAGAACAGCGTCTGCTCGGTTTTCTCCGGCAGGTCGGAGAGCACCTGGGCCTTGGTCCGGCGGAGGAGGTAGGGACGCACGGCCCGGGCCACGACTTCGGAACTCGTGCGGCCGCCCGCGAGGAACCGCTTCAGCTTGGTCGCGCTGCCGAGCTGGCCGGGGTTCAAAAACTCGAAGATGCTCCACAGCTCGCCGATGTGGTTCTCGACGGGGGTGCCCGTGAGGGCCAGGCGATGCCGCGCGCGGAGCAGCCGGCAGGCCTTCGCCGCCTGGCTGGCGGCGTTCTTGATCGACTGCGCCTCGTCGAGCACGACGTAGTCGAACTCGATCTCGCGGTGGTGGATGATGTCGCGGCGGAGCGTGCCGTAGGTGGTGAGCACGATGTCGTGCTGCGTGACCGCGTCGGCCCCGTCGAGCCTCGCGTTGCCGGTGTGGTTGAGCACTTTCAGCGACGGGGCGAACCGGCGGGCCTCCTCCATCCAGTTGAAGACGAGGCTCTTGGGCACCACGACGAGCGACGGCCGATGCGCGATGCCGTCGGCGGCGAGCAGGGCCTGCCGGCGGACGAACATCGCCAGCACCTGGATCGTCTTGCCGAGGCCCATGTCGTCGGCGAGACAGCCACCGAGCCCCAGCCGCTCGAGAAACGCCAGCCACCCGAGCCCCTCGCGCTGGTAGTGACGCAGCGTGCCCTGGAAGCCCTCGGGCTCGTCGGTCGCCTCCGGCCGCTCGCCCCGCGAGAGCTCGTCGCGGATCCGCTCGAAGGCCTCGTCCACGTGCGACTGCGGCTGGCCCGCCAGGAGCGCGTCGAGCAGCGCCATCTGGATGCGGCCGTACCGCAGCCGGCCGTCGTGCTTCTGGGCCAGCGCCGCCATCGGCTCGATCTGCGCGGCGAGTGAATCGGGCAGGATGCCGAGCGAGCCGTCGGAGAGCTCGACCGACCGGCTGCCGCGGGCGAGCGCCTCCAGAAGCGCCGGCAGATCCGCCGACACGCCGCCGAAGTCGATCGCGGCCGAGAGCTCGAACCAGTCGATGCCGCTGGTGACGTTCCAGGCCACGCTGCCGGCCGGTCGATACCGACGGCCCGAGACTTCGACCGTCCAGCCGGCGGCGGCCAGCTGCGACACCGAGGCGTCGAGGCGGTTGCGGGCGATCTCCACGTGGTGGCCCGCCGGCACGGCGTCGCCATCGGCGGCCTGGCTGTCGTGGTGCCTGGGGGCCGTGCCGCCATAGCGGGGGAGCAGCGCGATCTGCTCGCGCTCCGCCGCCCGGTCGCGGCGGACGAGGATCCGTCGCACCGGATCGGTGGCGCCACCGGCGGGCTCATCGGCGGCGACCAGCAAGCCGCCGTAGTCGAACCAGATCCGGCCGGCCAGCTGCACCCGCGGCGCGGCGCGGCGGCGCGGCAGCCGCACCGCGGGAGTTTCGGGATCCGCGTCGCCTTGCTCGTCGGCGTCGAGGCTCACCGCGGGAGAGTCGTCGAGCACGAGCTTCGGGCGGGGCTGGCCCGACTCGATCCGCCAGCCGGTCCAGCCGGGCAGCTCGAGCCTCGGCAGGTCGGAAAACTGCGCCAGCCGGTCGATGAGTCCGTCCACCTGGGTGCCCGAGAACTCGATCGGCCCGCGCCGCTCGAACTGCTCCATCCAGCCCTCCGCCCCGCTGGTCGCCAGCCGCGCGAGCCGATCCTCGAACACGACGAGTCCCGACCTCAGGATGGCCCGGGGCGTCCGCAGATCCTTGCGCTCGCTGCCGCGCACGAGCATGCCGCGCAAGGTCGCCCGGCCGGGCCGCGGCGGCGGCCGGTCCTCGTCCCGCATGTCGGCGACGGTCTCGGGGCGGGTGTCGGGCTGGTCGTCCGGCTCGATGACGAGGGCGAACTCCCACGGCCGGCCGCCGTCCCAGACCAGGGGCACGACCAGATCGGGATTGCGCCGTGGCTCCGGCTGGATCACCAGCCGGCCGGTCTCGCAGAGGAGCGCCAGATGCGTCGCGGCCGATTGCGGGCTGACGACGACGCGGGCGATCGACCGCCGCTCGAGCGGCTCGGCCCCGGCGTGCTCGCCGACCGCCGCGGCGCCGACGAGTTGGGCGAGAATCGACCGCTCCTGCGGGTCGAGCTGGTCGAGCTCCACCTGGCCGGGCCCGAGCACGATCGGCCGCGGTCGGCCGGTGGCGTTGCCCGCGACGTCGAGCTGCATCCGGCCCGGCATGAGGACCGCGGCGCGGGCGTCGGCCGAGGCGGCCAGATCGAGGATGAACACGAGCGCGCCGGCCGACCGCCGGGCGTCGGTGATCGCCACCGCACGGTCGCGGACGGCCGGCTCCACGAGCCGGCGACGCTCTTCCAACTCCGTGGCCCAGGTGGGCAGGCGGGCCGATGACCGGCGGGCCGCGACCACCGGGGCGGCCGTCTTCGCCGGCGGAAAGCTTTCTCGGGCGGTGCCGCGCGGGTGGCTCGAGCGGCGCTCGGCCGGCTCCTCGAGGACCTCGTCTTGCGCCTCCGGCTCCCGCTCATGCCCCTCGGCGGGCACGATGTCGAGCGACAGTGGCGTGTGGTCGTGGATGCTCGAGAACAGCCCGCGACGGTCGATCTCGAGGAACACCGCGGCGAGCAGCGAGCAGGGGCGGCCCTCGCGGCCGCCGGGCGTCGTCGCGTGGCTCTCGAGCGACATGCCGCCGGTACGGCGCGCCGAAAGCTCGACCCGCACCTCGTGGTCGTCGCCGTCCTCGCCGACCGCGGTGGCATGCACGTGCCCGACCCGCGGGCACCAGACCCGCGTGAGGGTCAGGTCGCGGGCCTTGGCGACGTCCGCCGGCGCGAAGAGGTGGAACAGTCGCTTCTCGAGGCTGGTCATGCGGCAATCACCCGATGGGCAGTGGTTGCGCACGAAGCCGTGCGGAGGCCGCACGCGCGCAACACGCTGGTATACCGCGCCTGAGCCTCGCCTGGCGAGGGGCGTCAGAATTCCTTGACCGCCGCCACCAGCTCGAGCACGTTCTCCACGGGCGTCTGCGGGAGAATCCCGTGCCCGAGATTGAAGATGTGGCCCGGCCGACGGCCGGCCTGGTCGAGGACGTGCCGCACCTGCCGGCGGACGGTGTCGCGATCCGCCAGCAGCACCACCGGGTCGAGGTTGCCCTGCACGGCGCGGTCGGCCCCCACGACCCGCCAGGCGTCGGCGAGCTCGATCCGCCAGTCGATGCCGATCACCGAGCCGCCCGCTTCGGCGAGCGCCGGGAGGAGCGCCGGATTGCCGGTGGCGAAGTGGATCACGGGCGCCCGCCGCGCCGCTTCGGCGAGCGCCGCGCGACTGTGCGGCAGGACGTACCTCCGGTAGTCGTCGGGCGACAGGCAGCCCACCCAGCTGTCGAACAGCTGCACGAGCTGCGCGCCCGCGTCGAGTTGCGCCACGAGATAGCGGCTCACGGCGCGGGCGATCCGGCCCATGAGATCGTGCCAGGCGGATTCGTGGCGGTACATGAGCGACTTGGTGTGGAGCCAGGCCTTGCTCGTGCCGCCTTCGATGCAGTAGCCCGCCAGCGTGAAGGGGGCGCCGGCGAAGCCGATCACGGGAATGGCGTCGTCGAGTCCCGCGCGGGTGGCGCGCACGACGTCCATCACGTATCCCAGCGGGTCGACGTCGTCGAGCTCCCGCAGCCGCCGCACGTCCTCCGGCTCACGGATCGGGTTGTGGATCACCGGCCCTTCGCCCGCGGCGAACTCGAGGTCCATCCCCATCGGCTCGAGGATCGGCAGCAGGTCGCTGAAGATGATCGCCGCGTCCACGCCGAGCCGCTCGACGGTCGCGATCATCACGTCGGCCGCGAGCTTCGGGTTTTTGACGAGGCCCATGAAGTCGACCTGCTCCCGCACCCGCCGGTACTCCGGCAGGTAGCGGCCCGCCTGCCGCATGAGCCAGACGGGCGTCCGCTCCACCGGCTCGCGGCGGCAGGCCCGCATGACGAGCGCCTGCCGCCGCCGCTCGGCGGCGGAAAGACCGGCCGCGGGCGGCACGACGAGCGGGGGGCGAGGCGGATGTGACGAAGCGGAGTCGGACATCGGGCGGCAGTGGCGGCGGGCGTGCGGGCGATCGGACCGGTCAGACTACAATACCGGGAATAGTGGGCGACGGCGCTCGCCGACAGTGGAAGAAGGGCATGATCGAGTTCGTCTCCCGCATTTCCGTCGTCTGTTTCGCCGCCAGCTACGGCGTCGCCCTGGCCTGCGAGGCCTCGCGGCTGGTGTTTCGCTCGGGCGTGCGCGGGGCCGCCATGATCGCCTTCGCCGCCGCCGGCCTGGTCGCGCACACCCTCTTTCTGGCCTGGCGGGCCGCCACCACGCCTGCCATTCCGCTGTCGAGCGCCTTCGACTGGTACCTGCTGGCGGCCTGGCTCCTGGCCGGCGGCTCCCTCTGGCTGACGCTCGCCAACCCGCGGACGCCGGTGGGCCTGTTTCTGTTGCCGGTCGTCCTGGGCCTGATCGGCGCCGCGCAGGTCTCCAGCCGCGAGCCCTTTCCCCAGAGCCCGGCCACCCAGATCTGGGGCGCCGTGCACGGTTCCTTCAACCTGGCGGCGAGCGTGGCGGTGACGCTCGGCGCGGTCGCGGGAATGATGTGGCTCTTCCAGGCGGGCCGGCTCGCCCGCAAGGAACCGCCGCTGCGGGGCTTTCGGCTACCGAGCCTCGAGCGGCTCGCCCACGTCGCCGGCCGCTGCCTGGCGGTCGCGGCCTGGACCGCCTCGGCCGGGTTTCTCTCCGGCATCGTTCTGAACGCCGTCAATCGCCAGCGTGGGCTCCTCGAGACCGTGCCCTGGACCGATCCGGTGGTGCTGCGGATGGGGGCGCTGGTCGCCTGGCTCGTGGCCGCCGCACTGGTCGCCCGGGCCACGAGCCGTCGCCCCGACGGCCCGCGGACGGCCGCGCGACTCGCGCTCGTCTCCTTCGCGGCACTCACGCTCTCGATCCTCTGGGGGCTGCTGGCACCCACGCGCCACGGCGTGCCCCCGACGGCGGCGCAGGCGACCCGGACCATCGACGGGGAGGCCGCGCCATGACACTGGCCTTCGTGGGCGGCACCCACCGCACCGTGCCGCTGGCCCTGCGCGAGCGGCTCGCCTTCTCGGCCGAGCAGGCGGCCGAGGCGCTGGCCCGGTTTCGCGAGCGGTTTCCCGGCCGCGAGGGCGTCCTGCTCTCCACCTGCAATCGTGTCGAACTCTACGCCGCCGCCGCCGTGGGCTCCGAGCCGCCGCCGCCGCCGGATCAACTGGTCTCGTTCCTCGCCGAATGCCGCGGTCTCGATGCCGGCGTGCTGGCGCCGGTGTTGTCGGGCGACCGCGACGCGGCGGCGGTGCGGCATCTCTTCAGCGTCGCCGCGGGCCTCGACAGCATGGTGCTCGGCGAGCCCCAGATCGTCGCGCAGGTGAAGCAGGCCTGGGCGCTCGCCCAGGAGAGCCGCACCTCCGGGCCGTTGACGGGCGAGATGTTCCAGGCGGCCCTGCGCACCGCGAAGCGGGTGGCCACCGAGACGGCCCTCGGCCGGGAGCGGCTTTCGATCCCGAGCGTGGCGGTCGCCGATTTCGCCAGCGGCGTCTTCGAACGTTTTGACGACAAGCGGGTTCTGCTGCTCGGCGCCGGCAAGATGGCGGCCGAGACGCTCCGCTATCTGCGGCAGGCGGGCGCCCGCGACGTCCGCATCGTCAACCGTACCTCAGGCCGCGCCGAGGCGCTCTCGGCCCGCCTCGGCGCCTCGGCGGGCCGCTTCGAGGACCTCGCGGCGGAGTTGCGCGACGCGGATCTCGTCGTGAGCACGACCGGAGCGACGGGGCATGTGGTGACGGACTCGCTCTTCGCGCAGATCGATCCCCTGCGGGAGGGCCGGCCGCTCGTGGTGCTCGACCTGGCGGTGCCGCGGGACTTCGACCCGCGGATCGGCGAGCGGCCGGGCGTCTGGCTCTATTCCATCGACGACCTCGGCAAGGCCTGCGACTCGAACCGGCGCAGCCGGCAGCGGCAACTGCCCGCGGCGCGGGCGATCATCGACGAGGAGACGGAGCGGTTCATGGGCGACCTCCACCACCGCTCGACGGCGCCGGTGATCGAGCGGCTCCGGGCGGGCTGGAACGAGACCGGCGAGGCGGAGCTCGAGCGGCTCTTCCGCCGGCTGCCCGGCCTGGACGAAGCGGCCCGGGCAGAGATCCGGCAGGCGTTCGACCGCTATGCGGCGAAGCTGCTGCATCCGCCGCTGGCGTCGCTGCGGAGCGAGAGCCGTTCGGGGCCGCCCCACGGCCTGCTCGACGCGCTGAAGCGGCTCTTCGACCTCAAGGACTGACCGCACGGATTGGCAGTGGGACGGATCTGTTGGGCCAACGTGTCGGACTGGTGTCAGCGACTCGCGGCCTCCTTCGGCAGGCACGACGCCAGGGCCAGCAGCGCGTAGCTCGTGACGAGGTTCGGATCCCCTTCCATCCAGCGGGGATTCGTGTTCACCCACGAGCCGTCGGGCTGCTGCCGCGCGATCACGGCGTCGGCCAGCTCGCTCCGCCACGCATGCCGGCTTCCCG
>JBJOKF010000144.1:0-3060 GCA_046046235.1 Planctomycetota bacterium | reverse complement strand
CCTCGGTGGTCGGCATGTCGGCGTCGGGCACCCGGCCGGCGAGTGCGGGATTGCCGGCGGGCGTGTCTTCGGCCGGATGGGCGGTCGACATGGGCGTGGCTCCGGGGGAAGGGTTCGGGTCGGCGGTTCGGGCCACCGGCGTGGTCGCAGCGACGAGGCCGAAGCAGACCGAGGCGGCGAGGAGGGCCCCGCGGCGATGTCGCGTGGGAATGCTTGCGGTCTTCACGGCCCGGGCCTCCGTCGTGAGGAAGGTGGATTCCTACCGCTGCCGGGTGTCGGGCTGCGTCTTCGGCACATACGGATGGTTCCGCTTTCGCAGCACCTCCGCCTTCACGATTTTATCCGTCTCCACGCCCTCGACACCCCGGCCCTGCTCGTCGGTCGTCCGCATGATCTTCGGCAACACCTCGAAACCCTCGATCACCCGGCCGAAAACGGTGTGTTTGCCGTCGAGGTGGGCCGTCGGGCGAAACGTCAGGAAAAACTGCGAGCCGCCGGTGTCGGGGCCCGCATGGGCCATCGAGAGCGTGCCGAGAAAGTGCTGGCGGGCGCCGGGGGCGTTGACCTCGCAGGCGATGGTATAGCCCGGGCCGCCGCCGCCGGTGCCCGTGGGATCGCCCCCCTGCGCCATGAAGCCGCCGATCACCCGATGAAAGGGCGTGCCGTCGTAGTAGCCCTTCTCGACGAGGCTGATGAAGTTGGCAACCGTATTGGGGGCCTCGTTCTCGAAGAGCTCCACGACCACGTCGCCCACCGTGGTCGAGATCTTCACGCGGGGCAGATCGTCGGCGGTCGCCTCGGCCTGCCGCTTGGCCATCTCGGCATCGACCTTGGGCCGGTCGTGGGCGATCGCATCTTCCAGCTCGTCCGCGCGATCCGCGCGGGCCCCCGCTGCCCGGGCCTTCGTGAGCCATGCGGTCGCGTCGTCGAGCCGGGCGAGAATCCGCGCGGCTTCGGCGGCGATCAGGAACGCGTCGGGGCTCGCCGCGCCGGCCGCGTCGAGTGTCTCGACCTTCTCGAGCGCCACGTCGGGGGCATCGGCCTTCACGGCGCCGGCCACGGCCGACATGTTGATCTGCCGGGCGTCGGCGTTGTTCGGATCGGCGACGGCCAGGGCGAGCGCCGCCGCTTCCAGCCGGTCGCTCGCCGCCTGGGCCTGCGTGGCGAGTTGCTTGAACCGGTTTTCCACCGCGGCCTTGTCGGCCGCGGGCTGGTGGTATTGCGCCTGGAGCACGGTGAGCTCCGCCATCAGGTCGCGCATCTGCTTGCCGGCGGCGTCGAACTCGGCCTTGGCGGCGGCCGCATCGGGCTTTCCGGCCGTGGTCGCCGGAGCGGCAGCCGCCGGGGGCGTGGTCGGGCCTTCCACGGTCGCCGAGGCCGCGAGCAGGGCCGCCATGAGCGGCACCGCCGCCGGGCATTTCTTTGAGAGTCTGGTTCCTTCCATGAGCGTCGAGCCTCCGTGGTTGGGAGTACCATAGCACCTCGCTTCGTCCCACCGGAACCGCCGCATGCCCCGCCCACCCCGCCGCCCCGCCCGCTCCGATGCCGCATCGCGGGGCCCGGCCCCGCGGCCGGCATCGGACTCGCCCGAGGAGGCGTCGAGCGCCCCGCGGATCATCGGGGGCGACCTCCGCCGCCGCCGGCTCGCCCACCAGCCCGACGGCCGCACGCGGCCGATGAAAGACCGCGTGCGGGAATCGCTCTTCGATCTTCTCGGAGTGACGGTTCGCGGGGCGCTGGCGATCGATCTCTTCGCCGGCACCGGGGCCCTCGGCTTCGAGGCCCTCAGCCGTGGCGCCGCCCGGGCGGTCTTTCAGGAACGGCATTTTCCCACGGCTGACGTGCTGCGGCGGTCGGCCCGCGAACTGGGCGTGGAGGACCGCTGCGAGATCCGTTCGGGCGATGTGCTCCTCTGGACCCGCCGCCTCCCGGATCTGCCTGGGAGCCTGCCCTGGATCGTGTTCGTGTCGCCGCCGTGGTCGTTCTTCGGGGTTGGGCACGAGCATCGCACCGCCCTGCTCGCCCTGATCGACACGATGCGGCTGGCCGCCCCGCCGGGGAGCACGATCGTGGTGGAGGCCGACACCGCCTTCGACCCGGCCGATCTGCCCGACGCCGCCGCCTGGGATCCCCGGCCCGTGCCGCCGGCCGTGCTCTACTTTCACCGCGGCGGATGAAGTTTCCCGCTCGGTGAGCGTCGTCCGCATTCCCACGCCTTACGGCGTTGGGCTTTCTCATCCGCGTCCCCACGCCTACGGCGTTGGGCTTCCTGGCGTGCTCCCACGCCTTACGGCGTTGGGCTTTCTCGCGCGGCACCCACCACGCCGCTTGGGGCATCGCCGGCCGCTCGCGCTTCGGGGAAGCCCCCGATCGTCAGATCGGGGGAATGCGGATCGCCTCCCCTCCCGCCCGGGCCGCGTTCCGGATCTCCGGGTGTCTGCTATCTTTGATTGGCGGGGAGTGCCGCTGCCGCAGCCCTCGTGGGATCCCACATCGATGGACATCGTCAACCAGCAGGATGCCGTGCCGTTCACGACCGTCGATGGTTCGACGATCCGCGAGCTGCTCGCGCACCGCAACTCCTCGATCCGCCAGCAGAGCCTCGCCGAGGCGCGGCTCGGGCCCGGCTGCGCCACCGTGCCGCATCATCATGCGGTGACCGAGGAGATCTACTACATCCTTTCGGGGCAGGCCGAGATGACTCTCGGCGACGAGACCCGCCCCGTCCGCCCCGGCGATGCGATCGCGATCCCCCCCGGCGCCCGGCACACGATCCGCAACGTCGGCCCCACCGAGCTCGTCTTCCTCTGCACCTGCGCCCCCGGCTACGAACACTCCGACACCTTCCTCGCCGAGCCCGCCTGACGGGCAGCCCCGCCCGCCGCCTCACCCCGCCATGCCACCCGACGCCTTTTCCCAGATCCTCGTCTCCGAGGGCATCGTCTCCGCCGACCAGCTCGCCGAGGCGGTCCGCATCGCGGGCACCTCGGGCAAGAAGGTCCACGACGAAGTCGTCCGCCTGGGCTACGCGCCGGGCGAGAAGGTGATGCGGGCCCTGGC
>JBJOKF010000108.1:0-3301 GCA_046046235.1 Planctomycetota bacterium | reverse complement strand
GCCAAGAGCGTCTTGCCGGAGCCGGTCGGCCCCAGGAGCAGGATGTTCGACTTGTCGACCTCGACGTCGCCCCCCTCGCTGCCGAGATTCAGCCGCTTGTAGTGGCTGTGGACGGCGACCGCCAGCACCCGCTTGGCATGCTGCTGGCCGATGACGTACTGGTCGAGGTGGCCGACGATCTCGCGAGGGGACGGGATCGTGGTGAAGAGTTGCTTGCTCGTGCCCCGGCGCCGCTTCTCCTGGTCGAGGATCGACTGGCAGAGATCGATGCATTCGCCGCAGATGTAGACGTCTCCCGGCCCTTCGACCAGCGGCCCCACGTCGCGGTAGCTCTTGCGACAGAACGAGCAGAAGGCGTTCTTCTTGGTCGTCCCGCCGGCCCCGCGCCGCCCCAGACCGCCGACGTCTTTCCCTGATGGCATGCTTCAATTCCTCGAGAAATCGGTTCCTGCCCGTGGTTCACGGGCTCCACCCAGATCGTGCCCCCGCAGGACGCCGGCGCGTGGCGCGGGCACCTGTCCGCCCGCGTCACCCTTCACCTTCATGAGCGGCTCGACGAGCGTAGATATTTTTCGGTATTCGTCCTCGCTCAGCACACCCTTGTCGCGGAGATTTTTGTAGCCGACCAGCGCGCTTTCCCAATCGCCCTGACCGGCATCCGATCCGAGCCACCGCGAGCGGACCGCGACGATCGCGACGATCCCGACGGCGACGAGCAGCCCGAGTGAGACGGCGCTGAGAAGAAACGCTTGCACGGCGGACGGTCCTTCCGGGTTCGCTCCCGGCCTGGTGCTCGGACACCGGCCATTGGCCCTCAGCCGCAGACCGGAGACTCCCCGAGGGATATCGGTCGCCCTACCCATCATTATGGCGGCCCGCCGCAGTCGGGGTCCACAAGCTGACGGCGCACTTTTCGCAGGCCCCACAGCCTGTGGCAATGGCAAAGTCATCCGGGCCAACCCCTGCCGTTTTTCCCACCTATGACGAAAAACGCGATTTTCCCCGCCGTGCTGGCCGATCAACACGGACATGCGTCAGATACTTCCGTACCCTGCCCTGCTCCGCTCCGGCCGGCCCCACTGCCGGGTCCGTGGCTTGATGCTGGCCGTCGTGGCAATTTGGCTGCCCTGGGCTGCCCTGACTCCGCGACCAGGCCTCGGGGCGACCGAGCCGTCGGGAGCTCGATCCGGGTTGCCCGAACTCGTGCGGACGAAGCATCGCACGTTCTCGATCCCGTTCCGCCTGCCGGCGGCGAAGGATGCCGATGCCGAGCCACAGCGGGTGCTGCTCAACGTCTCCAAGGACCTCGGCGGCACCTGGGAGCAGGCGGGTGAGGTCGCTCCCTCGGCCGGATCGTTCACCTACCAGGCCGGGCCGGACGGGGAGTATTGGTTTCGGTTGCGGGCGATCGACGGCAAGGGCCGCGCCCGCGGCGGCGAGGGACCCGACATGCGGGTGCTCGTGGACGCCGCAGGCCCACGGCTTGCCGCCCGCGTGTGGAAGGGCGCCGACGGCGAGATCCTCTGTCGCTACGCAGCCGCCGACGACTCGATCCGGATGGAGTCGCTGAAGGTCGAGTACCGCGTCGCCGGGGAACAGGGCTGGAAGACGGTCGCCGCCCAGGGCGTGCTGGCCCGGGAGTCGCCGGCGCATCTTGTCGGCGAGGAGATCTGGTGGGCCGGAGAGAAGGTCGGCCAGCTCACCGTGCAGATCACCGTGTCCGACTCAGCGGGCAACCAGACCGTCAAGCAATACTCCATGGAACCGAGCGATCCCCAGATCGATCAGACGGCACTTGCGCAGGAGATCGGCGTGCCGGGCCTGCCTGCAGCGTCATCGGTTCCGACGATGACGGCTCATTCCCCGCTCCCCACCAGCCCGTCGGCTGCGACCGGCGGCGGTCGGACCAACCCGGGATGGACCGCGGAGCCGGCGGCGGCCTGGTCCGCCGAGCAGCCGCAGACGCCGGCCTCGCTCGCGCAGCCGGGCGATATGCAGAGCGTGCTCGTGAGCCGGTTGGGTGGAACGCCGCCGACCGAAGCAGCCGCGGCCTCGGGCCTGTCGCTGTCGCCGGCCGCTCCCGGGAGCCGGTCGGCCGCGGCCGGCCAACCGCTGCCGCAGTCGCTCGATTATCGGGGCAAGCCGCTGCAACTCCTGCGGTCGCGCCGGTTCGCCTGGGACTACGAGGTGCCGACGGAACGGCTCCACGGCGCCCGCGTGCGTGTCGAGCTGTGGAGCACCCGCGACGGCGGCCTGTCGTGGCAGAAGACCGCTGTGGATGACGACGACAAGAGCCCGATCAACGTGGTGCTGCCGGCCGCCGGTCTGTACGGATTCCGTCTGGAGGTGGTGTCCGATCTGCCGGACTCCAGCCCGGGACCGCGGCCGGGCGAGGCGGCGGAGAGCTGGGTCGGCATCGACGAGGAACAGCCCCACGTGGAGCTGATCGACGTCGCCCGGCCACCCGAGGCCGACGCGTCTGGCGTCGTGATCCGCTACACGTCCCGCGACGCGCTGCCGGCCCCCAACACCGCGCGGCTGCTCTTCTCGCCGAGTGCCGACGGCCCCTGGGCCACGATCGCCGCCGGCATCGAGAACCAGGGCGAGTATCGCTGGCAGCCCGATCGGGCGACGCCGGCCCGCGTCTACGTCCGCGTCGAGGTCGCCGATGCGGCGGGCAACGTCGGCGCCGCCACGAGCCCGGAGCCGGTGACCGTGTCGACCGCCCGGATCGTCGGCCGGCTCGGCGGCGTCCGCACGCTGCCCGCCACGCCCTGACTGGCCGTGGAAAGAGCCGTCCGTGGCGTCCTCCGGCGAGGCCCTATACTCGGGGGCTCTCGTTCCGGAGCAGCAGCACGTGCCCGACGCAGCCCAGGCCCTCGACATCTTGCAGCAGCCGGCTGATTGGTCGCTCGGCACGCCGTCGCTCGTCGTGCTCGTCGGCGACGAGCCGTTCCTGGCCGGGCAGACGCTCGCCCTGCTCCGCGACCGGCTCTGCCCCGACGAGGCCGACCGGTCGTGGGCCTGGCGTGAGTTTGCCGGTGAGTCGAATCCCGATCCTCGCGACGTGTTTGACGAGGCGGCCACGGTCGCGCTCTTCGCGACGGCCACTCGCGCGGCCGTCGTGCGCGGGGCGGACGGCTTCGTCACCGCCGCGCGGGAGCAACTCGAAAAGCTCGCGAGCACGCCCCGCGGCCAGGCCGGCCGGCGGGGGCTCGTGATCCTCGAAGTGAAGTCGCTCCCCTCCAACACCCGGCTCGCGAAGGCGGTGGCGAAGGACGGGCTCGTGATCGACGTCTCC
>JBJOKF010000102.1:0-4200 GCA_046046235.1 Planctomycetota bacterium | reverse complement strand
CTGCCGTTGACGTGCCTGCGGGCGAAATCCTATTCCCCCGTTTCACCAGGTGTTTGGATTCCGTTCGGAGGCAGCGGCATGGTCACGGTGTGGATGCGGCGACAGGAATCTCTCGGCATCGTGCTCGTGCTCGCTGCTGCGGTCGCAGGGGGCTGCAAATCGGGCAGTTCGTGGACCGCCAAGCCCTCGTGGTGGACCTTCGGCGACGCCTCGAAAGACCCCGCGGCGCTGGCTTCCGCGCCGCCGGCGCCGACCGACGTGACCAAACCCTCCGCGGCGGCGAAGCCCTATCCGACGACCACCACGCCCGAAGGCTACGTGCTTGACAACGCTCAGCGTTCCGGGGCACCGCAGGTCGCGGCCACGACATCCTCCCCGACGGAACCCGCCGCCGTCACATATGGCTCGGCCCCCGTCGCCCCGCCCGCTGCCGCCCCCCTCGCCTCTCAGGCCGCCGTGGCACCGGCCGCCGCCGGCAGCCTGTCGTCGATCACGCCGCAGGTGGGTCCGTATGGCAGCGCTCCCGGTTCGTCCCCGAGCGATCAGTCGCTCCCCGCGACGTCCACCGCCGGCTATCCGGCACCGCTCGGCGCTCAGGACTCCGCTCCGGCTCCGACGGCGCCGCCCTCGACGGTCTCGGCATTCGGTGCGCCGGCCGCCACGACCCCGGGCTTCGATCCCGCCGGCACCAGGGTCGCCGATGCCCGCGGCTCCGAGGCCTGGCCCACACCGTCGGCTCCTGCCGCCGGAGGTGGCGACTCCCGCTACGGCCTCTCCAACGGCAGCCGCTTTTCCGGAGGTATGTCGGCGATGCCGGCCGCGGCGGCCCCGGCCGAGGCGTTCACACCCGCCGCGCCACCCGCCGAGATGGTACCTCCCGCCGCCGCACCGACCGGACTGCCTGTCGCGGCACCCGCCGCCGCTCCGGCTCAGTTGGCTCCGCCAACACCCACGCGCCGGCCGGATGCAGGGTATCGACCGGCCGGAACCTCGAGCTACCTTCCCAGCCGGACCATCCTCGCTGGTGATGCAAGCGTGTCGCCATCGGCCGTGCAGCCGGCCTCCTACGAGGCCGCGATCCCCGCCGGCTGAGCCGCGTCGACCTGCCGTCGATTCCATGCCCACACCGGGCACGACCCCACGCCTCACGGCGTTGGGATTGTATGAGAAACGCGGCCGCGTGAAAGCCGGCCGGCCGTATGGCCGCGGGCCCTACCAGCCCATCACCATGTTCGACTCGATCACCTTGCGGGCACGGTCGAGGTCGTCACCGGTCTCGTGCATGTAGAGCCGGATCGCGTGCACCTTGTCGCCTGCCGCCTTGGCGAGACACTCGCGGGCGGTGCTGCAGGGGTTGGCCCGCGAGTCGTTGAGGCCCAGGGCTGACTTGGAGATCACCCAGGTATCGCGGGGCCGCCTCGTGAGCCGCACGATCTTCTCGCCCGGATAGGCTTCGTGAACGACGGCACCGGCCGCCTGTTCGTCGGCGGCCCACGAGATGATGATGTGGGCGTCCGTCTCGATTTCGAAGAGTGGCATGGCAAACTCCTGATCCGGTGACGCGAGGGTACGGCACCCGGTCCGGCCCGTCAAACCGAGGGTCGTCCAACGCTGCGGCCGATGCCCGTCCGCCGCGTACAATCACGAGACGTCCGGGCCGCCACCTGCACCGGACAATCTTCCGCAGCGAGCGTCTCTCGCCCCGACGCGCGACGACATCACGAGGACGGCGATGAAGTACGACCACCTCGGCTTTCCGATCCCGCCTGAGTTCACGCCGCCCGACGATTCCGGACCCGATACATCCGGGCTGTCGCAGCGACGTGACACCGAGCTGCTCTCCCGCGGCGATCGGTCGGTCGGCAGGGGCAAGAAACTCGTCCTGCTGGCGGTACTCGCGGCGGTCGTGCCGGGCTTGCTCGTGCCGGCCCTCATGCCCACGGTCTCGGAGGCCGTGGTGCAGTGGTCGCTCGAACGGGCGATGGCCCGCGAGGCGCGGGGCAACATCCGGGCAGCGATAGGCGACATGGGCCGAGCGATCCAGTGGAGCGACGACGACCCCGCGCAGCGCACCCGCCTCCTCTGCTGGCGGGCGATGCTCCGGATCGAAAACCGCGATCCTCGTGGAGCCATCGCCGATGCCGAGCAGGCGATCTCCATGGCCCCCACGTCCGTGCAGCCGCGGCGGGTCAGGGCGCTGGCCCACGTGATCCTCAATCAGGCCGACGCGGCCCTCTCGGACGCCCAGGCGGCGGTCGACCTCGCCGGCCCCGGCGATCCGGAGGCGCTCAACCACCGCGCCTACATTCGCGCGCTCGTGGGCCGCGACCTGGAGGCGGCCCTCGACGACATCGACTCCGCACTGGCCGAGCATGGCGAAGGCCCGCCCGAGCTTCTCGACACCAAGGGGTTCGTGCTCCATCTGCTCGGACGCCACCACGAGGCCGTCGACCAGCTCAACCTCGCCATCGACGCCACGCAGAAGACCCGCCGTGATCTGCTGATGCTCTCCGGACGGGCCGATCCCGACGAGCTCGCCTACCGCCTGCGGTCGCTCGATCACGGCCTCGCGGTGATGCTGCACCACCGCGGGCTTGCCTGCCAGGCCCTGGGCCTCGATCGCCAGGCGCGGCAGGATCTCGAAACGGCGGAACGCAAAGGCTTCGCGCCGGACCGGGGAATTTTCTAGCCGCTGGCCCGCGAACACCCTTCGGCTATACTCTCGGCTCGTCGAGATGGACACCCGAAAAAATCGGATGCCGAGTGCGGCGTCGCGAAGGCGACCCTGGCCGGCCCGACACGGGGGTGTAGCTCAGTTGGTTAGAGCGCCAGCCTGTCACGTTGGAGGCCGCGGGTTCGAGTCCCGTCACCCTCGCTCGTCCACTCGTCGATCATGCCAAGCACCATCCGCACCGCCGTGGTGACCGGCGCCGCCAGCGGCCTCGGCCGGGCGCTGGCCGACGCCCTCGTCCGCGATGGCTGGCACGTCGCCTGCATCGATCTGCCCGAGGCGATCGACCGCTGGAACGCCGCCGACCCGAGTTCGTCCAACCGCGTGCAGCGGCTGGGGATGGACGTGCGAATTGCGGCGGAGTGGTCGCGGCTCCACGACCGGCTGCGGAGCGACTGGCGGTCACTCGACCTGCTCGTCAACGCCGCCGGCGTCGGCGCCACCGGCGAGGTGGGCACGATGCCCGAGACGCAGTGGCGGAGGGTGATCGACACCAATCTGATCGGCACGGCACTGGGCTGCGAGACGTTTCTGCCCTGGCTTCGCGCGGCCCCGGGGCGATCGCACGTGGTCAACGTGGCCTCGATCGCCGCGATCCTCGCCCCCCCGTCGATGGCCGCCTACTCCGCGAGCAAGGCCGGGGTCGTCGCCCTGTCGGAGGCGATCGCTGCCGAATGCCCGCGGCGGCGACCGGGAATGACGGTGGTCTGCCCGGGCTTCTTTCGCTCGGGCCTTCTCGACTCCTGGCACTTCACGTCGTCGATCGAAAAGCGGGAGGCGGAACGGCGGATGTCCGCGACCTGGTGGACAAGCGACCGCGTGGCCCGCCGCGTACTCCGCGCGATCCGGATCAATCGCCGCTACGTGGTGGTGGGGCTGCAGGCCCGCTGGCTGTGGCGGCTGAAGCGGCTCGCCCCGCGGGCCACCACCGCCCTTGTCCGCGGCATCTACCGCCGGCTCCGATAGGCCGCGGCCGGCTCATTCCTGTTCCTCGAGCCAGGCGCGGATCTCGTTTTCATATTCGCTGGCCAGGCCGCCCACGATCAGCTGCCGGTGGAAACTCGCCGCGCCCCCCTTCTTCATGTCGGCGTCTTCGGCGCTCGGAAACCGCTTCGCGGGATCCGGGGCGATGAGGCCGCGACAGAAGTCCATCAAGAGCTCGTTGCAGGTCACCTCCGACGGCAGAACCTGCGGCAGCCGGTGCGCGAGCGACCGCTTGGCCTCGAGCAGGTCGCTGAACGACTGCAGGCCAGCGAAGGGCGGCTGGCCGGAGAGCATCTCGATGAGGACGTAGCCCAGGCTGGCCAGGTCCGACCGCGGCGTGTTGTCGCGGCCCTCGAGCACTTCTGGGGCGGCGTAGGCCGGCGTGCAGGTCCGGGTCGGCGGCGGCTCGTCGACGGGATGGGCCGATCCGATGTCGATGATCTTCGCGTTGCCGGTCCGCTTGACCATGATGTTGGCGGTCTTGA
>JBJOKF010000085.1:0-4377 GCA_046046235.1 Planctomycetota bacterium | reverse complement strand
ATCACGGTGCGTGGCCCGAATCCGATCGTCGAGCGTGACTTTCACGTCGCCGTGCTCCACCTCCGGCCGACGAGCATCACGGCCGCCGACAACACGGTGCTTCATCCGAAGGACTCGCCGGAGGCGGCGGCTCTCGCAAAGCAGGGCGGCTGGAACCGGAAGTTCTTTTATGCCAAGACCGAGAAGACCGAGATCACGCCCGACGCGTGGCACGAGTGCGTGCTCGAGCTGCGCGGCAAGGAATTGACCGCGTTCCTCGACGGCCGAAAGGTGCTCGACTACACGACGCTGGCCGGGGACGCGCCGAAGACCAGCATCGGCCTCCAGCCGGGCGGCAACAAAAAAGACGTGCTCGACACGTGGTTTGACGACATTCGTGTGGAGCCGCTGGAGCCCTGATCGCCTTCGCACTGGAGGACCGTGCGTGGGGCTCGTTCGGCCAGGACCGACACGCACGGAACGTGCCGGCCAGCCGATCAGGGCGTGTGTGCAGGCGGCGGCCAGAGGGGCGAGAGGCCGGCGGTGTCAGCGTAGGCGTCGCCTTCGCCGTCCTTGCGGATCGTGACGGTGACCGGCCCCGCGACAGCGGTCCGGAAGGGGACTTCCACGTGTCGCCAGACCGCCTCGGGCGTGCCTGAGTATCGGGCAGCGGCGATCTCTCCCTGCGTACCGTGCACCGCCAGCACGACGTCGCCTGCCCCGCGGTGCGGACGTACGCGGCGAACACGAAGTCGAGGCCGAACTCGAGCGCTTCGACGACCTGCTCGGCGTCGGCGCCGGCAGACTTGTCACCGGCCGCTTCACCGGCCACTAGGAAGGCCGCCACCAAGGCCGCCAGAGCATGTTTCATGGGGGCGATCTCTGCCAGCCTGGCGGGCAGGCGCTACCGTCATTTCGTGGAGCGCGGTGCCGCGGCAGGAATGTCACTGTCGATCACATTGCGGGCCGACAGCCCGGACTTCCTGGATAGGAGCAGGCTAGGCGTCACGTCGCGCCTGGAAAATGTCGCTCCGCGACCGCGGATGTGTCTCTTTTCTCTCACGCCAACTCGCGTCACCCACGTTCGCCATGGGCTGGTAGCTCGTGTCCAAATCGTTCGGGAACACCGTTCAAAGAGCCGTGGACCAGGAGATTCCGTGGCGATACCATCATGTCAATTCGCGGAGCATGCATGAGCATCGGGCGTCGATCACTTCTGGCGGCCACATGCGTCCGGTGGTGCTGTGTGGTGCTGGCCGTCGGCTTGGCGGCGTGTGGATCGGTCGTCGCAGCCGTGCCGCCGAACATCGTCCTCATCGTGGCCGACGACCTGGGCACGACTGCGGTCGGCGCCTACGGAAACGCCTACTACCAGACGCCGCACATCGATCGGATCGGCCGTGAGGGCATCCGCTTCACCGCTGCCTATGCGGCAGCACCGGTCTGCTCCCCGTCGCGGGCGGCCCTCATGACCGGCAAGCATCCGGCGCGGCTGCATCTCACGGACTTCATTCCGGGAGCGAAGGCCGTGCGGAGTCGACTGCGGCAGCCTGATTGGAGGCCGTATCTTCCGCTCGAAGAGGCGACGATTGCCGAGGTGCTCGCCGCGCGGGGGTACGCGACGGCCCTGTTTGGAAAGTGGCATCTGGCACGGGCCTACGCTGGGCCTAAAAGTCTCGCCGAAGGCCCGGACCGGCAGGGGTTCGCCGAGACGTTCCTCACCCGCAAGCCGACGCCGGACCACGATCCTGAGCAGGATCCTCACACCATCGGGGCCATCTCCGAGAAGGCACGCGACTTCATCGCACGGCACCGGTCACGACCGTTTTTCCTGTGTCTCGCTCATCAGGCGATTCATGCGCCCGTCATGGCGCCGTCCGCGGTCGTGGAAAAACATCGAAAGCGAACCGGCGCAGGCGAGCCCGGAAACGATCCCGTCATCGCGGCGATGATGGAGATGCTCGACGACAGCGTGGGAGAGGTGCTCGAGCAGCTCCGCAATCTCGGGCTGCTCGAGAATACTGTCGTCATCTTTACTTCGGACAATGGCGGGCTGCTCGACGATGCGGCGCAGACGCCCTGGCGCGGAGGCAAGGCGCAGCTGTATGAGGGCGGCATCCGGGTGCCGCTGCTGGTGCGCTGGCCGGGTATCGTCGATGCCGGTCGCACGACCGCGATCCCTGTCACGTCGATGGATCTGTTCACGACGCTGGTTGCCGCCGCAGGTGCGGAAGTCTCTCAGGGAGATGGCGTGAGCCTGCTGCCCCTCCTCCGCGGCGGATCGCCGCCCGACCGGGAGTGTCTCTTCTGGCACTACCCGCACGATCATGCGGCGGGAATTCACGGTCCCGCTTCCGCGATTCGCTGTGGCGACTGGAAGTGGATCGAGTACCACGAGCACACGGTGTGCGGTACGGGCGCGACTCCGGAACTCTTCAACCTGCGGGAGGATCCGGCCGAGCGGCACAACCGTGCGGGGCAAGAGCCCGCCGTGGCGTCGCGGCTCCGCGAGCGGCTGTCGGCCTGGCGGGCGTCGGTTGGTGCCCAAATGCCCACCGAGAACCCGCTTCCTGGGGCCACGCCGACCGTGTCCGAGGCGGCTCCGCCGCCGGCCGCCGCCTCGACCGCCGTGCGGCCCGATGTGGTGCGGACGTTTCTGCTCGAGAAGATCGACGAGGCCGCAGGCCGCTGGCGGGTCGGGGTCGATGCGCTTGCCGGCCCGGCCGATGTCACCGCGCGGCAGACACGGCTCGCCGCCGCGTTCCGCGAAGCGATCGGCCCGTTCCCCGACCGCGTGCCGCTCGACCCGCGGGTGACCGGCCGCGTGGAGAAGGACGGCTATGCCGTCGAGAAGATCGTCTATACGAGCCAGCCGGGCGTCTTCGTGACCGCAGGACTGTTTCTGCCCGATGCCGGCCGGTTCCCGTCGCCGTGGCCGGCCGTGCTCGTCGCGTGCGGGCACGCCGAAGTCGGCAAGGCGCACGACTCCTACCAGCGGGCGGCGGCCCTGCTCGCCACCAACGGCATCGCCGCCCTGCTCTTCGACCCGGTGGGCCAGGGTGAACGACGGCAGATCGTCGATGCCCGTGGAAATCCCGCCTGCCCGCAGTGCACCCGCGAGCATACGGCACTGGGCGCCGCTTTGATCCCGCTGGGCCGCAATCTCGCCGGCTGGATGGTGTGGGATGGCATCCGAGGGCTCGACTACCTTGCGTCGCGTGCCGACATTCGTGGCGACCGCCTCGGCTGCATGGGCAACAGCGGGGGCGGCACGCAGACGGCGTATCTGATGGCGCTTGATGATCGCGTCTCCGCGGCGGCGGTGTCCTGCTATCTCGCGAGCCTCCAGGGCCGGCTGCCGCGGACGATCGGGCCGCAGGATGCGGAGCAGAACATCTTCGGGCAGCTCGCCTTCGGCATGGACCATGCCGACTTTATCATCATGCGGTCGCCGCGGCCCACGCTTGTCTGCGCGGCCACGCAGGACTTTTTCGACATCGCCGACACGCGGCGCACCGTGGCCGATGCCCGGCGGGTGTACGAACTCTTCGCCGCAGGCGACCGGCTGGCGATGGCCGAGGCCGACGCCAAGCATGGCTTCGTGCAGCCGCTCCGCGAGGCGGCCTGCCGGTTCCTGCTCCGGTGGCTGGCGGATCGGGATCAGGTCGTCGCGGAGCCGCCGGGGCTCGAGGTGCTATCGGTCGCCGAGATGGCCTGCCTGCCGCAGGGATCGGTGCTCGAGCTTCCTGGCGCCCGGAGCTTCGTGGATCTCGCCGCCGCGGAGGCGAGGCGACTCGCAGAGGCCCGCGGTGCCGGGCTACCTCCCGACCTGCTTCGCGAGCGGGCCCGCTCGCGAAGCGGTATGCGGCCGGCGGACGCGGCCGCGGCGGCGGCGCGGGTGACGGTCGTGAGCGCCCGCAACGAAGGCGACGGGCGCGTCGAGCGGCTCGACATCGAGACCGAGCCGGGTGTCGTGCTCCCCGCTGAACTGTGGACGCCCGCCGCGATCGGCCCAGCATCCGACGCCGAGCCGCGCGACGTCGTCTTCGTCACCGGCGACGGCCTCAGCGGCGCCGCGGCTGCGATCGGCAAAATCGTCGCCGAAGGCCGGCAGGTGCTCGCGGTCGATCCGCGGGGCATGGGCGGCACGCGGCCCGCGGCGCAGCAGTATTTCGACGTCGCGCGGCATGGGCCGAACGGCCAAGACTTCTATTTGGCCTACCTGCTCGGCCGGTCGCTCGTGGGCATGCAGGCCGACGACATCGTCGCCTGCGGTCGCTGGCTGGGGGAGGCCGACGCACCCGAGGACGCCGGCCGCGGTGCGCAGGTCCCGCGGCGGATCGCGCTGGTGGCGGTCGGCCTCGCGGCGGTTCCCGCGGTGCATGCGGCGGCCGTGCA
>JBJOKF010000061.1:0-12482 GCA_046046235.1 Planctomycetota bacterium | reverse complement strand
GGCACGGCGACGACCTTGACGACCGTCTTGCCGGCGAGCAGTTCCGCGACCCGCGGGTCGGCGGCCGCGGCGGCCTGCATCGCGTCCGCGTCGGCGTCGGCCGGCACCATGACGCGGGCCCGCAGCTTGCCCTGCACCTGCACCGGGATCTCGACCGTGTCGTCATGCAGCCACCGGTCTTCGACGGCCGGCCAGGGCGCCAGCGACACGGGGGCCGGCCGCCCGAGAATCTCCCACAACTCCTCGGCCAGATGCGGGGCGAACGGGGCGAGGATCGTCACGAACGGCTCGAGAATCGCCCGCGGCCGCCGTTCAAGCGGCGTGCAGAAGTTGACGAACTCCATCATCCGCGCGATCGCCGTGTTGAACGAGAGGGCCTGGATGTCGCGGGTGACCTTGTCGATCGTGCGATGCAACTCGCGGAGCTGGTCGTCGGACGGCGCGTCGTCGACCACCTGCGGCGCGAGCGTGATCGCGTCGGCCCGCTCGTCCACCACGAGCCGCCAGCAACGGTCGAGGAAGCCACGGACGCCGCCCACGCCGGCCGTGCTCCAGGGCTTCGTGGCCTCGAGCGGGCCCATGAACATCTCGTAGAGCCTCAAGCTGTCGGCACCGTGGTCGCGGACCACCTGGTCGGGGTTCACGACGTTGCCGCGGCTCTTCGACATCTTGTAGGCCCGGCTCTCGACGCGGATCTTCGGCGCGTCGCGGAGGACGAAGTGCTCTCCCTGCTTTTCGACCTGGTCGGCAGCGACGCGGACCGGCGAATCGGCGGCAGAGTGTTGCCCCGCCGTCACCCAGCCCCCTTTGCCACTGCGATAGCCGGTGAACTCCATCTCGCCGAGGATCATGCCCTGGTTCACGAGTCGGCCGAACGGCTCGGGGTGCGAGACGTGGCCCCGGTCGTGGAGCACCTTGTGCCAGAACCGGGCGTAGAGCAGGTGGAGCACGGCGTGCTCGGCGCCACCCACGTAGAGATCGACCGGCATCCAGGCCCGCTCGATGTCGGCGGCCACGAACCGGTCGGCGTTGGTCGGGTCCAGGAACCGCAGGTAGTACCAGCAGGAGCCGGCCCACTGCGGCATGGTGTTGGTCTCGCGCCGGTACCGCTTGCCGTCACGTTCGACGTAGAGCCAGTCGGCCGGCGACCGCGACAGCGGCGGGTCGGGCGTGTCGCCGGGCTTGAAGTCGGTGAGGTGGGGGAGGCTCACCGGGAGCTCGGTCTCCTCGACGGCACGGATCGCGCCGGTCGGCCGGCCGTCGGCGTCGAGTTCGTGCAGGATCGGGAAGGGCTCGCCCCAGAACCGCTGGCGGCTGAAGAGCCAGTCGCGGAGCTTGTAGTTGACGGCGGCCCGCCCCAGGCCGGCAGCTTCGAGATCGGCCGCCACCCGGGCGATGAAGGTGCGTGTGTCGAGGCCGGTGTAGGGGCCCGAGGCCACGGCGACGCCGTCGCCGGTGAAGAGGCCGTTGTCGGGAGGGGCTCCCTCTGGAGCCGCCACGACGGTGATCTTCTCCAGGCCGAAAGTGCCGGCGAAGGCGCAGTCGCGGTCGTCGTGGGCGGGCACCGCCATGATCGCGCCGGTGCCGTAGGTGGCGAGGACGTAGTCGGCGACCCAGACCGGGATCGGGCGGCCGGAAAGCGGGTGCACAACGCACGAACCGGTGAACACGCCGGTCTTCTCGCGGGCCAGGTCGGTGCGATCGAGGTCGCTCTTTCGCGCGGCCGCCTCGCGGTAGTCGCGGATCGCCGGAGCCTGCGCGGCGGTCGTGAGCGCGTCGACGAGCGGATGCTCCGGCGCGATCACCATGTAGGTCACGCCGTAGAGCGTGTCGGGCCGGGTCGTGTAAATCCTCAGGGCGTCGGCGCCGGGCTGCGCCAGGAATCCGGTCGCGGCGCGAGACCGCTTCCAGGCCTCGAAGGCGGTCTCTGCATCCGCGGCTGGCGTTCCGGGCGGCGGCAGGAAGAAGTCGACCTCGGCCCCGGTGCTGCGGCCGATCCAGTCGCGCTGCAATTTCTTGATGCTCGCGGGCCAGTCGAGCGCGTCGAGTTCGCTGTCGAGTCGGTCGGCATACGCCGTGATCCTCAGCATCCACTGCCGCAGCGGGATCCGCACCACGGGGTGGCCGCCGCGTTCGCTCACGCCGCCGATCACTTCCTCGTTGGCGAGGACGGTGCCGAGCGCCGGGCACCAGTTCACCGGGGCTTCCGACTGGTAGGCGAGCCGGTGCTGGTCGCGGTAGGCGGCGATCGCCCGGTCGCCCTGGGCGGCCACTTCGGCGGGAATCGGCAGCTCGGCGATCGGCCGGCCCTTCTCGGTCGCGGGATCGAACCAGGTGTCGAACAGCACCAGGAAGATCCACTGCGTCCAGCGGACATACTCGGGATCGGTGGTCGCCAGGCTCCGCTTCCAGTCGTAGCTGAAGCCGAGCATCTTGAGCTGGCGGCGGAACGTCTCGATGTTCCGCTCGGTGCTCTCCCGGGGCGGCGTGCCGGTGCGGATCGCGTGCTCCTCGGCGGGCAAGCCGAAGGCGTCGAACCCCATCGGGTGCATGACGCTCGTGCCCCGCATCCGCTCGAACCGGGCCACGATGTCGGTGGCGGTGTAGCCCTCGGGATGCCCGACGTGCAGCCCGTCGCCGCTGGGGTACGGGAACATGTCGAGCACGTACGTCTTGCGGCCCGTCGGGAGCCGCGGCGTGGCGAACGTCGCGTGGCCGTCCCACCACTCCTGCCACTTCGGTTCGATGCGGGACGGCTGGTAGCGGGGCATGGTGTGGCCGGGGCTGTCGCCGGACGGCGTGAAAGGGGAGGGCCGTGGGGGCGGCGCGAACGGCGGCCGAACTGGTCAGCCCGGGCGGGGCCGATTCTAATGCCTGCCGAGGAACGGGCAACGAACCCGTCCCGTCCCCCGGCAGGACCACCCATGACCGCCTCCCAGGACGCGCCGCTCGTGCTGCAGCGGCGGATGCTGCGGGCCTGCCGCACCGCCGGTGGCCGGCTCAAGATGGCCGACTCGCTCGGCACCCGGCTCGGCGGCAGGGACTTGCTCGTCCGCATCCTCGCCGCCAAGCGGGTGCTCGACCGTGAGATCGCCGCCGACGAGAAGATGGTCGGCGTGCTCCTGCCGCCGACGGCGGGCGGGGCGATCGTCAACGCGGCGCTGGCGCTCTCGGGCCGCGTGGCGGTGAACCTCAACTACACGTCTTCCCAGGCGATCCTCGATCTCTGTATCGAGCGGGCCGGGCTGCGGCACGTGATCTCGAGCCCCGCCTTCTTGAGCCGCGTCAAGCTCGACGTCGGCGCGAAGCTGCTCGACGCGGGCGACCTGCGGAAGAAGCTCTCGCCCGTGGACAAGGCGCTGGCGTATTTGCAGGGGGCCGTCGCTCCGGTGGGGCTGCTGGAGCGCTGGCTCGGGCTCGACCGCATCCGGCCCGACGACGTGCTCACCGTCATCTTCACGTCGGGCTCGACGGGCGATCCGAAGGGGGTCGTGCTCACGCAGGAGAACGTCGGCTCGAACGTGCGGGCGATCGACGCCATGCTTCATCTCTCGCCGGCGGACGTGGCGCTCGGCGTGCTCCCCTTCTTCCATTCCTACGGCTACACGACGACGCTCTGGACGCCGCTGACGCTGGAGCCGGCGGTCGTCTACCACACCGACCCGCGCGACGCGCAGGTCGTGGGCCGCCTCGCCCGCGAGCACCACGCGACGATCCTGATGGCGACGCCGACCTTTCTGCGGATCTACACGCGGCGCACGCCCCCCGAGGACTTCTCCACGCTCGAGGCGGTTTTCGGCGCCGCCGAGAAGCTGCCGAAGGAGGTCTGCGACGCCTTCGAGAAGCGGTTCGGCGTGCGGCCGAGCGAGGCCTACGGGGCGACGGAGCTCGCTCCGCTCGTGGCGGCGAACGTGCCGCCGGCCCGGCATGTGCCCGGTCGGCCCGTCGACGCCCGCGAGGGCACGGTCGGCCAGCCGATCCTCGGCTGCAGGGCGCGGATCACCGAGCGCGAGACCGGCAGGGAGCTGCCCGTGGGCGAGGAGGGCCTGCTCTGGATCGCCGGGCCGAACGTGATGCAAGGCTATCTCGACCGCCCCGACCTCACGGCGAAGGTCGTGCAGGATGGCTGGTACTGCACCGGCGACGTCGCCCGGCTCGACGCTGAGGGCTTCATCACGATCACCGGCCGGGAGAGCCGTTTCTCGAAGATCGGTGGCGAGATGGTGCCGCACCTCACGATCGAGGAGGCGGTCAACGAGGCGGTCGGTGTCGCCGAGGGGGACCTCGCGGCCGTGGTGACGGCGGTGCCCGACGTGGCCAAGGGGGAGCGGCTGATCGTGTTTCACCTGCCGGTGGCGCGGTCGCCCGAGGAGATCGTGCAGGAGCTGCTTAGGCGCGGGCTGCCCAAGCTCTGGGTGCCGTCGGCCGACAGCTTCGCCGAGATCGCGGAGCTGCCGATGCTCGGCTCGGGGAAGCTCGACCTGCGCCATCTCAAGGAGCTGGCCCTGCAGCGGTTCGGGAGCGGTGCGGCCTCATGAAGCCCGCCGGGGATGGTTCGGGCGGGCGGCCGCCGGCGGCCGCCCAGTCCGCGCGGGAAGGCTGGCGGCTGGTGATCCAGTCTGGCCGGGCCGATGAGATGCGGGCCGAGATCGGCGTCGTGGTCCGCCGCGAGGGGCCGGCTGCGGCGGGTGGGCTGCGGCTCTCGGGCACGCTCGCGGGTCCGATCCGGGGCCGCGACGTGACGCTGCCGACGACCGTGCGGCTCGTCGGCATGCCGGAGATCTCGCGGCCCGACCTGGCGGCGGCACGGGCGCTGTTCACCGAGCCGGCCTACTGGTCGCCGGAACTGCCGAATCTGTATCGGCTTTCGGCCGAGATCCGGCCAGAGGGGGACGACGCCGTGATCGCGACGATCGAGCGGCTGATCGGACTGCGGCGGCTGGGCGTGCGCGGCCGGTCGTTCTGGCTCGAGGGCCGGCGCTGGGTGCCGCGGGGCGTCGCTTGCCCGAGGGGCGATTTCGATCCGGCGGCGTTTCGGTCTGCGCACGCGGCGGCGGCGATCGACGACCCGACGGACGAGGTCTGCGCGGCCGCCGACCGTGCGGGCGTGGCGATCATCGCGCGGCTGGCTGCTGCTGCGGATGCGGGGTCGGCCGCGCAGGCGATCGCCCGCTGGGCGTTGCATCCGAGCGTGGGGCTCGTCGTCGTGCCGCGCGAGGGAGTGCTCGCGCGGGGGCATGCGGTGCTCGCGGCGGTTCGGCCGAAGCACGCGCCGCTGCTCGTGGCCGCCGAAGTGGACGGTCTCGAATCGCCGACGGCACTGCCGGCGGATGTGAGCCAGCGCGTCGACTGCCTGTTGGTCGATCTGCCGCAGGACGGCCTCCCGCATGCGGCGTGGCGGACGGGGGCGCCGGCGCTGCCGCTCGTGGCACGGCGGGCCGTCGCGGTCGCGCCAGCGGAGCAAGGCAGCGACGTGGCGACAGTGCGGCGGATGTGTGACGGCCTCCAGGCCGACCTCGCCGCCTGGGGCTGCGCGGCGGGCTCGGCGGGGACGGGTTGGGATTGGGCGGGCTATGTTTGCGATTCGTGCCGCTCGTAGAGCGACACCGCGGATGCCGCTTCATCACAACCACTCGAACGAGGGCCCAACGCGCGGGCGATCCGGGCGGTGTCGTGGACGCAGCCGGCCCATGTGCCGCCGCTGGCCTGCTGCAGGACGGCCCACAGCCGCGTGTCGTCCGGGAGCTGCGGGTCGGCGGCGAGATCGGGCCGCGACGGCCGACTCGCCAGCTCCGCTGCCGCCTCGTCGGGAGTGAACGCGCGATCGCCATGGCCGACCAGTTCGACCCGGCCCGTCGCTGCGGCCGGATCGATCGTGATGCCGATCCGATCGCCGTCGACGAGCCTGCCGATCGGCCCGCCCGCCAGCCCCTCCGGCGCGACGTGGCCGATGCAGGCGCCGGTCGAGACGCCTGAAAACCGGGCGTCGGTGAGGATCGCCACCCGGCTCCCGTGCGGCAACTGCTTGACGGCGCCGGTGACCTGGTAAGTCTCCTCCATGCCGGTGCCCAGTGGCCCGACGCCCGCGAGCACGAGCACGTCTCCCGCCTCGATCCGGCCCGCCTTGATCGCCGCCATCGCCGCCTTCTCGCTCGTGAAGACGCGGGCCGGGCCGACATGGCGATAGATGCCGTCGGCATCCACCACGCGTGGATCGATGGCGGTCGCCTTCACCACGGCCCCCTCCGGGGCGAGCGACCCGCGAACGAAGGCCATCGTGCCCCGCAGGCCCCGGGCCCGGGCGCGGTCGGGCGGCAGGATGACGTCGTCGGGATCGACGCCGTCGAGCGAACGGAGCAACGCGCGGAACCGCCGCCGCCGGTCGCTCTTTTCCCACCACGCGAGCTGATCGCCGAGCGACAGCCCCGACACGGTGCGCGCGCTCGCGTCGAGGAGGCCCAGCCGGTCGAGATGGAGCATCACCTCCGGCACGCCGCCCGCCAGGAAGACGCGGACCGTGGGGTGGTGGATCGGGCCGTTGGGGAGCACGCTCACCAGCCGCGGCGTGCGCCTGTTGACGGCGATCCAGTCGTCCACCGTGGGCGCCGGCAGCCCCGCGGCATGGGCGATCGCCGGAATGTGGAGGAGCAGATTCGTCGAGCCGCCGAAGGCGGCATGCACCGTCATCGCGTTGGCGATGCTCGCGGGGGTGAGGATGTCGCGGGTCCGGCGGCCGGCCGCGGCCAAGGCCACCACCGCCCGGGCCGATCGCACCGCCAGGTCCCGCCACACCGGCTGGCCGCTCGGGGCGAGCGCCGCGTGCGGCAGCGACAGGCCGAGCGCCTCTCCCACGACCTGCGCCGTGGCGGCCGTGCCGAGAAACTGACAGCCGCCGCCGGGCGAGGCACACGCCCGGCAACCGAGGTCGGCAGCCTCCTCGAGCGAGAGCCGGCCGTGGACGTAACGGGTGCCGATCGTCTGGATCGCGCCGGCGTCCTCGCCGACCGTCGGCGGCAGCGTGACACCGCCCGGCACGACCACGCCGGGAAGGTCGCCGAGGCCGGCCACCGCCATCAGCATCGCCGGCAGCCCCTTGTCGCAGGTGGCGATGCCGAGCACGCCCCGCCGCAGCGGCAGCGACCGGGCCAGCCGCCTGAGCACGACCGCCGCGTCGTTGCGGTAGGGCAGGCTGTCGAACATCCCCGTCGTGCCCTGCGTGCGGCCGTCGCAGGGATCGGAGCAGAAGCCGGCGAAGGGAATCGCGCCGAGCCGACGCAGTTCCTCGGCGGCCGCCTGCACGAGCAGCCCGATCTCCCAGTGGCCCGTGTGGTAGCCGAGCGCCACGGGCGCGCCGTCCGGCGCCCGCACGCCGCCCTGTGTCGAGAGGATCAGATACTGGGCGTCGGCCGCCTGCCCTGGCGACCAGCCCATGCCGACATTCTGCGAGAGCCCGAACAGATCGCCGCTGGGGCTCTCCCGCAGCATGCGGTCGGTGAGGGGCAGGCTGCCCGACGCGCCCGCCGCGGTCGTGGCGATGGCATAGATCGCCGGATCGTCAGGGCCGAGCGCGTCGCTCTCGCTTCGCGCGGGATCGAGGTTCCGCTGCATGATCGACCGAGCCTCCTGACGACGCTGGCTGCGCGGTAACGGCCTGGGTGCCCGGGGGAACGCGCGCGTTGAGGCCGCGCCGGTGGCCCAATATAGTGTGGATGGAGACGCTGCCCATGGATGCTTCCCGGCTCGAGACGCTTTGTCGATTCACGTGCGGCGGCGACCACGCTCCGGCCAGGATCGGCGCCGTCGTCGGGGATCGTGTCGTCGATCTGTCCTCCGCCGGCATCGTCGTGCTCGCCGACATCCTCGACGCCGAAAGCCCGGCGAGTGCGGCGCGGGCCGCTCGGGAGCGGACAGACAAGGAGCACCCGCTGGCCGACGTGCGGCTTCTGGCGCCGGTCGAGCGGCAGGAGGTCTGGGCCGCCGGGGTGACCTATCTCCGCAGCAAGACCGCCCGCATGGAGGAATCGGACTTCAGCGCGACCGCCTACGATCGCGTCTACGAGGCCGCCCGGCCGGAGATCTTCTTCAAGGCCCTCGGCGAGAAGGCGGTCGGCACCGGCGACGCCGTCGGCATCCGGGCCGACGCCCGCTGGAACGTGCCCGAGCCGGAGCTCGCGCTCGTGCTCGACGCCCGCGGCCGTCACGTGGGCTGCACGATCGGCAACGACATGAGCTCGCGCGACATCGAGGGGGAAAACCTGCTCTACCTCCCGCAGGCCAAGGTCTACGACCGTTCTTGCGGCCTTGGCCCCTGGATCGTGCTCGAGACGGACGAACAGGCGATCCGCCGCTGGACGATCGGGGTCGCGATCGCGCGGAAAGGCGAGACCGTCTTCTCGGGCGAGACCCGCATCGACCAGATCAAGCGGACGTTCGCCGACCTGATCGGGCACCTGCGGCGTTCGCAGACGTTCCCGCACGGAGCCGTGCTCCTCACCGGCACCGGTGTGGTGCCGGACGAGTCGTTCACGCTGGCCGCCGGTGATCGCGTGACGATCACCGTCAGCGGTATCGGCCGGCTCGAGAACGACGTGGTCGTCGTCTGACAAGGGCGGCGCGACGGGCCGAGCGATCGTCCGCACGCGGTTCCCATGACAGTCGGAGTCAGCGGTCTGGTCGATCCGCGGCAGCATGCTTCTTGATGAAGGCCACCGAACGCTCGATATCGGCGGCCGGCACGTTGAAGTGGTGCCCCTGCAGCCGTTCTTCGGGATCGGCGACGACGACCACGTCGATGTCCCAGCCCAGGCGGCGGAGCCGACGCTGGGCCTCGAGCGTGTTGTCCTCGGGGGGCACGATCTTGTCGGTGAGGCTGATCACGTGGCGAAGCGGGATTCGTGCAGCCGCGACCGGCTCGAGAAGGTCAAGCGGATTGCCGCGGAACTGCCGCAGGCTGTCCTCCGACGGGAAGCCGTAAAACGTCATCGCGTCCCGGATCTGTGGCGCCGCCTTGGCGGCCAGCGGCCAGCTCTTCAGGTCCATGACGGGCGTGTCGGCGAAGATGCAGGCGATGCGGCCGGGTCGGCGGGCCGCGTAGCGGTAGGCGTGCAGGCCGCCGCGGCTGACGGCCTCGAGGGCGGGCCTTTCCGCGAGGCCATGATCGGCGCGCACCCGGTCGTAGAAGGCGTCCATGACCTCGAGCGCGGCGTCCGCCCCGAGCATGGAGACAACGTCCACATGGGCGACGTGGAAGCCTTCGCGAACGAGCATCTCGTCGACCTCCGCATGAAACCCCGGAAAGGACGTCCGCCAGATCCACGGGCGGCCCGACGCAGGCTTCTCGGGCACGACCACGAATCCCGCGTGCCCGGCGACGCTCAGCGGCTGCTTGTTGAGCTGCTTCCAAGCGATCACCTCGGGTGGCGGTGCGAGTGCAACGGCAGGCCCGCTCAGGCCGTCAGCCCCGGCCGCCGAATCACGCTGCGGCACCTGGTCGTCGCGGTGGAAGGTCTGCCATTCGGCGGCGTAGACCATGTCGGGAAACCAGGAAGCGGTCGCCTTGTCACCGGAATACGCGCGGAAGCCTGCGACCGGAAGCGTCTGGAAGCCGCCCTGCCCGAGATCCCAGTTCGTGCCGAGGTGGCCGCTCTCGAGCGGGGGCGAGACGAGCTGCACCGGCCCCCGCCGCGGATCGACGTCGGAAGGCACGCGGGCCGCGAACGAGGAGCGCAGGAACGCGTAGACCAGCGGCCATGTGTGCTCGCTCGGCCCGTGGCCGCCCTGCGGCTCGACGGCGACGTTCCAGAGGGCACCATGCTTGCGGCGAACCGTTGGCACGACGGCAAGGTTCTCCGCGCGAGAGGGCCGCTCGAAGAACGGATCCTTCTCGCCGAAGATCACGAGGCCGGGCACCGGGGCCGCCGCGGGCTGATAGACCTGAAAGGTGACTCCCGGACGCATCGATACCCAGCCCCAGACGCGGTCGGGCGCGGCGGCGGCGAACAGGCCCGAGAACCCGGTGCCGTTGGAGTGGCCATAGAGGAAAAGCGGCGCATGCGCGATTTCGGGATGGCCTGCGCGGTCACCGAACACGGCGAGCCGATCGAAGAGCAGCCGTCGTGGCCAGAAGCCACGCTGCAGCGGGTTGCCGAGGAACGTGAACAACGCGAGCCGCATCTCGCGGGCGATCGCCCGCAGATCGGGCCGCTTGAAGAGGCCGGTTCCGCTGCCATGGCCCGAAATCACGACGACACCGCGGACCATGTCGCAGCCGGCGGGCACCCACAAGTCGAATCGCACCTCCTCGCGGCGGCCCTCCCCCCGCGCCGCGACGGCTTCCGCCCACTGCGCGTCGGTGACACCCCAATCCCAGTTGCGGGCCAGCACCTGCTCCGGCGCGGGTGTGCCCCACTTGGCCTCGTCGAGCACGCCATCCCAGCCGGCCGCGTTTCGCGACCGCACATGGCGGCTCACCCAGCCGATTGAATGGCACTCGGGCAACTGCTCGAACGTGGACCATTCGGTGCCGTCATCCACGGTCCGCGGCGCGGTCCATGCCGACTCGATCCAGGGAAGAATCTTCTCGGCCCACTTCACGGCATGTGCCCGGAGGCCCGGGCCGCTGAAGTGGACGCCCTGGCCATTCCGCTCGCGGAGTTCGCCCACGAGCGCGTCGCTGTCGGGCCCGGCGAGGGCCAGGCCGTCTTTCCAGGTGGCGGCCTGGGCGGCGCGGATCTCGTCGCTCCCCTCGTCGCCCGGGCCGTGGTAGCTCGCCTGCGCGACGAACCAGGGCACGTTCCAGCCGGCATCGCGCCGCGAATCGAGGATGATCGTTTCGAGATACTGTCGATAGAGGTCGCCCGGCAGCGTGCGGGAGGCATCCTTCTGGCGGGCGTCACTCTCCCCCTGGTGCCAGAGCACGGCGCGGAAGCCGTACGGGCTGGCCGCCCGCATGCGGGCCACCAGCTGCGCATAGGCCTCGCCCTTGCTCGCCCAAGAGCCGTCCGGCAGCCGCTCCACCCGGGTCTCGATCGTGGGCGGGGCGGCAAACCGCGCGGCCTTCGGCAGCCATTCGCGGACACTCGTAGCCCCGATGCCACACGGGATGAAGCCGACCGGCACGCCCAGCCGGCGCACGAGTTCGTCTCCGAGCGGCGGCATGAAGCTGCCCATCGTGCCGCTGGCGCCGGGCTGCGGGTCGTGGGCGATCCGCCAAGCCGTGCCGCCAAACGAGGCGACGCGACCGGTCATGGTCTCCTGCCGCTCCTCTCCATGATTGGCCGAGTTCGATTGGCCGGCGACCACGAACACCTCGCCGATGCCCACGTGAGGCACGCTGCCCCGGGCCCACTCCCGACCGTCTTGCATGATCCGCACATCCAGCGCCCACCAGCCTCCGGAGGGCGCCGTGAACGCCCCGCTGACCTGGGTGCCGTTCACCGCATTGCCGATCGTCTGCCATGCCGGCTCATCCGTGCCCTCCCGCACCCGTGCCTCGAGTGTGGCGGGACCGGCGCAGGCCTCCGACAGTTCCGCGCGGATGCGGACGAGTCCGGTGCCGGGGGTCGACCGTTGGATGACCTGATGCTCGAGCGGCGCGTGAATCGTGAGTTCGGCGGCGCGAGCCATGAGCGGCGCGAGGAGCAGGGCGATGGCGATCGCGCGGGCGGTGCACATGGCGGCAGTCCTGGGCGGCGGGCGGGGATTGTCAGGCTGCAGGGGCTGTCGGCAGGCGGCACGAGGGAGGCGCGCGGCCCCGGAGCATGCTGCATCGTCTGGTAGCATACCTGCATGGCAGACTTCGACGCGGAGCGGTATTCACGGCAGGTGCGGTACGCCCCGGTGGCCGCCGCGGGCCAGGCACGGCTCGCTGCGGCCAAGGTCACGGTCGTGGGCTGCGGGGCGCTCGGCAGCGTGGTCGCAATGGCGCTCGTGCGTGCGGGCGTCGGCCGCCTGCGGATCGTCGATCGGGACGTGCCCGAACTCTCGAATCTGCCGCGGCAGGTGCTCTTCGACGAAGCCGACGTCGTCGCGGGACTGCCGAAGGCCGCGGCGGCCGCGCGGCACCTCGAACGGATCAACTCGGCCGCGATGATTCATCCGGTCGTCGCCGACCTCACGGCGGCGAACGTGGCGGCCCTGCTCGACGGCAGCGACGTCGTCGTGGACGGCAGCGACAACTTCGAGGCCCGGTTTCTCGTCAACGAGCACTGCTGCCGCACGGGCACTCCCTGGGTGCACGGCGGGGCGATCGGCGCGGAGGGCCGTGTGATGACGGTGCTGCCGGGCAAGACCGCCTGCCTGCGGTGCCTCATCCCGGAACCGCCCGCGCCGGGGGCGCTGCCCACCTGCGACACGGCCGGGATCATCGGTCCGGCGGCGCTCGTGGTGGGTGCCGTCCAGGCGGCCGAGGCGATGAAGCTCCTCGTGGGCGCGGGCGACCAAGCCGGCGGCCGGCTGCTGGCCTGCGATCTCTGGGAGGGCTC
>JBJOKF010000107.1:0-9701 GCA_046046235.1 Planctomycetota bacterium | reverse complement strand
CAGGCGACCACCCGGAACCCGAGCCCGGAGACCATGACCCGATGAGCCGACCCGACGCGCACGCTCCCGACGTCCTGCCCTGCCCGACACCGCACTGGCAGCGGGAGGGCCGCAGCCCAGGGGGACTGCTCTCGATCGTCGTGCCCTGCCACAACGAGGAATCCGTCGTTGCGGCGACGCACGACCGTCTCGTCGCGGCCGTGGCCGCGACCGGCATGGCCCTGGAGGTCGTGTATGTCGACGACGGTAGCCGCGACGCCACGCTCGCGCGGCTCGAGGAGATCGCCGCCCGGGACAGCCGTGCGGTGGTCGTCGAGCTGTCGCGCAACTTCGGGCAGCAGGCCGCGATGTCGGCGGGACTGGCCCAGGCCCGGGGCGACGCGGTGGTGATCATCGACGCCGACTTGCAGGATCCGCCCGAGGTGATCCCGGAGATGGTGCGGGCCTGGCGCCGCGGCGCCGACGTGGCCTACGGTCGGCGACGAGCCCGCGCCGGTGAGACGCGGTTCAAGCTCGTCACCGCGAGCCTGTTCCACCGGCTCTTCGCCCGGCTCGTCCCGTTTCCCATCCCGGTCGACACGGGCGACTTCAAGCTCGTCGACCGCGCGGTGGTCGATGCGGTCCGGCAGCTGCCGGAAAAGCGGCGCTATCTGCGGAGCCTCGTGCCCTGGGCGGGCTTTCGTCACGAGCCGGTCTGGTATGACCGCCATGCCCGCGCCGCCGGCGAGACGAAATACTCGGCCCGCAAACTGATCATGCTCGCCGCCGACGCGCTCTTCATCTCGTCGGACGCGCCGGTGCGGCTGACCTGGGTCGCCGCGGCGACGCTTGCCGCCGTGGGGATCAGTGCCGCGACCACCGCGACTCGGGCCGCCTGGATGCGGCCCGCCACCGGGGACGGCGCATCGCTGGCGGCGATCGTCGCTGTGGCCGCCCTCATCGGGGCGGCGCAGACGGCGGCGGTGGCGATCGTCGGCGAGTACGTGGTCCGCACCTACCGCGAATCGCAAGGCCGGCCCACCTGGGTCGTCCGCCGCACGATCAACGCCGCCCGTGACGGCTCATCGTCCCGAGCCGCCTGATGAAGATCAGGCGCCCTTGGCGAGAGCTGCCTCGATCGCCTGGGTGAACGCCGCATCGTCCGGCTCGACGGCCGACTTGTAGCGCCCCACGATCTTGCCGTCCCGGCCGATCAGGAACTTCTCGAAGTTCCACTTCACGTCGCCCGGCGGCGTCGCCGACTCTGTGAGCGTCTTGTAGAGCGGCGCAATGCCTGCGCCCTTCACGACGATCTTCGAGAACATGTCGAACGTCACCCCGTACTTTGACGAGCAGAATGAGGCGATCTCGCCGTCTGTGCCCGGCTCCTGCGCGCCGAACTCGTTGGCGGGGAAGCCCAGCACGACCAGCCCCTTGTCCTTGTAGGTGTCGTAGAGTTTCTGCAGGCCCGCGTATTGACGGGTGTAGCCGCAGCGGCTGGCGACATTGACGACCAGCACGACCTTGCCCTTGTAGCTGGCGAGGTCGACCTTCGTGCCGTCGATCTTTTTCATCTCGCCGGCGAGCGGCGAGGCCTCTTCGGCGCGGGCAACCGCGGCGAGGAGACAGCCTGCACAGGTCACGAGGAGAACCAGGAGCGTCTTGTACGTCATCGGTCGCCACCTCCGGGGGCATGCGGGAAACGTCGGGCGGATGGGCTCCGCCGCTCGAGAGAGAGTCTAGTCGGTATCCGACGTTCTTGGAGGACCGGGCGCCGCATCCAGAAGCCGTCAGGCCGGGCCGGCGGCACGGACATCGGGCCCGGCCTGGTCGGCGTAGGCCGCGAAGTGCTCGCGGAACCGGGCGGCGAGCCCGCGGGCGGCCGTGTTCCAGGCGGCCTCGTCCCGCCAGGCCCGCCACGGGGCGAGCATCTCGTCGGGAACCCCCGGCACGCGCAAGACCGCCTCGAGGCCGAAGACTGGGTCGCGGGCGACCGGCGCCGTCTCCAGCGCGCCCGCGTGGATGCCGTCGATAATGCGCCGCGTCGCTCCGAGGTCGATGCGGCGTCCCTCGCCGTAGGCGCCCCCGATCCAGCCGGTGTTCACGAGCCAGGCGCGGGCCCCGTGGCGGGCGAGCTTCTCTGCCAGGAGCCGCGTGTAGACGACCGGGTGGCGAACGAGGAACGCGGCGCTGAAGCAGGCCGAGAAGGCCACCTGCGGCTCGACGATCCCCATCTCGGTGCCCGCCACGCGGGCGGTGTAGCCGGAGAGGAAGTGGTACATCGCCTGGGCGTGGCTCAGCCTGCTCACCGGCGGCAGCACCCCCGAGGCGTCGCAGGTGAGGAAGATGACGTTCCGTGGATGGCCCGCCACGCACGGCACCTTCGCGTTGTCGATGTACTCGATCGGATAGGCAGCCCGCGTATTCTCCGTGATGGCGCTCGAGGCGAAGTCGACCTCGCGGGTGGCCTGGTCGTAGACGACGTTCTCGAGCACGGTGCCGAACCGGATCGCCCGATGGATCTCCGGCTCCTTCTCGGCCGAGAGGTGGATGCACTTCGCGTAGCACCCCCCCTCGATGTTGAACACGCCATCGTCTCCCCAACCGTGCTCGTCATCGCCGATCAGACGGCGGGCCGGGTCGGCCGAGAGCGTGGTCTTGCCGGTGCCCGACAGCCCGAAGAAAAGCGACACGTCGCCGCCGTCGCCGGCCGCCGCGTTGGCCGAGCAGTGCATCGAGAGCACGCCCCGCGCGGGCAGGAGCCAGTGCATCATCGTGAACACGCCCTTCTTCATCTCGCCGGCGTATTCCGTGCCGAGGATCACCTGCTCCCGCCGCTCGAGCGAGAGGTCGATGCTCGTACGGCTGGCGATCTGCGCCGTGAGGACGTTCGCGGGAAACTGGCCGGCGTTGTAGATCACGTAGTCGGGCGTGCCGAAGGCGTCGAGCTCGTCGAGCGTCGGCCGGATCAGCATGTTCTGCATGTAGAGCGCGTGGTAGGCGCGGGCACAGACGACGCGGACCTTGATCCTGGAGGCCGGATCCCAGCCCGCGTAGCCGTCACAGACGTAGATCTGGTCGCGGGTATTGAGGTAGTCCACCGCCCGCTGACGGTTGAGCAGAAACGTGTGGTCGTCGATCGGATGATTGACCGCCCCCCACCAGACGTCCGCCTCCGATTCCGGCGCCCGGACCACGTGCTTGTCTTTGGGGCTGCGGCCCGTCTTCGCGCCGGAGCGGATGGCGATGGCACCGCTGGCCATGATCGCCGCCCGCTCCCGCGTGATGGCGTCTTCGTAGAGCCGGGCGGGCGGGGCGTTGCGAACCACCACCGGCACGGTGATCTCATGTGCTGACAGGTCGACGTTCAGGGGCATGGCTCGCTCCGGGGGCGCTCGGGGACTGCGGAAAGGGTGGTGCGGGAGACGTGCCGCGAACACGCCGCGGAGCGGCCGCGGACTGCCGCCATGCCGGCATGAACGTCGAGACCAACGCGACTCCGGCCACCGCCAGGCCGAGCCCGACGAAGACCGCGGCCCACGGGCTGCGGCGCACCCGCAGCCCGCGCAGCCCGCCGCGTAGCCGCCGGGTGAACTCGCCCCAGCCCTCGGGGCTCGATCGCTCGCCCACGTTCACGATGCTCACGGCCCGCAGCGGGCCATTGCCCTCGATGTGCACCTGGAAGCCCCGCCCGGGTAACGCGGCGCTTTCGCCGGCCCAGCGGGCCTGGGGATCGATCGCCGAGACGACCTCGGCCACGAGCGGCCGCAACTGCTCGACGGTGATGTTGTAGATCACGAGCCTGGGTCGCGAGACGAGCACGCAGACCGCCACCGCCAGGACGCAGAGCAAGGCCACGACGGGCCAACTCCACGGCGATCCGCCCGTCGAGGGCATGACGAGCGCGAGGGGCCCGACGAACGCCAGCCCCGACACCGCGGCCGCCAAGATCGCCGCGTCGAACGCCCCCGAGACTGCCAGGGGCCGCCGGCGGAAATGCGCCCAGGCCAGCCAGAGCAAGTAGGCCGCCAGTGGGGCGAGCGCGATCCAGGCCGCGGGCAACTGCGCGGTGAATGTCGTCATCGATGCCCCCTCCGAGGGCGCGCGCGGCGGGCACGCCCGCGCTCGAGGTCACGCGGCCCACGCCATCCAGACGAGCACGCCGAGCCATGCCGCCTCCAGCGCCGCCATCGCGAGGCACATGCCCCACCGACCGGCCGGCTCAGACGGGATCGGGGACGACGAAGGCGAGGTCGCGCGAGAAGGCGTCGCTGAACTCGTAGACGTCATGGAAGTCCTCCCGCTTGTCACGCCGTGTCTTGCGCATCTGGCCGATCTCGATCATGTTGAACACGATCTCGCCGAAGTCGGCGGTGCGCTGCACGCCCCAGCTGCCGAGCACCGTGGGCGCGAGATACCCATACTGCTGCAGGGCGTAGCGGCGGGCCGCCTCGCACAGTTCCTGCCCGCTGACGTGCCGCTCCGGCTGCCGCCGCCGTTGCCGGCCCCGGCCGCGAACGGTGGCTTCGGTGGGGGCGTCCAAGTCCTCCGCCGGCGGCTCCGCCCCCATGCCGAGATGCTCCTGGCCGTAGGCCAAAGCCTCGAGCACGAACAGGTAGGCGTCGAGCTTGTATCGTCGGTCGCTGGCGAGCAGCTGCGTCAGGGGATGGTCGGGATCGACAAGCGGCATCGCGTCCTCGCAACGAAGGCGGCGGGGGAACGCGACGGATTATAGCAGCGGCTGGCACGCCCGCCGCTGGCCGTTCAGCCGCCCGGTCGCGCCGGTGGGCCGCCCGCGGCATCTTCGAGGATGAACCGGTAGCCGAGCGGCGTGACCGGCTTCGAGAAGTCGCGGATCAGATCGAGCCCCTTGTCGATCAGGCTCGTGCGCGGGTCGAACTGATAGACATCGCGATCCTGGCCGCCCGGCTTGTAGATTTGGATCGCGAAGGGCATCAGCTCCCGGGCCTGCAGGATCAGCTCCACCTTGGAGAAGTTGGCCGCGTCGGCCTGGTAGCGGGGCAGCGCCTCGAGCCAGAGCTGGTCGGCGACGCCGGGCGGCGTGATGATCCGCATCACGTACCGTTTCTTGAGCGTGTCGGCCTTGGCGCCAAAGACGAAGGGCAGCGGCCCTTCGCTGATCGCCTTGCCCTGCATCTCCGGCGGCAGGCGGGTCTCGCGCAGCTGCCGTTCGGCGTGTCGAAACTCGTAGATGCTCGTGCCGTTGCAGACCCAGTGCTCGCCGGAGTCCCCGGTCCGCTTCTCGTAGCGGCGTGTCTCGGGATTCCACTGGGTCGCATCCTTGACGCGAAACAGCCCCTTGTCGGGCGCCGCGTACTTGATCTCCCCGCTGCTTTCCGAAAACGCCAGCCGTTCACCATTGGCGTCGGCCGGGCTCCAGGCGTTGTATTCCCACTTGTGAAACGTGCAGGACCAGGTGGTGACGGCGGCGTTGCGGGCCTCCCAGGCGGCGAGCAGCCGGTCGAGCGCGGCCTGCTGCTCCGGCGTAAGCGGAGGCGGCTGCTGCGGCGCGGCGGCCGCGGGCACCGCGGCGACACGTGGCTGCGCCGCGGCGGATGGACGTGCCTGCTGGGCGGGCGCGGTGGCCGGCTGCGCCGGAACGTGCGCAGCAGAGGGCCGCGGCTGCTGCGGCGCTGGCGCGGGCCCCGACTGCGGCGGCGCGGCGGCCGCGGGCAGGGCGACGAGGAGGCTCCAGACGCACGCCCACGCAGCCGGCGGCCGCATCCGCGAGGGGCGACAGATCCGCAGCGACAAGGTCTGGCGGGACGGTCTCACGGGGCAGCGCTCCGGGCGGGACGTTGGGAAGGGTGGGGACGATAGCAGCGGCCGCCCGGCCGGGCGAGAGCGGTTCCGGCCGGGGTTTCGCTCGCTTTCCGCACGGTTCTCCGCACCGCGTAAACTGCCGATTCCCCCGTTCTCTCAGTCACCGTGAAGATCACACCCATGCGTGTCGCCGCCTTTTCCGTGAAGCCCTACGACCGAGACAGCCTCGCGGCCGCTTCGGCCAGCCTGCCGATCGAGTGGACCTGGCTCGAGCCGCGGCTCGACCGGCACACCGCCCGGATCGCCGAGGGGGCCGACGCCGTCAACTGCTTCGTCAACGACGAACTTGATGCCGACACGCTCGGCATCCTCGCCAACCTCGGCGTGCGCCTCATTACGCTTCGCTGTGCCGGCTTCAACCAGGTGGACCTCGCGGCCGCGGCGCGCCTCGGGCTGCCGGTCGTCCGCGTGCCGGAATACTCCCCGCACGCGGTCGCGGAGCACACACTGGGCCTCGTGCTCTCTCTCGATCGCAAACTGCACAAGGCTTACAACCGGGTTCGCGAGGGCAACTTCTCGCTCGACGGCCTGCTCGGCTTCGACCTCTTCGGCCGCACGGTGGGCGTCGTGGGCGCCGGTCGCATCGGCCGCTGCGTGATCGACATCTTCCGCGGGTTCGGCTGCCACGTCCTCGCCCACGACCCGTCGCCGCCGGACGAGCTCCTGGCCCGCGGCGTGCGGTTCGTCCCGCTCGACGAGCTCTTCCCGGCCTCCGACATCGTCACACTCCACTGCCCGCTCACGCCATCCACGCGGCACCTGATCGACGCCCGGGCGCTCGCCCGCATGAAGCGCGGCGCGATGCTCGTCAACACCAGCCGCGGTGGCCTGATCGACACACCGGCCGTCATCGCGGCGCTCAAGAGCGGCCAGCTCGGCCACCTGGGGCTCGACGTCTACGAGGAGGAAGCCGGGCTCTTCTTCGAGGACCTGAGCAACTCGATCATCACCGACGACGTCTTCAGCCGGCTGCTGACGTTCCCCAACGTCGTGATCACGGCCCATCAGGCCTTCTTCACGCAAAACGCCCTCGAGGCGATCGCCGCCCAGACGGTCCGCAACCTGATGCATTTTTCCCGCGGCGAACCGCTCGAGGCGGTGGTGCCGACGCGGTGACCGTCCGCCCACGACACGGGTCGCCGACGGCGCGGGGTCGGTCCGCCGACGGCACCCGCTCACCTTGCCAAGTCAACGCGGGCCGCGGCCCGCAACTCGGCCAGTTCGCGGGCGAAGCCGCCCGAGAGGATCGGGAACCGGCACCAGGTCTTCGGATCGAGGTTTTCGTCATCCAGGTGGAAGGACGGCGCGTACCGCTCGCGCTTCCATTGGTTGCGGCTCCAGAGCGTGTAGAACCGCTCCGTCCAGTGCGCCAGCAAGGCCGGATCATGGGCCGGGAAGGCGACCTGCAACCGCCGCCACGTCTCGAGCGGCGTCTGCTTGTCGCGAATCGCACACCGCTCCGCGACGTCGAGCACGTCGTAGGGCATCAGGTCGGCCTCGTCGGTCTGCCCGGCCGCGGGCGGCCGGAGTTCGGCGGTCGGCGGCTGCACGTTGACTTTCCCGAGCGCCGGCACCGGCCCGATGCCCTCGGGCCCGGACCGCTCGAGCCAGACGAGCCACTTGCGGAGGTAGGCCTTGTCGATGCCGGCGACCGGCGCGATGCCGCCGGAGGTGTCGCCATCCATCGTCGCATAACCGACGGCTGCCTCCGAGCGGTTGCTCGTCGAGATCAGGAGGGCGCCCTTCAAGTTCGCGAGCATCCAGACGCCCGGCGAGCGGGCGCGGGCCTGGATGTTTTGCAAGGCGATGTCGTCGGTCCGCCAGTCGAGCGGCCGGCCGACGGCCCGCGCCACGAGGTCGCGGTAACCGGCCACGATGCCCTCGATGTCGAACTCGTGAAACTCGGCGCCGAGCGCTGCGGCCAGTCCGCGGGCGGCCGCCAGTGTCACCGGGCCGGAATGCGCCGTCGCCTGGTAGACGCACGTCAGCCCCGCCCCGATGAGGCGGCGCACGGCGGCCTCGTGATCGTTGCCCGCGGCCGCCTCGACGGGCAGCCCCAGCCGGGAGGCCACGGCCGCGAGCGGCATCTCCGCCGCCGCCAGCCGCATGGAGAGCGCCACCAGGCAGGCCACGGCCGAGGAGTCGGCGCCGCCGCTGGCCGAGACGACGAAACCGCGGCAGCGGCTCTTCCGCTGGTAGTCGAACAGGCCCAGCGCGACCGCGCGGGCGAACTCTTCCTCTTTGACGTGCGGCCCCGTCTCCCACGGAGCCCGGGCATCGGCGTCGGCCGCGTCGCGCTCGGGGAGCAGTTCGGGCGGCGCGAAGGCGACCGCAACCCGGTCCTGATCGGCGCCGCCGTCGGCCGACGCGACGTCGCCCGCCAACCGCGGCTGCGCCAGCCGGGTCTCGTCGACATCGATCACCGCTTCCGTGCCGACCTCGTCGGCGAACGCGAATCGGCGGCCCGCCGCCACGAGCCTGCCCGCCGACGCGATGATCACGCCGCCGTCGTAGATCGCACGGCCCGCCTCGTTGCCGAGCATGTTGGCGTAGACGTAGCTCGCGCCGAAGGCCCGCGCTCCCTCCATCACGAACCGCCGGCGAATCTCGTCCTTGCCGAAGGCGAAGTGGCTCGCCGACGGGTTCAGGATCAGGTCCACCCCCCTGGCCGCCAGCGCCGCCCCCGGCCGGTCGGCCGCCCAGGCGTCTTCGCAGATCTCGAAGCCGATGCGGATGCCGCCGCAGTCGAACCGCAGGTCGCCGATCGGCACCTGCCGGCCGCTGGCATGCAGCAGGCCACGTCGGCCGCGGGGCCACGGGCGGAACCACCGCGGCTCGTAATGCACGCCGTCTCCGGCGAGGTGCTGCTTGCAGACGAGCCCTGCCAGCCGGCCGTCTGCCAGAACGGCGACCGCGTCGAAGACGCCGCTCTCGAACCGCACCGGCAGGCCGACCGCGACGACAATTCCCGTCGTCCGAGGCTCGATCTCCTCGAGAACCCGCCACGCCATCCGCTGCACGCCCGGCGACTGGAAGGCGTCCTCGCAGCCGTAGCCGCTGATGCACAGTTCGGGCAGGCAGAGCACGGCGACGCCCCGCTCGCGGGCCGTGGCGACGGCCGCGAGGATACGATCCCGGTTGCCGTCCCAGTCGAGCGGCGTCTGGTTGAGGGCGGTGCCGCCGACGCGGATGAGGTGCATGAGTGAGACCGGGGGGGCGGGCGCGAGCCGTTGCGCGGGAGGCGGGCCGGAGACGGTCGTCCCGCCGCCGCGGTCAGCCCGGCTCCTCCAGGTAGGTGTAGCCGCCGAGCCCCTCCTCGTAGAACCGCAGGAAGCGCCCGGCCTGGCCGTCGCAGATCCGGCCGTCGCGGACGGCCTCCTCGATCGAGGCCCGCAGCCGCTGCACGAGCTGGTTGGGGTCGAACTCGACGTAGTCGAGCACCTCGCGGACGGTGTCACCCTTGATCACGGCATCGACCACCACCTCGCCGCGATCTCCCGTGCTCACGTGCACCGCGTTGGTGTCGCCAAAGAGGTTGTGCAGGTCGCCGAGAATCTCCTGGTAGGCGCCGATGAGGAAGGCCCCGAGGTAGTAGGGCTCGTGTCCGTAAGCGTGGAGCGGCAGCGTCCGCTTGACGTCGCGACGGTCGATGAACTGATCGATCTTGCCGTCGGAATCGCAGGTGACGTCGCCGAGGACGGCGTTGTGCGTCGGCCGCTCGTCGAGCCGGTGGATCGGCATCACCGGAAAGAGCTGCTTGATGGCCCAGCTGTCGGGCATCGACTGGAAGAGCGAGAAGTTGCAGAAGTAGGTATCGGAGAGCGAGGCCTCCAGGCCCTCCAGTTCCTCCGGCACGAACTCCAGCTGCTTCGCCATCT
>JBJOKF010000206.1:0-5121 GCA_046046235.1 Planctomycetota bacterium | reverse complement strand
AAACGAGGCCAACTACCTGCTCTATCTCGCCCGGCGGGCCAGCGACGACGACGACCTCGAACTGCTGCAGGAACTCGAGGACCAGGCCCGCGATATGGCCGACATGGTCGAATCACGATTGGGATCCGAAGGGCTGTAAGCCGGCCGAGGATCCCTGTCAGGCGAGTTCGAGGCCTGGCAGGCGGCCCGTCGACGTGGCGAACGCGTCGATCTCGAGCCCGGTCCTTTGGAGCACCGACAGGAACACGTTCGGCAGCGGGTGATTCGCCTTCGGATCGAACGCCAGGTGGCTGCCATGCTGGAAGCCGCCGCCGGCGAGGAGCACCGGCATGTTGCGGTTGTCATGGCTCGAAGCATTGCCGAGGTTGCTCGTGAGCAGCACCGTCGTGCGGTCGAGCAGAGTGCCGCCGTCGGCCGCGGAGCCGCCTCCCTCGTCGGCAGAATAGAGGCTCCGCAGAAAATCGCCCCAGGCGCGGATGATTTCGGCCTCGACGATCGCCAACTGCGCGAGCTTCTCGGCGTCGAGACCGTGGTGGGAGAGCGAGTGGTAGCCCTCGTCGACGCCCTCGATCGGCACGACACCGCCGCCGCCGCCCAGATGCAGCGAGACGAAACGCGTCGAGTCGGTGGCGAGCGCCAGCCGCACCATGTCGCTCATCAGCCGCTGCCGGCCGAGGAGATCGTTCGGGTTGCCGATGTCGACCGGCTTGGATGCGGCGACTGCGGGCTTCGGCCGGGTCGCCCAGGCCTGGCTCGCCTCGAGCCGTCGTTCGAGGTCGCGGACGCTCGTCAGATAGGCGTCGAGGCGACGCCGGTCGCCGGGGCCGAGCCGCCGCTCGAGGGCGCGGGTGTCGTCGGCCACGAGATCCATGATGCTGCGGCCCTCGCGGGCCCGCTTGACCTGCCGGGCCCGATCGGCGGGCGAGTCGGCGACGAAGAGCCGCGTGAACAGCCGGGCCGGCGAGTCCTCGGCCGGGATCATCGAGCCGGTCTCGGTGTAGGAGGGGCTGTTCGTGCCCGACAGGCCGAGCACGAGCGACGGGAAGCGGGTCTCGCCGCCGAGGTGCTTGGCCAACAGCTGGTCGATCGAGATCGTGTTTCGCGATTGGGCAGCCGCGGACATCGGGGCGGCCGTGAGCAGACTCGCCTCCGCGCGATGCCCCCCCGAGACCCCGGGATGCGACGTGCCGGAGATCACCGTGAACCGGTCACGGAGGTCCTGCAGCGGCACGAGATACGGCGACGGTTCGTACCCCCTTCCCACCTGCTGCGGATTGAGGTTTTCCGGCACCAGGCCGAGGCTCAACGACATCGCCACGAACCGGCGGGGCGGACGGGTGGCTGCCGTCCGCCCGAAGGCGGCGTGCATCGCCGACAGCCAGGGCATCGCCAGCGCCACGCCGGCGCCGCGGAGGACGGTGCGGCGGCAGAGCGTCCGCTGGAAGTCGAAGTGGACGGCGCGGTTCATGGATTCGAGGCTCTTCGGCAGGAGTCCGGTCACTTGCTCAGGAAAATCGGATGCGTGACGACGGCGTGGAGGATCGCACGCAGCCCGGAGCCCTGGCCCGCCGCCGTCCGGACGATCTCGGTGATCGCCTCGCGGTCCGCGTAGGAGAGCCTGGCGCCCGTACCATAAACGACCATGTGCCCCGCCAGGTTTCGCGCCAGCTGCTCAGGCCGGCCCGCCACCGCCCTGCGGAACTCGTCGAAACTCGAAAACCGGGAGCCGTCCGTCAGGACGTCGGCGGCGTCGATCGGCGGAAAACGCCGCTTGCCCGTGCTGTCGACGACCCGATAGCTCTTCCGCCACTGGCCCGCCGGGTCGAAGTTTTCCAGCGCGAAGCCGATCGGATCCATGAGGCGATGGCACGACGCGCAGGCGGCGTCGGCACGGTGCTTGGCGAGCTGCTGGCGGATCGTCGTCGTGCCGCGGATGTCGGGCTCGATCGCCGGCACGCCCGACGGCGGTGGCGGAATCTCCGTGCCCAGAAGCCGTTCGGCCACCCAGGCGCCGCGGACGACGGGCGACGTCGTGCTGCCATTCGCCGTGATTTTGAGGATCGCGCCCTGCGCGAGCAGGCCGCCGCGATGCGTGTCGGCCGAAAGGGCGACCCGCCGCAGCTCGTCGCCCGCCACGCCCTCGATGGAATAGTAGCGGGCGAGGCGGCTGTTGAGATGCGTGGCGTCGGCGGCAATCAGTTCGGCGACGGGCCGATCACGGCGGAAGAGGTCCTCCAGGAAGGCCCGCGTCTCCTCGAGCATCGACTGCTGCACGACGATGTCGAACTCCCGATACAGCTTGCGGTCGGGCTCCGTGAAATCGATCTGATCGAGATCGAGCCACTCCGACGAGAAGTCGTCGACGAAGCGGCGCAGCCCAGGGCCTTTCAGCAACCTGTCGGCCTCTTCTACGATCACAGCCGAATCGCCGAGGCGGCCGGCTTCGGCCCGGGCGGCGAGCGCCGCGTCGGGCGGGCCGCCGGTGAGGAAATACGACAGTCGCGCCGCCTTGGCATGCTCGTCGAGCGGCCCCGGCGACTCCGCGAGATAGAAGAATCGCGGCGAGCAGAGGACGGCGCGGTAGCCGGCTCGCAAGGCCGCTTCGAAGCCCTCTTGGTCCTGCAAAACGGCGATCGCCAGCGCCACCATGGGGGCGATCTCAGCATCGGTGACGGGACGGCGGAAGGCCCTGTGGGCGAAGCCCTTGATGAGCCTCGCCAGATCCGCACGCGGGTGCCGCGACGAGAGCCGCAGGCGGCCGGTCTTCTCCTGCTTCTCCCACGCCAGATCGCCGCCGAGCAGCAGACGCACGCCGTCGTCATTCGGCCCGCGGTTGATCCGCTCGATCGCGAGCCGCTCCATGGCGATGCCGGGAACCTGCTGCGGGGCGCCCTCGCCGGCACCGACCTGCCCCCCCGCGAACCGCGCCTGCTTGAGCGTGATGTCGCCGGGGCGGATTTCCAGCATGTGCCGCCTGGGCAGCCAGGCCTCGAACGCGATCTCCCGCGGCTCGGCCTGCGCCTCGAACGTGGTGACAAGCTGGAGGAGCGGGGCGCTCGAGATGCACAGCCCCGTGCTCACGGTGCTCCAGACGCCGCCCGTCTCGGGAAGGTTGAGCCCCCGGACGGTGAGCCGGAAGCGATACCACCCATCCTCGGGGGCGGTCGTCGCCGGCAGCCGGCCGTAGTAGGTGATGCCGTTCGACCAGATCACGGCGCTCCCGTCGAGCAGCTCGGGCTCGCGGGTGCGGGCGGCGGGGTTCGTGCGGACGAGCGCCGTCGCGGGCAGATCGCGCATCGGCGGCAGTTCCGCGCGGCCCGCGCGGCGGAAGGCCTCGTCGAGCGCGGCATCGACGACGGCCAGGTGCGACTCGAGACGGTGGTGCGAGACGGTCTGCCGCTCGGCGACGGTCGAGTACTCCGCCGGCCGGCCCTCGCCGGGGATCATGCCGGCCAAGGGAATGTCGATGCCGAGGATCGCGTGCAGCGACCGTTCGAGCTCGCGGGGCGACAATTGGCGGCCGCGGACGCGGCCCTCTTCGGCATCGCGCCGGTGGATCGCCTTCCGCAGCCAGTCGCCGGTGGCGGCGACGAAGGCCTGCCGCTCTTTTTCCGTCGGGCTCGCCGTGCCAGCCGGCGGCATCTCGCCGCGCTCGACCCGTTCGATGATCCGGGCCCAGCGGCGGTCGGTGGCGGTGTCGGTTCCGGCCGGCTGCAGGGCCGTGAGGTCGAGGCCGCCCTCGGCGGCGTCTTTGGAATGGCACTCCAGGCACCGCTCGGCGAGCAAGCCGGCGACGGGTTGCGGCAGCTTCGGCTCCGCAGCCGACGGCTTGGCCGAAGTCGCCGCCGCGCTCGGCGGCGACTCGAGTCCGGCGGTGTTCACGGCGATGACGCGGTAACTGTGGGCCGCCTCGGGCTGGGCGGTCGAATCGGTGAACTCGAGCGGCGCGAGCGGTTGCGTGGGTGTGTCGCTATAGAGCAGGTTTTGAAAGAGCGGGCGTCCGAACGGGTTCTGCGGTTTTTCTGGCAGCGTGGCGATGCGGTTGCCGTCCCGCTCGATCACGAATCCGGCCACGCCGCTTTCCAAATCGGCGACGGCATCCCACGTGAGCTTCGGGCCCGCGATGCGGAGGTTCTCCGGCGCGGGCGGCGGCGTCGTGTCGACGACGTTCGTGTCCTTCACATAGTCAGACCATTGTCGGGCGACCGCCGCGTTCGGCAGCCAGCCCATCGAGAGCGGGTCGCCGTTGAACTGCCCGGCCGCCACCGCGGTGCCGCCGGTGATCGGAGCGAGCCAGGCCGTGTCGGCGGGCATGGGCCGGAGCGGGTCGCCGGGCTTCTCCGGCAGGCGGGCCGTCAGGCAGGCGTCGAGCCAGGGGATGGCGAGATACCGCTGGTTGCCGCATTCGTGGGCCGTGAGCGGATCGATCGCCACGCCGACCAATCCGCCGCGGGACCGCACCGCGGCGAAGAACGCCTGGTTGGCCGGCCATACGCTCTTGAACTTGTTGTCGGTGACCGTGACGCCCTCCTTCGTGCCGGGGTTGCACATGAGCGGCACGGTGATCGCGGCCTCGGGCAGCGCGTGCGGCTTGATGGCGGGGCGTTTGGGATCGGCCTCGAAGAGAGGCACGCCGGAACGCAGCCAGACCGCCACCGTGCGTTTCGGATGCAGGAACGCCATGCCCGCGGCCCAGTGCCCGCCGCCGCTGTGGCCCCACAGTGCCCATGGCACCGAGGCGAGTTCCGGATGGCCTGCGAGCTGCCCGATCTCGGCGAGCGCGCGCTGGAAGGCGAGGCCGGAGCCGTTCCGCGGGTCGCACCACATCTGGCACTCCGCCTTGTCGGGCTGTTCGTACGCCGGCGCCACGAGGGCGCAGCCATGCTTGGCGGCGAGCGCCTGCCAGTGCAGGTCGAAGGCGCCCGTCAGGCCGGACGCGCAGGAGCCCGGGCCGCAGCCATGCTGATGGACGATCACGCCCCGCAGCGTCGTCGCACCGGGCGGCACCCAGGCCGTGAAGGTGACCGGAAAGATCAGCTCGCCCGGCTCGGCGGACGGCTCATGCCGCACGCGGTAGATCGGCGGCTGCACGGGGGGCCGCTGGTCGTACGGCGGCTCCTG
>JBJOKF010000201.1:0-3711 GCA_046046235.1 Planctomycetota bacterium | reverse complement strand
GCGGAGCTGTCGCGAGAGCTGCTGCAGGCCGCGCTCGTGAACCTGGCCATCGGCGGCCAACTCGTGGCGGCGATCGACAACCCGCGGGACAACTGGCTGCGTGAGCAGTTGGCCGAGACGGGCGAGACGGTCCGTGTCCGCCCCGGCGCGGAGACCGTGGCCTATATCGTGGAGAAGACCCGCGAGCCCGCGAAGATCCGCGACTTCTCCTGCGAGGTCGTGTTTCGCGACCGCGACCGTCTGCTCACAGCCGTCACCCGCCCCGGCGTATTCGCCCATCGGCGGATCGATCCGGCCGCCCGCCACCTGCTCAACGCGGTCGATCTGGCCCCCGATACCCGCGTGGTCGACATCGGCTGCGGGTCGGGATGCGTCGCCCTGGGGCTGGCCGGCCGCGACGAGAGCGTGCACGTGCACGCCTTCGACTCGGCGGCCCGCGCCGTGGCCTGCACCCGCGCCTCGGCGGCCCGCAACGGCCTGGGCAATCTCACGGTCGCCCTCGAGTGCGAGGGCACTGTGCCCGATCCCGGCACCTACGATCTCGCGCTTGCCAATCCGCCCTACTACGGCGACTTCCGCATCGCCGAACTCTTCGTGTCGGCGGCCTGGCGGGCGCTCGCCCCGGGCGGAACGCTGCTGGTCGTGACGAAGCAGCCCACTTGGTATCTCGAGCACCTGCCGCAGGCGTGGAACGACGTCGCGCGGGAGGAGGTGAAGCACTACCACCTCATCGAGGCGGTGCGGCCGTAGGTTTCCGGGGCGCGCCGGCGAAGTGCCGTGCATGCCCCGTCGCCGGACGTTCGCGTCGGCCTTCCGGGCCTCCGCTCACTCGGATGCTGACTTCGCTTCGCCATCCTGGCTGCGCTCGTCATCATACGCCGGCTCTCGGGGCATGCACGGCACCTCGCCTCCCCGGTCTTTGGTGGCGACAAGTTTTCAACTTGTCGAATCCGGGTTGCTGCACGACAAGTTGAAAACTTGTCGCCACGACGGCCCAGAGCCAGAGCGCGAGGCCCGGAGGGCCGGCTCAGCGCCAGCGAGCGGAGGCTCGCCAAGGCAAGGTCGGCAGGATGCCGAGCCTTCTTGCCGTAAAGCAGCTGCCGAGCCTTGCCGTGAAGCAGCCGCCGCCCTCACGTCACTGGTTGACGTGGACCACCTTCGCCGGCGGGAAGCCGTTGAAGTGGGTGGAGCTGGCGGCGGAATAGGCGCCGATGTTCTCGCTGTAGAGGTAGTCACCGATCTCCAGGTCGGGCAGCTGCTCCGCCAGGCTGATCGTGTCGAGCGCGTCGCAGGTGGGGCCGAAGACGGCGCAGATCTGCGTGGCCCCCTTCTTGAAGCTCTTCAGGTGGTAGGTGCAGTGGTCGAAGATCACGCCGGAGTAGGTGTGGTAGACGCCGTCGTCGACGTAGTAGCAGAGCTTGTCGTTGCGGAACGCCTTGCCGATGATCTTCGAGACCGCCGAGCCCGCCGAGGCCACGAGGAAGCGGCCCGGCTCGGCGAGGATCTCGATCTCCGGCGGAAAGAGCCGGTCGATCTCGTGATTGATCTTCTTGGCGAGGCTGGAAAACTTGGGCACCGAGGCGTCGTAGGCCGCCGGGAAGCCGCCGCCGATGTCGAGCAGCTTGAGGTTGAAGCCCTTCGACTTGGCTTCGGCGAAGATGCTGGCGCAGAGGTGGATCGCCTGGATGTAGTTCTCCGGGTTCGTGCACTGGCTGCCCACGTGGAAGGAGAGCCCCTCGACCGTGAGGCCGTGCTCGTGGGCATAGGCGATCAGTTCGACCGCCTCGCCCGGCAGCGCCCCGAACTTGCTCGACAGCTCGACCATCGAGCCGGTGTTGGGCACGCGGAGCCGCAGCGCCAGGCCCGCGTGCGGCGCATGCCTGGCGATCTTCTTCACCTCCTCGTGGTTGTCGTAGGTGACCAGCGGCTTGTATTTGTCGAGTTCGGCGAGCGTCTCCACCGGTTTGATGGGATTGGCGTAGATGATCTTGTCCCAGATGAAGGCCTGCCGCTCCTTTGCCGGCAGCTTGGCGATGTTGGCATGGACCGTGTGAAACTCCTGCATGCTCGCCACGTCGAAGCTGCCGCCGAGCTCGTAGAAGGTCTTCACGATCGCGGGATCGCTGTTGACCTTCACGGCGTAGTAGATCTGCACGCGGGGGAAGTGCTTGCGGAAGAGCCGGAAGTTCTTCCGCAGCTCGTCGTGGTCGACGACGAACAAGGGCGTGCCGTGCTTCTTCGCGAGGTCGAGGAGTGTTTTCTGGTTCATCAGTCGCCGTCGGTGAGCTGGAAGGTTTCGGACTGCGGGGAGGCGTCGCGGTTGATTCCGGCCGCGTCTCGCGACGAGACGACGTCCGGGATGCCCGGCCCCGTGGGCCGCCGGCGGCGAGACGGGACTCGGCCGCGAATCACGACAGTATATCGCAATCGCACCGCGACAGACCGCTCACCGTCGGCGCCGCGGGCGTCAAGGAGCCGGTGCTGTCTCGCCGCCGGCGATGCTGCAGGCCGCAGCCCAGATGCCGCGGTCGACGGCGGCTGCCACGAGCCTGGCGGAACCGTCTCCGAAGAGTACGTTCGCGCCGGCTGGATGTTCGGAGAACATCTGGTCGCAGTGGGCGGCGGGATCATTTGGCGCGTGGATCACGCCCGGCTCCGTGGCGGCCGGTCCGCTGTGTGAGAGGACCAGGGCGGCGGCCCCTTCAACGCCGGCGGACTGTCGGAACGTCGCGGCGGGATGGCTGGCCGCTCCCGGGACGACGCCGGCCCACGTCTTCTGGCAGAGCGCCTGGGAGTGCTCGCCGACGAACACCGTCCTCGACAGCCCGTCGCTCACGTCGGCCGGCCTCATACGGGAGTTGCGGAAGAGCGGGCCGTTCGCCAGACCGCGCCAGTCGGCGAGGGGCGGACCGTCCCAGGGATCCTCATGGCCGGCGTTGGCGACGTAGTCACTGCGGCCCAGGACGGCTGCCGACGAGTGGGCCGCGCCGGCGGCGTCGAGCGCGGCGAAGGGATCGCGCGGACCGGTGGCCGACGGGCAGAGGAATGTGGCCAATCGTCGCGAGACGACGCCGGCATTCCCTGCGGCCGCCACGCCCTGGGTGGCCGAGTAGGCCGACGCCGTGGCGGCCTCTTCGAGCCAGGGAGCGATCGCCAGCCCCCAACCGGTGCCGGGAGGAGCGTCGAGCGTGCTGGGGTCACGACCGGCGGCGGCGGTGTCGGCGAGGTAGCCCGCGGGAAAATGCCGGCGGGCATCGAGGAACGAGTGCATCGCGATGCCGACTTGCCGCAGGTTGTTCCCGCAGTGGCTGCGGCGGGACGCCTCCCGGGCCGCCTGCACGGCCGGCAGCAGGAGTCCGAGCAGGCCGCCGATGATCGCGATCACGACCAGCAGCTCGACCATCGTGAAACCAGAGCGATTTCGCATGCCGGGCGCCTCGGCTATTTTTGGGAGCTCAAAAATATTTTTTTGAGTCACCAAAATGTAGGCGGAAGGCCTGCGGCGGTCAACCAAGCCGCTCGTCTTTTCCCTCGCTCTGCGGAAGGCATCGGCTTCAATCGGGGCGGAGAGATTCGAACTCTCGACCTCCTGGTCCCAAACCAGGCGCGCTACCAACTGCGCTACGCCCCGTCAGCGGCCGCCGCGGGATCGCGGCACGAACGCACTAGGCGTGAGTATAGGCACCGCGGCCGCGGCGCCGCCATGCCACA
>JBJOKF010000155.1:0-72658 GCA_046046235.1 Planctomycetota bacterium | reverse complement strand
AATGCCGCTCGTGAAAGGCGAGAAACGCGAGCACCGCTTCACGGAAGTCCTCGACGTACTCGGTCTGCTTGGCCTCGCGACGCCGCGTGTCAGACTCACGGCGCCTGGCGTAGGCCTCGGTACCCCGCTCCGCGGCAAGTTCCCGCTGGACCTGCTCGATCGTCTCCCGCGGTGCCCAGATGCCGCGTGAGAAGAGTTTCCGGCCGACGCGCTCCTGCACGAGCCAGTGCGGCCCGGCGGCCTTCAACCGCCGCGTGAGCCCGGCATCGCCGGGTGGCAGCAGGCTCCACCCGGCCGGCACGGGCCGCGTCTGGCCGGATTGCGTCCGGACGGTGTCGGGCGTGGGGCCGGGGAGATAGGTTTCGGAGGGCATGCCGACTCGGGCTCCGGGAATGCGACGCCGACGTGGGTATCGGCATCCGACCCGCCCAGGGTTTGGGGGGTGGGGCCGGAGCCCGAAAATCCCCGCAGCGAGGTTTCCCACCTCCACGGCTGGGCGACCGTCGCGCGGCGTCCATGCAGAGCGATTTTACAGAGGACGAGTGAGGGACCGGGCGCCGCTGATCAGGTCACGAGCCCGTCGAGCGGCCCCGTGGCGTCCGAGAATCGGCCGGCACCGCCCCCCACGCGTTGGGCCAGCGTCAGCAGCAGGTTCGACATCGGCGGATTGGCTCCGTCGTCGAAGGCGAGATGCTGCCCGAGCCTCATCCCGAGCTTGCGACCACCGGCCACGAGCAGCGGCAGGTTCTTCGGCGAATGCTCGCCTCCCTTGCCGGAGTTCATGCCGCTGCCGTAGAGCACGACGGTTCGATCGAGCATCGATCCGTCCGCCTCGGCCGTCGCCTTCAGCATGCCCAGGAATCGGCCGAGCTTCGCGAGGTGGAACCGGTCGATCACGCCGAGCTTCGCGAGCATGCCCGCGTCGCCACCATGATGCGACAGCTCGTGATGATTTTCACCGCCGCCCCCGAAGCCCCCCGCCTCCCGTGACCACTCGAACGTGATCACGCGGGTGGTATCGGTCAGAAACGTCAGGTAGACGATTTCCAACATGACGTCGAGCCACATCGGGCGGTCATGCCCGTTGCAGGGCTTCATCGCAAGCTGCAGGCCCTTTTCCGCGACCTTCGGCTTCGGCCGGTCGATCCAGCTCTCCAGCCGTTCGACATGCAGCTCCGTCTCCCGCACGCTCGAAAGATACTCGTCGACCTTCCGCTGGTCGGTCGTGCCCAGCCGCCGCCGCAGGGCATTCGCCTCGCCGCTGATCGCGTCCAGGATCGACCGACGTTCCGCATACCGGGCCAACATGGCCTCCCGATCCGCGGCCGACTCCGGCACGAAGAGCCTCTCGAACAGTCGCTGCGGCGTGTTTTCCGCCGGGAGGGGCGTGCCCGAGAGGCCGAACGACAGCGTGTGGCTGTGGCCGGCGGCCCCTGTGCCCGACATGTCGGACAGTTGCAAAGACGGAAACCGCGTATGGCGCCCGTGCTCGCTTGCCACGATCTGATCGATCGACACCGTGTTGGTGTAGTCCGCCCCCGGCCGCGCCTGCAGGTCGGCGCCGGTCAGCCAGGTGTCGGCCCCGCTGTGCCCGCCCTTGGAATGGGGATGCCCCAGGCCGGAGATGACCGTGAATTCGTCGCGGTGGTCCTTCAAGGCCTCCAGGGTGGGCGAGAGCGTGTATCGCTCGCCCTTGTCGGCCGGCATCCACTCGAGAATGTTCACGCCATTGGGAACGTAGCAGCAGAGCAGCCGCGGCTGCACCGACTCGGATTTCGGCAACGCCTGAAACGTCGAGGGCGCCCCGTGGCAGCGCGGCAGCATCGCTTCGAGGAAGGGAAGCGACACGGCGGCCCCCGCCCCCCGCAGGATGAGACGCCGGGACAATCGGGCCGGAGTCGTGGTCGCCATGAGCATCTCCTGGTACGCGTGGACGCGGTCCTATTTCGCCGCGAAGGCAGCGCTCGTGACGATCGCCTTGATCAAGGCGCGCACGGTAGTGCCTTCCCGCTTCATCGCCGCCACCGCCGCATCGACCGTCGGCTGATCGGCCAGTCCCAGCTCCCGCCCGAGGGCATAGGTCGTGAGCCGTGAGGCCAGGGCCCCGAGAAACTTGTCTTCCTGTGCGAGCATCGCCTGCTGGAGCCCGACGACGCCGACGATCTTCTTGCCATCCGGCATCCGCGCGGAGGCGTCGATCCGCGGGTCGTTCTTCTCGATGCGGCCCTTGTAGCCAAACCCTTCCTGCTCACGATACTCGCCGGCCGCGTTGAAGTTCTCGAGCGCGAACCCGAGCGGGTCGATCTTGTCGTGGCAGCGGGCGCACTGGGGAAGCTCACGATGGATCTCCAGCCGCTGCCGGACCGTCGCCTTGTCGATGCCGGGCACCTTGGGCGCGATCTCGCCCGCGTTGGCCACCGGCAGGCCGGGATCCGTGTCGAGCAGGGTTTTCAGGATCCATGTGCCTCGCTTCACGGGCGAGGTGCGGGTGCCGTTGGAGGTGATCGTGAGCACCGAAGCCTGCGTCACGATGCCGCCCCGCGGCACCCCGTCGGGAACCGGCACCCTGCGGACTGCGTCGCCACGGACGCCCGGAATGCCGTAGAACCGCGCCAGCCGCTCGTTGATCGTGACGAAATCACTTTTGATCATCTGCCGGGCATCGAGGTCATTGCGGAGAAACTCCTCGAAGTAGGCCTGCGACTCCCGCACGATCGACGTCTCGAGATGCCGGTCGTACCGGGGATAGAGGTCGGGCGCCGGAGGATTGGCGCCGACTTCGCGCAGCCCCAGCCACTGGCCGGCGAAGTTCGTCACGAACTGTTCGGCTCGGGAATCGGCCAGCATGCGGTCGACCTGCTGTCGCCGAGTCTCCGGATCGACCAGCTTGCCCGTGTCGGCAAGCTGGCGAAGCTCGGCGTCGGGCTGGGACGACCACAGGAAGTACGAGAGGCGGGCGGCGAGTTCATGGTCGTTGAGCGGTTCCGCCGCGTCGCCCGGGTGCGTCTCGGCGATGTAGAGGAAGTTCGGGCTGACGAGCACCGCCATGAGCGGCTGCTTGATCGCCTCGACGAGCGGCTTCCCGGCTTTCCTGGCCGCGGTGAAGAGGGCCATTTTTTCCTCCACCTCCGCCGGGCTCACCGGCCGCCGATAGGCTTCCCGCATGAACCGACCGAGCACCTCGCCGACGTACGCCCGCTCGTCGGTCTTGGCCTGGGGGGCATCGAACAGGATCCGCGTGTGCGAGGCCGGAGGCCATGCATCGAGCACCGGCCCTTCGATTTCCAGCCAGTCGACGAGCGCATCGGGCCTCGCGAAATCATCCCGCCCCTGCATCCAGAAATTCTCGAGCACCGCGGGGATGGAGTAGGCGTACTCCACCGTCACACCGGCCGTCTCGGTCGTGAACCGCACCGGAAACTCAACGATCCGCGGCTGCTCGGGAGCCCCCTCGGCGTCGAACTCCGCCACCGTCATCGGCTGCGAACCGAGCTGCAGCACGAGCTTCAGCCGCGGCGGGCCGTAGTCGTACATGCGATCCTCTTGAAAATGCCGGATTTCCTTCTCGAACCGCTCTTGATTCTGCTTGACTCGGGACGGGTTCTCCGCGTCTTGCTTGGCCTGCCGCTCCTTCAAGATCGCCGTCGCGGTCCGGACGACATCCTCACGCGACGGCGTCCGGCCGGCCACTCGCAGCCGAACCGTGTAGATGCCCGGCGTCGGCACGCGGAAATCACGGACGTTGAAGGCATCCCAGTGCCCCCGGTGCATCACCACCCAGTCTCCGTCGTACTGATTCGCCCCTCCCTTCACGATCACGTTGTTCTTCGCGTCGATCCGCACACGGTTGCCGTCATTCGACCCCTTCACCGGGTCGAACCGCCACCGGATCGACGACGGCCGTTCCCCCTCCACGAGCGCGCGGTCGAGAATCTGCTCCGCCGCAGCCAGGTACTGCTCGACTTGCATCGGCGACATGGACAAGGCCGCGCCGTTGTTGTCGAAACCGCCGGCGGGCGGATCCTGTGGAAAGACCGACGTGTCGAAGTCGACCGCCAGCAGGTCGCGAATCGTGTTGCGATACTCGGACCGATTCAACCGGCGGATCACGACCGACTGTTCACGCTTGGCGACCTCGGCGGCGACCGCCTGCTTCGTGATCCAGTCGACCACCTCCCCGACCGCGGAAGCCTCGGGCTGCGACTCGCTCTCCGGCGGCATTTCGTGGGCGTTGAGCACGTTGACGATCTCGCGCCACTTGCCCCGCAAGACGGGATCGGTGAAATCGGTGCCGAGATGGGCGCGGGCGACGGAAAAATCACCCTCCGGCTTCTCGCCGACATGGCAGGCGGCGCAATGCTCCCGAAAGAAAGGCACGACGATGCCGCGATAGCCTTCGTCGTCCGGAACGAATGCCGGTTCACCTGCATGCAGAGCGCCGCCGACGAGGAGCAGGCCTGCGACACAGAGCCTCGTCGCGCCAAGTCGTTCGGTCGCGGCGCTCATGGGACATCCGCCTCCGGCGCGTCCGGTGCGCTCACGCTCAATGCCGCCACCTCCAGCTCCGCCTCGCTTTTGAAGGTCTCAACGAGCAGGAGCGAGACGATCACCCCCGGCGTCAACTGCGGATGCAGCGCCACGATCGGCAGAAACCTGTCGGCCGGGATCGTGACGGTCCGCCACCCGTCGGCATCGACCTCGCCGCTCGCCTCGTCGAACCGCACCTTGGCCTCGAAGTTGCCGGCAAAGCCTCCTTCGGGCCTGCGCATGCTGAGCATGAATCGCAGGGTCTCCCGCATCACCATCCGACAACGGATCGTGACGACGCTGTGGGGCCCGAAGGCAACGAACCCCGAGTCCGGGGCGTGCAGCGAGATGCCGTGATGGACGATCGGCGTCGCGTCCGGACGGCGTCCGGCGATCCGCGGTGCCGCCCGGAGCCGTCCCGGCTGACCATCGGCCGCTGGCAGCCACTGCCCCTCCCATTTGAGTACGGGCGGCACCTCAAAATGCTGCCGAAAAGAGCTCGGCATCAGCGCCGGACTGCCGACCGAGAGAGGGGCGGCGGCATCGAGCGAGGCGATCGCCACCCGCCGCTGTGGCACCTCCACCACCTTCCCGTCCGCCAGACGTCGCATGCGGACGCTGCCTTCCTCCACTCCAAGCTGCGTCGCCTGCTCGTCGGCCGATATCGAGAAGACGGTCCCCACGACCTCCACTTCGGCGGTCGGCGTCCGAATCACCATCGGCCTGCCGGGGGGCTGCGGGCGGGCGTCGATCGAAAGAGCCCCATGCCGCAAGACGAGCCGTTTCTGCCGGCGCTCACCGAACTCCAGCATGGCGTTGCCCACGACGGTCACGAGCGTGCCGTCCTTGTATCGCAGCTGGATGAAGGCCGCGGCCCCTTCGAGGCTGACGACCCCATCCTTCAGAGCATCGCCGACCGCGAGGCCCGAGAGCACCTCACCGCCCCCGCTCCATGACGCGGAGCCCGAGAGCGCCACCACCTCGACCGTCGGCCGCCCGCCCCGCTGCAACATCGCACCGCCCCACGGAGCCGGCAACAGCGCCCCCACCGCGGCGCACACCGCGACCAGCAGCGATGCGATGACGATGCGATGCCAAGACGCAGCCCTCCCAGCCGGAGGCGGCAGCCGGTCGCCGGCAGCACTAGGCTCCGCGCCGGCTTCTTCGGCTAGCGGCAGCGCGGCACGGGCGTACTCCCACTGCAATGCTGCGTGGAGTTCCATCCACCGCCGATACGCCCTGCGGGCGGCGGCATCGCCCGAGAGCAGCGCCGCCAGTCGCCGCTCGTCCTCCGCCGAGAGCGTCTCGTCGACGAAACGATCGAGCAGAGGCTCCAGTGCCGGCGAGGCGAACGGTTCGGCCATTGGACGGGATTTTCCGGAAATCGGATCGGTCATGACGCGGCCTCCGCGGCCATCGACCGCTCGATGCACTCGAGCAACGCGTGCCGAATGCGCCGGAGCATTTCGGACACCGCCTTCGGCTGGGAGCCGATCTCGGCCGCCATCGCGATGACCGAGGCTCCCGGCTCGTAACGACGAGCGACGAGCTGCCGGTGCTTCGCCGAAAGCTTCTGCAGGCATATGGCCAGGGCCTGACGGCGCACGTCCGCCTCCTCACGATCGGTCACCGCCTCGTCGGCGATCCGCTCGAGAAGCTCCGAGTCGAAAACGGGCCGCCGCCGCATCTTTTTGAGATGGGCCATCGTCTGTAACTGGGCGATCCGCAATGCCCATGGCATGAAATCGCGCGAGGGATCGTATTCCCCGGCCTTCCTCCAGAGGACCAGGTTCGTTTCCTGGAGGATGTCGTCGGCGTCACCACCGCCCCCCGAAAGAGTTACTATGAAGCCGTAGAGGGGCCGCTGGGCGCGCGTCACCTTTGCGAGAAATTCGGCGGAGGGAGGGGTGTGACCAGGTTCGTCCATGGAAGGAATTATCCCGATCCGGGGAATTTCCACGATCCATCACCAAAGTCGAGTGAAACCGAGCGTGGGTTTTCTCGACGACCGGCTAAATCCTCCACAGGGGGCGGTGCTGTGTGCCTATGCCTTCGCCCTCGCGGTTCTCATCCCCTCGTTCGCTGGAGTGGCACATGCGACGACGCCATCACCCGGGAAGTCCGCCCGCGGCCGCCAGATGCGGGGCATTCACCCTTGTCGAACTGCTCGTCGTGATTGCGATCATCGGCACGCTCGTCGGCCTCCTGCTCCCTGCGGTTCAGTCTTCGATCGAGGCGGGACGCCGGGCGACATGCGTCAACCAGCTGAAGCAGATCGGCCTGGCCGTCCAGACGTTCATCGACGCGAACAACCGCTTCCCACCCGGGCAGGACCTCAAGGGATACGCCTGGGGCACGCATATCCTGCCCTTCATGGAGGGCTCGGATATTTTCAATCGGTTGGACATGACCCAGCCGGTCGGCGCCTGGCAGGATGGCGCCAATGCGGCCGTGATCAGCGATGCCGGCGCACGCGCCATGCCGATCCGATGCCCATCCGCCCAGGGATACCCCACGTTTCTGGCGGCCTTCGGCAACGCCACGGCAAACCCCTACCGCATCGTCCGCAATCCCACGTCGAGCTACCAAGGGAACCTGGGGCCATGGAAGTGGTATGCGCCCACCGCCGGCTTCCATGGCCTCCTGGGCAGGGACTACGCCCCCGTCCGCATCAAGGAAGTCACCGACGGCCTGTCCAAGACCGTGCTCGCGGGGGAAAATAACCCGGAAACAGGGAAGGCGATGGTATCCGGCGAGGCGCTCGGCATGTGGTTCGGCATCTGCCGCGACACCGACGGCACTGTCGTGAGCGTGAACGCCGCCAACTCTGCCAACGGCGGCTATGACGACCGCGGGCAGATCAGCGCGTTTGCCAAGGACGGCCGCTATCCGATCAACTCGTACTACAACAACGCCTTCGGCTCGGTCCACGGCGGCGGTGCCAACTTCGTGTTCGGCGACGGCTCAGTACGGTTTCTCAATCAGACGATCGAGCACAGCAATACCGACCGCACCACCAACTTTTCCTCGCTGGGGCTCTATCAGCGGCTGATGCACCGCAGTGACGGATTGACGGTCACGGGATTCTGAGCACAATCGCTTCCGGCATCGAGGAGAGGGGCATGTACTTGCTTCGACAGCGTCGCACACGCGGCTTCACGCTCGTGGAACTGCTCGCGGTCATCGCCATCATCGGAGTGCTGGTCGGCCTTCTCATTCCGGCCGTCCAGGCGGCGCGCGAGTCTGCCCGCAGGACGACCTGCGGCAACAATCTGCGACAGCTGAGCCTCGCGCTCCTGAGCTACGAGAAAGCCACTCGCAAGCTCCCCGCCGCGCACGGATATCGGCCAAACCTGCAAACAAGCATCAACAGCAGCCCTTTCAGTTGGGGTGCCCGAATCCTCGACTACATCGAAGAGAGCGCCTTGGGTGCCGTCATCGGGCCGGTCCTGAACGCGAACACGTCCCTCGCTTCCCACTCGACCGCGGTCAGGAACGCCGTGGCGACGCCGATCAACACTTTCCGTTGCCCTTCGGATTTCAAGGCCCCGCGGTCCACGCTGTTTCCGGGCAGCACGACATTGAGCGGCGCGGTCTCGAGCTACGTCGGCAACGCGGGCGGCTTCGCCGAACGGAAGGACACGAACGCCGAGGCCAACTTCCTCGGGGCCTTCTCGGAACGCGGCGACCCGGTCCGCGAGCGGGCGGTGGTGCAGATGGGCCTGATGTGGCATGGCAATGCGTGCAGCCTCGCCGACATCGCCGACGGCACGAGCAAGACGATCCTCCTCGGGGAAGTCTCGTGGGATCGCTCCCAGGCCCAGTTCGCGTTGGCGGCCAACAACAATGGCAGCACGGGCAACCAGGCGGCCAAACTGGTCGAACGCTTGGGTTGCATTCGCCTCAATGCCGATGCCGCGGACGAGGGCGCCTGGGGCGAGACGCCAAACACCACCTTTTCCAACAACGAGCGGCGCCATGCCTCCATGGGTTGGCATAGCTCGCACGCGAGCGTCGTCGGATTCGCGTTGTGCGACGGCAGCGTGCGGTTCATCGACCAGTCGATCGACGCCGGTTTCCCCGACTATCCATCCGGCAGCAACACCTTCAACGGCGGTTCCGGCGGCAGCTACATGGACCGGGTCAAGAAGGGGACGCAGGGCAACGTGCCCATGCTCTCGCGGCTCGCGTCCCGCCAGGACGGCATGCCGACCGACGTCGACTGACGTCTCGCCCGTCGGCCAAGGCGAGTCCGTCGTGCCGGGCGGCACCTATGAACGACGAAGCATCCCCACCCCCGCCAGCAGTCGCCGATCTTGAGCGACAGCACGACATCCCTGCTGACAAGTTCTGCGGCCTCACTCCGGAAGATATGAGCCGCGCGATCGTGGCATTTCATGCCGGACCGCGAGAACCGGGGCAGCCGGTCGGGTACATGCCCGTGGGATCGACGGCGACGCGACTCGCGTGGCTTCGCGAGGAGTTCGGGCCCGACGCCGATATCGAGCGAATCAGATTGCAGGAGCAGTTTTTCGGAGGCCGCGTCAGCCGAACTCTGCGTCTCGACTGGATGCTGCCCAATACGGAGTTTGATCGCCAGGTGTCGGACGGCTTGGCCCGGCACTTTCCGGAACTCACCGTGGAGGCGCGGAGGGTCATCGCGGGCAACTACTCCTACAGCCACGCGAAGTGAGGGCGCGGCGAGGGCACGAGACGCAGTCCCCGTGGCTGTCGCTTGATGAGCGCGGTCCGCCGCACGCTCGCCGCGGTTACACTGTCTCGGCCACGCGTTGGGAATGGGCCGGCCTGACCATGCAACCTCAATCTTCTTCTCCCGATCCCAAGCAGCCCGACTACTACTTCGAAAATGGCCTGCTCGTCTACACGGCCGCGTACCATCTGAAACGTGGGTACTGCTGTGGGTCTGGCTGTCGCCATTGCCCGTACGCCCCCCGGCATGTCGAGGGCAACACGAAGGTCTCGTCATGAACGAGTGGCTGGCTTTTGGAATCGTCGCCGCCATTTGCTGCCTGCTCGCGGGGTTGACACGCTGGGCCGGGCCTGCAGACGACGACGAGACGGATCGCCGTCGCGAGGGCGCTATTCCCGCTGCGACTCACTTGCCTTCATGGCCGCCGGGCCTAGAGTGCCACGGTTGCCGAGAAAACGTCCCCTAGCTGGAGGTGATCTATGCGGTCTTTCGTTTCCTCTTTTTGCATGCTCGGGCTTGGCGCGGTGGCGTTGGCGGGCTCGAGCGCTGCTGCGGCTCCCTGCAAAGGCTCGAACGCGACGACATCGTCCGGGCATCGTGTGCATGTCGTGCAGCCCGCCGTGATTCACGAGCGGGTGATCTCGAGCCGTGTCATCCAGCCGGTGTCCTTTGCGGACGCGCCCAAGGATATCGTCGATACGGCCGTGGGCGCCGGGACGTTCAAGACGCTGGCGGCAGCCCTGGGCGCGGCTGAACTGGTCGCGACTTTGAAGGGCGATGGTCCGTTCACGGTCTTCGCGCCCACCGATGAGGCGTTCGCCAAACTCCCCGCCGGAACCGTGGAAAATCTCCTCAAGCCGGAGAACAAGGAAAAGCTGAAAGAGATCCTGCTGCTCCATGTCGTCCCCGGCAATGTCTACGCGGCAGACGTCGTGAAGTTGACCGAAGCCAAGACCGCCGGTGGAAAGGTCGTCAAAATCTCGACCGATGGCGGCGTCAAGGTGGGGACGGCGACCGGCCTCGTGAATGTCGTGAAAACCGACATCAAAGCGAAGAACGGCGTCATCCACGTCATCGACGCGGTCATCCTGCCGTAATCAGCGAGCGGATCGAACGCTTCGTGCACCCCGCGGGCGGCACAGCCCGCGGGGTTTTTTTCCACGCGTTCGGCGACCACTGGCCACACGTCGCCTGCCATGCCGAAGAAACGCCCCAAACACCGCCGCAGAAAGCCAGCCTCCCTTAGCGAGGCGACGTACATCTGCGACTCCTGCGGCGAGGAGATCGTGGTCCCCGTGGACGTCTCAGCCGGGCCGCATCAGGAATACGTCGAAGACTGCCCGGTCTGCTGCCACCCCATGACACTGCACGTTGACATCGGCCCCGACGGCGAAGCCCGCATCGAGGGTGAACACGAATGAGTTTTTTGCCGCCGACCAGGTCCATCTCTGCCGCGGCTCTCCCGCGAGCGCTTGGTTTCCGGCATTCTGCGGCCTGCTGGAGCTTGTTCCCGGCCTGATTCACTTCTTGCTGCCCGACGGTGGGGCTGCCTGCATCGCCGGACCGGGATCTGACGCTCGAATCGCCCCCGTTCGACGTCCTCGACTCTTCCCGCCCAACGGCGTCGAGACGATACTGGGATTCGAGGGCGCCCGTAGCTCAGTCGGATAGAGCATGGGATTTCTAATCCCAGGGTCGGTGGTTCGAGTCCACCCGGGCGTAGTGAAGGCAGCAACAGCTCGAGGCTCTGCGGCCACTGTCCAACGCTGGCGATCGGACTACGCTTGTGGCATGAAGGATTCCTTGACAGCAGCGTCGTTCGCCGGGCCGCGGTGGATGGCGTGGTGCCTCGTCGCGGCCGGCGTCTACAACCTGCTGTGGGGAGCGCTGACGGTGCTCGTGCCCAACTGGCTCTTCGACCTCACCGGCATGGAGCGGCCCAACTACCCCTTCATCTGGCAGTGCGTCGGGATGATCGTGGGAGTCTACGGCATCGGCTACCTCGCCGCCGCCGCCGACCCGATCCGACACTGGCCTATCGTGCTGGTGGGGTTCCTCGGCAAGATCTTTGGCCCGCTGGGATATGCGATGGGTGTGATCCAGGGGGACGTGCCGCCGGCCTTCGGGGTGACGCTCCCCACCAACGATCTGATCTGGTGGGTGCCCTTCGGCCTGATTCTCATCCGGGCCTGGCAGTCACACGAGCGCTCGCCGACCAGGGCATCTTCTGCGCAGGCTGGGGCGATGCCGAGAAGGGCCGCAGGATGACTCTGGTAGAGGGCGTCTTGGCAGCCCAGGCGATGGCGTCCGGGATCATGTGCGGCGTCATCTGGTTCGTCCAACTGGTCCACTACCCTCTCTTCGACCGCGCTTCACCGGAGGACGCTCCGGCATACGCGCTCGAGAATCAGCGGCGAACAGGCTCGGTCGTCATTCCGCCCATGCTCGTCGAAGGCTTGACGGCCGCCGTCGTGGCGGTGCGTCCGCCATCGGGCGTCGGGGTGTTCCCCGCCGTCGCCGGCCTCGCCATGGTGCTGGCGCTCTGGCTGTCGACGGCGGCCGTCCAGATGCCGCTGCATGCCCGACTCGCCCGCGAAGGCCACTCGCACGAAACAGTGGCGGCACTTGTGCGGACCAACTGGTTCCGCACCATCCTCTGGACAGCCCGAGCCTGCCTTGCGGTCTGGATGCTCGGCAGAGCGACCTGACCGCCGTGGCAGTCCGTGGACACCATCGTCCGCTGCTGGGGGCGGCGGTCGCGAGTCTGGAAAACCTCGGCTTTTTCGCGGCTCGCCGTCGTGGAAAAAGGCCCTGAATGGCTTTCCACAACCAACGCGAGCAACGGCAGCCACCCCGCGCGGACGTCAGGCGTGGATCGCCCCGCTACCGGCGGCCAGCGCCGCTTCCTTGAGCGCCTCGGGCAGGGTCGGGTGGGCGTGGCAAACGCGTCCGATGTCCTCGGCCGTCGCCCCGAATGTCATCGCGGCCGCCGCCTCGCCGATCAGGTCGCCCGCCGACGGGCCGATGATGTGGACGCCGAGAACGCGATCGGTCGACGCATCCACGAGCACCTTCACCTTGCCCGTCGTGTCGTTGATCGTGCGGGCCCGGCCGTTGGCACGGAACGGAAATACACCCTTCTTGAAGGCGATGCCGGCGGCGGCCAACTGCTCCTCGGTGCGGCCGACGGCGGCGATCTCGGGATGCGTGAAGACGACCGCAGGCACAAGGTCGTAGTCCACGTGCGACCAGCCGCTCTTCATCCCCTCGACGCAGGCCACGCCATCCTCCTCGGCCTTGTGGGCGAGCATCGGCCCCGGAATGCAGTCGCCGATCGCATAGACACCCGCGGCCGCCGTGCGAAACTGCTCGTCGACGGGAATGAAGCCGCGGGCGTCGGTCGCGATGCCCACCGTATCGAGGCCGAGGTCGGCCGTCGCCGGCTTGCGGCCCGTGGCCGCGAGCACCCGGTCGCATTCGATCGGCGCGAGCCCCTCGCACTCCACGAAGCACTTCCCCCCGACCACCTTCGCCGACCGGACCTTCACGCCCAGCCGGATGTCGAGCCCCTGCTTCCGCAGGAGCGGCAAGGCCTCCGCGGCGATGTCGGCGTCGAGTCCCGTCAGGATGCGGTCGGCATATTCGAGCACCGTCACCTTCGCGCCCAGCCGGCGCCAGACCGTGCCGAGTTCGAGGCCGATGTAACCCCCACCGACCACGACGAGATGTCCCGGCACAGCGTCGAACGCCAGCGCCTCGGTGCTCGTGCCGACGTATTTGCCGTCCACCTCGATGCCCGGCAGCACGACCGGCTGGCTCCCCACCGCCAGGATGACCTTGTCGGCCTCGACGTGCGTCTTCGTGCCGTCGGCCGCGGTCACCTCCACGCGGCCCGCGCCCGCGAGCCGCCCCGTGCCGCGGTGGCGGACGATCTTGTTCTTGGCGAGCAGGGCGTCGATCCCCTTCGCGAGGGTGGCGACGACATCCTCCTTGCGCTTCATGAGCGTCGCCAGATCGAGCGACACGCCCGAGACCTGCACACCGTGGTGCGCCAGCTCCCCGCGGGCGATCTCGTACTTGTGGCTCGACTCGAGCAGCGCCTTCGACGGAATGCAGCCTACCCGCAGGCAGGTGCCCCCGAGCCGTTCCTCGCGCTCGACGACCGCCACCTTCATGCCGAGCTGCGCGGCGCGGATCGCCCCCACGTACCCGCCCGGGCCGCCCCCGATCACCACCACGTCATAGGCCATGGATCACACTTCCTCGGTATCAGACTTCCCGGATTGAGGGCACGGCTGCGGGCGAAGGTCACACTTCCAGCATCAGGCGACTCGGATCCTCGATCGTGTCCTTGATCCGCCTGAGGAAGGTCACCGCCTCGCGTCCGTCCACGAGCCGATGATCGTAGGTGAGCGCCAGGTACATCATCGGGCGAATCACTACCTGCCCGTTCACGGCCATGGGCCTGTCCTGGATGGCGTGCAGACCGAGGATGCCGCTCTGCGGCGGGTTGATGATCGGCGTGCTCATCATCGAGCCGTAGACGCCGCCATTGGAGATCGTGAAGGTGCCGCCCTGCAGTTCGTCGAGCTTGAGCTTGTTGTCGGCAGCGCGGCGGGCGAAATCATTGATGGCCAGTTCGATGCCGGCGAACGACATGGTCTCGGCATTGCGCAGCACCGGCACCACCAGCCCCTTGCCGCCACCGACCGCGATGCCGATGTCGCAGTAGTCGCGGTAGACGATGTGCGGCTCGCGGTATTCGGCGTTGACCTGCGGCACCGCACGGAGGGCCTCGACGGCGGCCCGCACGAAGAACGACATGAAGCCGAGCTTCACGCCGTGCCGCTCCTGGAAGGAGTCCTTGAACTTGGCCCGCAATGCCATCACCGCCGACATGTCGACCTCGTTGAATGTCGTGAGCAAGGCGGCCTGATGCTGGGCCTCGACGAGCCGCTCCGCGATCCGCTGCCGGATCGGGCTGATGAGGACATACCGCTCTTCGCGAGACCCGCCCGCAGGGGCGACGGCGGGCGCGGCGGGCGCGGCGGGCGTTGACCGGACGGCCGGGGCCGCGGGGGCGGACGGCTTGGCCACCGCGGCCAGGGCGTCGGACTTGGTCACGCGGCCGCCAGGACCCGTGGCCGCGGCTGCCGACGCGGTCGCGCCCGCCTCGCCGAGAACGCGGGCCGCCGCCGGCATCACCCGCGGCGGCTGCACCGAGCCGATGTCGGTGCGGCCTTCCTTGCGTTTCACGTCGACCACGGGCTGGGCGGGCTGCGTCGGCGCGACCGGCTGGGCCGGTGCCGCGGCGCCGGCGGCCGCCGGCTCCAGGTAGCCGATCACCTCGCCCACGACCGCCTTCTCGCCGCTTCCCTTGAGCACCTTGGTGACCGTGCCGGCCTTCGGCGCGGGCAGTTCCACCGTGGCTTTGTCGCTCTCGATCTCGACGATCGCCTCGTCGACCGTGACGGCGTCGCCCTCGCGCTTCTTCCAGGTGCCGATCATGACCTCGGTGATCGACTCGCCGACCTCGGGTACCTTCAGTTCGATTGCCATTGTGCGTGCGGGGCCTGATTGGGGATGGGGGGTGGTGGGGATGAAACCGGTGCCGGCCGGGGCCGGGCGGCGGGGATGTCGTCGGCGTCAGCTGTGGAAGGCGGCGGAGAGCAGCTCGTTTTGCTCGAGATCGTGGCTCTTCTTGGAACCGGTGGCGGGGCTCGCGGCGCTCTGGCGGCAGACGCCGGAGAACGGGAACCGCTCGAGCAGCTTCTCGCCGAAGTGGATCTTGAAGAACCGCCAGGCGCCCATGTTCTCCGGCTCCTCCTGCACCCACACCGCGGGCGTGCCGGGGGCATAGTCGGCCAGCGCCGCCTCCAGGGCCCGCCTGGGCAGCGGGTAGAGCTGCTCCACCCGCACGATCGCGACGTCGCGGCGGCCGAGCTCTTGCCGGCGCTTCTCCAACTCATACGCCACCTTGCCGGAGCAGAGCAGGATCCGCCGCACGTCGCGGGCAGCGACACCGGATGCGTCGGGAATCACCCGCTGGAAGCAGCCCTTCACCAGCTCGTCCATCGTCGAGACGCACGCCGGATTACGGAGCAGGCTCTTGGGCGTCATCACGAACAACGGCTTCCGCCAGACGCGGAGCACCTGCCGGCGGAGGCAGTGGAAGATCTGCGCCGGCGTGGTCGGCTGAACGACCTGGATGTTGTCCTTGGCGGCCAGCGAGAGAAACCGCTCGAGCCGGGCGCTCGAGTGCTCGGGCCCCTGCCCCTCGAATCCGTGCGGCAGCAGCATCACGATCCCGCTGAGCCGGTTCCATTTGTCTTCGGCGCTGACGATGAACTGGTCGATCACCACCTGGGCGACGTTCACGAAGTCGCCGAACTGGGCCTCCCACATCACCAGGCCGTCCGGACAGTCGAGGCTGTAGCCGTATTCGAAGCCGAGCACGCCCGCCTCCGAGAGCGGGCTGTTATAGATCTCGACCGGCGCCTGATCGGGCGTTAAATGCTCGAGCGTGCAGTAGGTCTCGTCGGTCACGGCGTCGTGGATGACGGCGTGACGGTGGCTGAACGTGCCCCGCTGGCTGTCCTGGCCGGACAGCCGCACCCGCAGGCCCTGGGTGGCGAGCGTCGCCAGCGCCAAGGCCTCCGCGGCCGACCAGTCGAGCGGCTGCCCGCCGCGGGCCATCTGCTGCCGTCCCTCGAGGAACTTCTGGATCTTGGCGTGCGGCTGGAAACCCTCGGGCAGGGCGACGAGCCGGTCGAGCAGGTGCTCGAGCACCTCGCGGCGGACGCCGGTGTCGACGTCGGCCGCCTCCCGCTCGCGGCCGCCCACGTAGAAGGCCCATACGCCCCCGACATCGCTGCGGTGTACGTAGTCGTCGCTCTTGGCGACCGAGAGCTCCGCGTCGAGCTTGGAGCGGTGCTCCTCGGCGATCTGCATCGCCTCCTCGCGAGTGATCTCGCCGAGCTTCAGGAGCTTCTCCAGGTAGCTCTCGTGGACGCTCGGCCGCCGCTCGATGACGCGGTAGAGCGCGGGCTGCGTGAACGCCGGCTCGTCGGCCTCGTTGTGGCCCCGGCGGCGGAAGCAGTACATGTCGATGACCACGTCCCGCTGGAACTCGCGGCGGAAGTCCATGGCGAGGTTGACCACCTGGGCCACCGCCTCGGGATCCTCGCCGTTGACGTGGAAAATGGGGATCTGCAGCATCTTCGCGACGTCGGTGGCGTACATGCACGACCGGGATTCCCGCGGGCCGGTCGTGAAGCCGATCTGGTTGTTGACCACCACGTGCAGCGTGCCCCCGGTGCGATAGGCCTCCAGTTCGCTCAGGTTGAGCGTCTCCTGGATGATGCCCTCGCCGGCGAAGGCGGCGTCGCCGTGGATGAGGATCGTCAGGCCATTCTGCCGGGCCTGGTCGCCGAAGCGGTCCTGCCGGGCCCGCATCCGCCCGATCGCCACCGGATTCACGAACTCCAAATGGCTGGGATTGAAGCAGAGGGTGAGGTGCACGCTGTGGCCGTTGGCGGCCGCGTAGTCGGTGGAATGCCCCAGGTGATACTTGACGTCGCCGCGGCCCACGTGGAGCTGGGGGTCCATGTCGGCGAACTCGCGGAAGATCCGCTGCGGGCTCTTGCCCATGATGTTGGCCAGGACGTTGAGCCGGCCGCGATGCGCCATCGCCAGCACCACGTCGCCGATGTCCTGCGAAGCCGCCCGCTCGATCGACATCTCCACCAGCGGGATCAGGCTCTCCGAGCCCTCGAGCGAGAAGCTCTTCGCCCCCAGGAACCGCTTCTGGATGAACTCCTCGAAGACGGCGGCCGTGGTCATCTGCCGGTAGATCCGCAACTGCTGCTTGCGGTCGAGCTGGATGCGGTTCTCGCAGCCCTCCATGCGCACCTGGAGCCACTGGCGCACCCGCAGGTCGTCCATGTGCATGAACTGCACGCCGATCGACCGGCAGTAGGTGTTGCGCAGCCGCTTGATGATCTGCCGCAGCGACATCGACTGCGGCCCCTCGATCGTGTCGGTCGAGAAGGACCGGTCCATGTCGGACTCGGTGAGGTGATAAAATTGGGGATCGAGCTCCGGCAGACCGGGACGCGGCCGGCCCAGCGGGTCGATCTCGGCCATCAGGTGACCACGGACGCGATAGGCCCGCACGAGCTGATCGACGCGGTCCTGGAGGAACGCGACCCGCTCCTCACCCGCCGTCCCCGTGGCCACGGGCAGCGGCAGCGGCATCGCCTCGCCGGCCGGGGCGGCCGGAAGCCGGACCTCGCCGTTGGCGATCGCGACCGCATGGCCGGTGGGGATGCCGTCCGGTGCGACGAGCTTCTTGGCGGGCGGAGCGGACCGCGCTCCGACATGGGCGGCCCCGTTGGCCGTGGCGACGCCGTTGGCGGGAGCCGCAGCCTTGGTCCGCGTGGCGGCCGCGCCCGCGTTCGCGAGCGACTCGAAGTATTCCCGCCACTGCGGGTCGACGCTCGAGGGATCCTGCTGGTACTGCTCGAACAGCTCTTCGAGGAAGGCGAGGTTCGCCGCTCCGGCGGCGTCGATGCGATCGGTCGTGCTCACGTGGATCTCTGCGGGTCGTGGCGGAGGATGGTCGGGAGTCTTCTTCACGCTTTCGAATCGGCCCGGCGGGCCGTCACATCGCCAGCAGCAGCCGCCCCGGGCTCTCGAGGTAGCCGATGACTTCCTTGAGAAACCGGGCGGCCGTGGCGCCGTCGATCACCCGATGGTCATAGGAGAGCGACAGCGGCATCATCAGGCGGGGCTCGATGCGATCTTCACGGACGACCGGCAGCCGCCGCGATCGGCCCACGAGCAGAATCGCCACCTCCGGCCAGTTGATGATCGGCGTGGAGTAGGTGCCGCCGATGGCGCCCAGATTGCTGATCGTGAAGGTGCCGCCGCGAAGGTCCTCGATGCCGTATTGGGCGTTCTTGGCCTTCTCGGCGGTGTCGGCGACGGCCTGGGCGATCTGCGGGATCGACATCTCGTCGCACCCGCGGAGCACCGGCACGACGAGTCCGCGGGGCGTGTCGACGGCGAGGCCGATGTTCACGTAGTCCTTGTAGACGAGTTCTCCCTTCTCCATGTCGACGGTGGCGTTGACCACCGGATGCTGCCGGAGGGAGAGACTCACCGCCTTGATGACGAATCCGAGCGCCGTGAGCTTCACGTTGCTCTTGGCATACTCCGGAGCGCTCGCCTTGCGGAGGTTCTCCAGCTCCGTCACGTCGGCGTCGTCGAAGTTGGTGAGATGGGGAATCGTGGAGACGCTGCGGACCATGTTGGCCGCGATCGTCTTCCGCATCCGCGAGAGCTGCTCGCGGCGGATCGGCCCCCAGTCATCCCGCTCCGTGGACCCGGAGGCGGCGCGGGCATGCGGAGCCGCCCCCTGGCCGCCGGCCTGACGCACGGCGGCGATCACGTCCTCCCGCACGATCCGGCCCGAAGGACCGCTGCCGCGCACCCGCGCCAGATCGACGCCGAGCTCGCGGGCCAACCGGCGGACCGCCGGCCCGGCCGGATCGACCGCGACTGCCGTGGATGCCGGCGACTCCTCCGCGGCGGCAGGCACCGAGGCGGCCGCGGGAGTCGCTGCCGCAGCCACGGGGGCCGGAGCGGCAGCGGGGACCGGAGCGGGAGCGGCCGGCGGCGGCACCGGTTTGGCCGGCGCCGCGGGAGCCGCAGCGACCGCTGCGGGCGCAGCGGCGACAGCGGGCTTCGCGGCGGTTGCCGCTCCGCCCGCATCGAGCACCACGAGCGTCTGGCCGACCTTGACGGTGTCGCCCTTCTTCACGAGCACCTGCGAGACCACGCCGCCCGGCGGGCAGGGCACCTCGATCACGGCCTTGTCGGTTTCCACTTCCAGGAGCGTCTGGCCGGGTTTCAGAACGTCGCCGGGCGACACGAACACGGAGACGACGTCCCCCGAGGCGATGTTTTCGCCGAGATCGGGCAGCTTGAATTCGATGGCCATGGGCTTCCGTTGCTGTGGATGACCGCCCCGGCATGCGCCGGGCGGAGATGAAGAACGACGGGCTGAAGAACGGTCGGAATACTAGGAGGCGAAGATGGTCTCGGGAGTCCTCGCGGCGGCGGCCGCGCCGGGCGGCATCACGCGGACGCGGCGTCGATCTTGTCGGGATCCACGCCCAGCCGCCGGATCGCCTCGGCGACGACGTGGCTGCCGACCGCCCCGGCCGCCGCGAGCCGTGACAGCGTGCCGATCGCGATGCACTCCGCATCGACCTCGAAGTGCCGCCGCAACGGCCCGCGGGTCTCGCTGCGACCGAACCCGTCGGTCCCCAGCACGAAGAGACCTCCGGGAATCCACGGATCGAGCTGCTCCGGCACCGCCCGGACATGGTCGCTCGCGGCCACGAACACACCGTCCGTGGAGGCCACCATCTCCTCGAGGTAGCTGCGACGCGGCGTTGCCTCGGGGTGCAGCATGTTCCAGCGGCGGCACTCCTGCGCCTCGCGGCGCAGCTCCTTCCAGCTGGTCACGCTCCACACGGTGCTCGTCACGCCCCAGTGCTCGGCGAGCAGTTCGCCGGCCCGGATGACCTCGCGAAGGATCGCCCCCGAGCCGAACAGATTGACGTGCGGCAGGGCGGCGCCGCCCGCGCCCTTGGCGGGCACCTCGCGGAGCCGGTACATGCCCTTGAGGATGCCCGCCTCGCAGCCGGGCGGCATCGGCGGCATCTCGTAGTTCTCGTTGTACACCGTGATGTAGTAGATCCAGTCCTCGCCCTTGGCGTACATCCGATCGAGGCCGTCGAGCATGATGACCGTCGACTCGTAGACGAAGGCGGGGTCGTAGGCCTTCACGGTCGGGTAGGCCATCGCGAAGAGGTGGCTGTGGCCGTCCTGATGCTGCAGCCCTTCGCCGTTGAGCGTGGTCCGGCCCGCCGTGCCACCGAGCATGAAGCCCCGGGCCCGGCAGTCGCAGGCGGCCCAGATGAGGTCGCCGATCCGCTGAAAGCCGAACATCGAGTAATAGATGAAGATCGGGATCATCGGCACGCCATGCGTGGCATACGACGTGCCCGCGGCGATGAAGCTCGACATGCTGCCGGCCTCGGTGATCCCCTCCTCCAGGATCTGACCGTCTTTCGCCTCCCGGTAGTAGAGGAGCTGGTCGGAATCGACCGGCTCGTAGAGCTGACCGGTGTGGGCGTAGATGCCGCACTGCTTGAAGAGCGGATCCATGCCGAAGGTCCGCGACTCGTCGGGGACGATCGGCACGATGGAACGGCCCACCGACTTGTCCTTCAGCAGCGACGCCATGAGCGTGACCGCGCCCGTCGTCGTCGACACCTCACGGCCGGCACTCTTCTCGATGAAGCCGCGGTAGTCGTCGAGCGACGGCGTCTTCAGCACCGGCGATTGCTGCGGCCGCGTCGGCACGTAGCCGCCGAGGGCGGCGCGCCGGTCCCGCAGATACCGCATCTCCTCGGAATCCTCGGCGGGCCGGTAAAAGGGCGCCTTGGCCACCTCGTCGTCCGAGATCGGGATGCCGAATCGCGAGCGGAAGGCCCGCAGTTCGTCCTCGTTGAGCTTTTTCTGCTGGTGGGTGACGTTGCGGCCTTCGCCGACCTCGCCGAGGCCGTAGCCCTTGATGGTCTTCGCGATGATCACGGTCGGCTTGCCGTGGCACTGCATCGCGGCGGCGTAGGCGGCGTAGACCTTCTCTGGATCGTGGCCGCCCCGCTTGAGCTTCTTGAGCTTCTCGTCGGAGAGATGGGCGACCATCTCCGTGAGTTTCGGGTCGGCGCCGAAGAAGTGCTCGCGGATGTAGCCGCCGGGCATGACGACGTATTTCTGGTACTGGCCGTCGACCACCTCGTTCATCCGCTTGACGAGCAGGCCGTCGTCGTCCTTGGCCAGGAGCGGATCCCAGTCCTCGCCCCAGATCACCTTGATGACGTTCCAGCCGGCGCCTCGGAAGACGCCCTCGAGCTCCTGGATGATCTTGCCGTTGCCGCGGACGGGCCCGTCGAGCCGCTGCAGGTTGCAGTTGATGACGAAGACGAGGTTGTCGAGTTTCTCGCGGGCCGCCAGGGAGATCGCCCCGAGCGTCTCCGGCTCGTCGGTCTCGCCGTCGCCGATGAAGCACCAGACGTGCTGGCCGCTCGTGTCCTTGATGCCGCGATCCTGCAGATACTTGTTGAACCGGGCCTGGTAGATCGCCATCAGCGGCCCGAGCCCCATCGACACCGTGGGAAACTCCCAGAACCCAGGCATGAGCCAGGGATGCGGATAACTCGACAGGCCGCCGCCGGGCGCGAGTTCGCGGCGGAAGTTCTCCAGTTGCTTCTCGCTGATGCGGCCCTCGAGGAAGGCCCGGGAGTAGATGCCCGGCGAAGCATGGCCCTGGAAGTAGACCTGGTCCCCCGAGAAGTTGTCGCTGCGACCGCGGATGAAGTGGTTCATGGCCACCTCGACGAGCGTCGCCGAGGAGGCGAAGGTCGAGATGTGACCGCCGATGCTCTTGTCCTCGCGGTTGGCTCGGACGACCATCGCCATCGCGTTCCAGCGGATGATGCTCTTGATGCGCCGCTCGATCTCGCGGTTGCCCGGGTAGGGGGGCTGGCGGTCGGCCGGGATCGTGTTGATGTAGGGGGTGGTCGCCGAGAACGGGATCGAAACCCCGAGCCGGTAAGCCTCCTGCTCGATGGCGTGGAGCAGATAGGCGGCCCGGTCGGACCCCCGGCTCTTGATCACGTACCGCAGCGAGTCGAGCCACTCGGTCGTCTCGGTGGGGTCGGTGTCGTGCGCCGTCACGCCGTCGGTCGGCACCGGCTGGCCCGACCCACTCCCGCTCACCTGCCCGATCGACATGGGAGCGTGCGCCCCGCGGGGCAGTTCCCCACCGGCGTGACCGTTCGCAAGCCGAGCCGCCTCAACAACTTCGCTGCCGGTTTGGTCGATGTCGGGGCTGGCCATGCGGGGGGTGCTCCGGAAAGGTGGGCGAACTTTCCGCATTATTCCGATGGTTCCGGGCAGCGTAAAGCCCGAATGCCGAGCGGCGCAGAATGGCCTATTTGGCGGTTCTGCCGCGACCACGCGGTCCACTGCGCGGAGTCCGGATCGCTCCGGCCTACTTGCCGGCGTCGGTGCGGGGCCGATAGATCTCGGTCGCCAGGCCGAAATAGTTCTCCGCCGAAAACGCCACCGTCTCCCCGAGCGTCGGGTGCGGATGGATCGTCTCCATCAGATCACGGGCCGAGCAGCCCATCTCGATCGCGAGCACGCCTTCGGCGACGAGTTCTCCCGCCCCGGGGCCGACCATCCCCACCCCGAGCACGGCGTCGGTCTCGGGATCGACGAGGATCTTGGTCAGGCCATCGGTCCGACCGAGCGCGTGCGCGCGACCGCTGGCCGCCCACGGGTAACGGCTCACCTCGACGGTGCGTCCCGCCGCGGTCGCCTCATTTTCGGTGAGCCCGGCCCAGGCGATCTCCGGGTCGGTGAACACGACCGCGGGAATCGCCCGCGGCGCGAACACGGCCGGCTCGCCGTGCAACGACTCGACCGCCACCTTGCCCTGATGGCTCGCGCGATGGGCGAGCATCGGCTCGCCGCAGACGTCGCCGATCGCGAGGATCCGGGGATCGCTCGTCCGCTGCCGGCCGTCGACCTCGACGAAGCCCTTGGGGCTGACCGTGACGCGGGTGTTTTCCAGACCCAGGCCGTCGGAGTTCGGCCGGCGGCCGACCGCCACGAGCACGCGGGAAAACTCCCGCGTGCTCTGCCCCTCGGGGCCTTCGAAATGGACCCGTACCGCATGGCCCGCGTCCTCGAGGCGGGCGACCTTCGTCCGCAGGTGGATCTTCTCGAAGAGTTTCTCGAGCCGCTGCTGGAGCGGCTTCACCAGATCGCGGTCCGCACCGGGCAGGAGCGTGTCGGTCAGCTCCACGACCGACACCTTCGTGCCGAGTTCGGCATAGACCGTGCCCATCTCCAGGCCGATGTAGCCGCCGCCGACGACGAGGAGCGACTCCGGGATCTCCGCCAGTTCGAGCGCGCCGGTCGAATCCATCACCCGCGGCGAGCCAATGTCGAAGGCGGGAATCCGGGCCGGCCGCGAGCCGCTGGCGAGGATGCAGTGGTCGAACGTGATCGTCTGGCTGGCCCCGCCGGGGGCCGCCGGGGCGATCTCGAGCGTCGACGAGTTCGTGAACCGGGCCTGGCCGCGCACGATCGTGACGTTGCGCCGCCGCGCGAGCGTCCCCAAGCCACCGGTGAGCGTGGCGATGACCTTGTCCTTGCGGGCCCGCAACGCGTCGAGATCGATCGTGGGGCGGCTGAAGTGCACACCCCAGTCCTCCATTTCCCGCGACTCCGCCAGCACCCGCCCCACGTGCAGGAGCGCCTTCGACGGGATGCAGCCCCGGAGTAGGCAGGTGCCCCCGAGCCGTTCGTCCCGCTCCACGAGCGCCACCGTCATGCCCAGATCGGCCGCCATGAAGGCCGCGGCGTAGCCGCCCGGGCCGCCGCCCAGCACCACCAGTGGAACGTGCATCGCTCGGGGTTCTCCTCGCAGCCGGGATCGATCGAAAGCCGGTCGATGTTGTAGTTTCGGGCCCGCGGTTCTTCAAGAAACGACGGTGGGGACGGCCGGGCCGGGTCGTTCTTGACAAGTCGTTCCGGACAAGGAGTGCGGTGGTGCCCGAACAGACGGCATGGCGACAGCGGGCGTTCGCGGTCGATCTCCGCAGCCTGGCGGCTTTTCGCGTCGGCCTCGGTCTTCTCGTCGCGGCCGACGCGTTGCTCCGCACCCGAGACCTGAGACTCATGTTCGCCGGCGACGGCATGCTGCCGCCGGCCGTGATCCGCGGCTTCTACGCCGACCCGTGTGCCTGGTCGCTGGCCTGGGCGGTCGATGCCGACTGGTGGGGGCCCGTCATGCTCGCGTTCGAGGCCAGCGCCGGCCTGCTGCTCGCGGCGGGCTGCCGGACGCGGCTGGCCACCGCGGCGGCGTGGGTGGCGGTCGTGAGCGTCCTGCGGCGGACCGCGCCGGCGACCAATGCCGGCGACGCCTGGCTGGCGTGCCTCCTGTTCTGGGGCATGTTCCTGCCGCTGGGCGCGGTCTGGTCCTGCGACTCCCGCACCGGCCGCCGCGGCACGGTGCTGTCCACGGCAAGCGGCATGCTCGTGCTGCAGGTGGCCGTCGTCTATCTCGCGGCCGGACTGTCGAAGTGCAACCCGACGTGGCTCGCCGGCGACGCCATCCGCTTCGCTTTTTCGGTCCACGATCACGGCACCGCGCTCGGCGATTGGCTCTTCGCGGGTGGGTGGCTCGCGCGGCCCGTGGCCTGGAGCGTGCTCGCCCTGGAACTCGCCGGCCCGATCATCCTGCTGGCGTGGCCGGCCGCGCGGGTCCGCCTGACGCTCTGCGGCCTCTTCATGCTCTTCCATGCGGCCAGTTGCCTCACGATGAGCGTCGGGCTCTTCGGCTACGTGGGCATCGTGGCCTGGCTGCCGCTCCTGCCGGCCGCGGCGTGGGAGGCGTGCGGCCTCGGCGGCGGCACCACGCCGGCCGCCGCCACCGGCGACCCGTCACCGGGCGGCCGCTGGCTCTGCCTGGCGGCGGGCGGACTCGCGCTCGTGAGCCTGATGCACGACATCACCCCGTGGCGGGACGTGCCGCTTCCGCGGCCCGTGGCCTCGCTCGTGCACCTCTTCTGCATGCATCAGGAATGGGCGATGTTCGGTTCGGTGCAGCCGCAGGAGCAATGGTCCTACGCCCGGGCGGAACTCGCCGACGGCCGGGTCGTCGACCTGTTACGGGGCGGACGGCCGCTCGAGGCGGAGCGGCCCGCCGGCGGCTTCTGGTCGCTGCCGCATCATCGCTGGCACAAGCTCATGTGGGTCTTGCCGCGGCCGCGGTATCGCCGCTTCGCGGAGCCGGTGGCCGCGGCGCTCGCGCAGGACTGGAATCGGCGGCACCCGTCCGGCCCGCGGGTCGTGCGGCTCGAGTTGCGGTTCGCCCGGCTGGGCCAGGCACCCGGGGACGACACGCTCCACGACCTGCTGCTGGCTGCATGGCCTCCGCGAACCGCCGCCGGGGCGGGCAACCTCGAGCGGCTGCTCGAGGGTTTCGGCGCCGCCGGGGACGCGGTCGGGGAGCGGCCGTCGCCGGTTCAGCGACACGAACCCACGGGCAACGGCGCGAGCGTAGACTGAAGACGGCCGAGTGGGACTCGGCGGCGCGAGAGTGGCGAAACTGGCAGACGCGCTGGATTTAGGTTCCAGTGCCGCAAGGCGTGCGGGTTCGACTCCCGCCTCTCGCATGCCCCTTGTCTCGGGTGGCTAAGGCCCGTCGGACTGTCGGGCGGCGGCCGTGAAGGACCGCCACGCCGTGCTGTTCAGCGGCGCGGCTTCGCGCGCGGCCGCATCGTCCGTCGCGCCTTGCGCGGGTGGCTCGGCGTCGTCCTGCGGCGGGTCCATGGCGGGCGCGGCGGCCGGATCGGTCGCGGTATCGGCTTGCGGAAGCGACTCCTCGGCGGCCGACGGCACCTGCGACCGCGCCGGGCGGGCGGGAGCGGCGGCATCGGTCGCGGAGGCCGGCACCACCCCGGCGCCAGGCCACCGCCGCCACTGTGTCCCGTAAAAGCCGAATACGTCGGGCCGCACCGGGCAGTGCGCCGGACACATGCCATGCTGGCAGCGGGAGTGCTGCTGGGGGTGGCCTCCGGGCAGGCGGCAGTGCGGGCACGCTCCCCTGCCACACTGACCGCACTGGAGCGACCGGTCACCACCGGCGGGCGTCACGGCGGGATCGACCTTGGCCGCGGGGCGACCGGTCGGCAAGGGGCGACCGGCCGCCGGACGCAGCACCGCCGGTTCGGCGGCGGCGGCCATACCGGCCCAGACTGCGAAAGCTGCCGAGCAGGCTGAGCGGACCAGCGCTCCCGGCCGCGGACAGCGGCGAACGTGCGTGTTGACGACCGTGCTTTCCGACATCGCCCGTGCCTCGATCGCTCGTGTCCTGATGATCGGTGGTGACCAGATCCTCTGATCCGGATGTCTCACACTGATGATTCGATCAAACGGCCTGCACGGCCCGCCGCACCACCGGCGCCGGCATCGCGGCCTCCGGCAGGGTCGCCCCAGCCGGCAAAGTCACCACGATCGTGTTCATCGACCCACACGCCCGGCAATCTTTGGCCGGCCTGCAGGTTCGACGCTCCCGGCGCCGCGTGGTGATAAACTGAGTGGGCGAGGGCGGCTGGACAAGCCTCCCCATCCGCTCTCCGCCGCCTTCCTGAACGCTCCTTCAGTGACACGTCCCCGTAAACGGCTTCGCGTCGGGCTGCTCATGGGGCTGCTGGGAGCGATCGTCGTCGTTTCCGGCGTAGTCTTCGCCCTGCACCGTTTTCAGGTGAACCGCAACGCCGGTGGGCTGGCGAGCCTGGCCCGGGAAAAGCTCGAGAAGGGGCAGACGGACGACGCGCTCGGGCTCTTTGCACGTTACCTTTCCTATCGCCCCGACGACGGCCCCACCCACGCCGAGTTCGCCCGGCTGGTGGTCGACCGGGCCGAACGGCCCGGCGCCAAGGATGGCGAGCGCCGCTACGCCTACAACGTGCTCGAAACGGCGGTCCGCCAAAACCCGGACGACGTGCCTCTCCGCACGAGGCTGGCGGAATGGATGCTGCGGTTCGGCCGGTACGGTGATGCCGCCGCCGAGTTGACGGTCATCGAGGACAAGCTTGCCACCACGGCCCCGACGATCGCCGACCCCACCACCGCCGACACGGGGCCCGATGCGGCGACCATTGGCACGATGCGTGCCCGTGCGCTGACAGGCTTGGGCAAGTACAAAGAGGCGGCCGTGGCCGCGGCCGCCGTCATCGGCTTCGACCTCACGAACAAGTCGTTTCGCGACATCCCGCCGCCCGATTCCGACACGCGCTTCGTCGAAGCGACGGGCATCCTGGCCACGCTCCTCGACGAGAAGCTCGACGACGAGGCCGCGGCGGAGCGGGTGCTCGAACATCTCACGGCCACCCGCCCCGACGACTACCGGGGCTGGGTCATCCTCGCCGACTGGCAGCGGACGCACGGCGATCTTCCGACCGCCGCGGAGAGCGCGCAGGTCGCCGCTCGACTCGCCCCCGACGCGGGCGAGGTGCTGTTCACCAATCTTCAGATCGCCATCGACGAGGGGCGACTCGACGTGGCGAGAAAGCTGGCAGACAAGGCCCGCGCCTCCTTTCCGCACGATGACCGCGGCTACCGGGGGCTCGCGGCCATCGCATTGCAAGACCGCGATTGCGCGACGGCCGCGGCCGTGCTCGAGGAGGCGTTGGCCGAGAACCCCGGCAATCCGCGACTGCTCCTCTTTCTCGCTGATGTCCGGCTGCAGGCGGGGCAACTCGCCGAGGCCGCCGAGGCGCTCGGCGCCCTCGCGCCGGAGAGTGGCAAGAATCCGACCATCGGGCTCATCGAGGCCCGACTGTTGATCGCCCGGAAGCGGTGGCTGGCGGCCAGGCAAAAGCTCGACGAAGTGAGGCCGCTGTGCGCGTCGAGCGCCGCCATGACGAAGCAGATCGACCTGCTGCTCGGGCAATGCCATGAGCAGCTCGGGGAGTTCGACGAGCAGCTCTCGGCCAATCGCCGCGTGCTCGACGAGGACGATGGTTCCATCGCGGCCCGTGTCGGCATGGCGACCGCTTTGGCCGCGTCTGGCAAAACGACGGAGGCCCTCGCCGAGTTCGAGGCCGTGGCCGCGGCCGTGCCCGCCGAGCGTCTGCCGGGGGCGCCCCAGATCTGGGGACCGTTGCTCCAGCTACGGGTGGCCGAGCAGATGCGGCGGCCGGCTGCGGACCGTGACTGGTCCCCGGTCGAGGCCCTGCTCGACGGACTCGCGGCCAGCGGCCAAGTGCCCGCCGGCCAGTCGGCGATCCTGCGGGCGGATCTGCTCGTGCGCCAGGGGGACGCTGCCGGAGCCACCCAGCTCCTTCACGACCAGGTCGCGCGGGAGCCGACCGCCATTCAGCCCCGGGCGGCCCTCGCGTCGCTGACGCTGCGTCATCAGGGCCCCGAGGCGGCGGCCGCGGTGCTCGATGCCGCGCCCACGGACGTCGGGGACGACCCCCAACTGCTGGCGATCCGGGCCCAGATCGCGGCGCAGCTTTCTCCGGCCGAGGGTGCGCGGATCTTGGGCGAGCTCGAGGAACGCTCGCTCGCCCTGCCAGCCGAACGCAGCTCACGGTTGCTGGCCACGCTCGCCTCGATCCATAAGGCGCTGGGGGACGCCTCCTCCGCCAGCCGGCTCCTGCGGATGGCCGCCGAAAAGAGCCCCGACAGCCTGGTCCTGACGACGGCCCGTTTCGACTTGGCCTGCGAGACCGGCGACCTCGCGGGGGCCGACGAGCTCGCCGCCGAGATCGCCCGCCTCGCCGGCCCGACCAGTCCACAGGGGCGCGTGGCGGCCGCGGCGACGCTGATCCTGCGGGTCCGAGGCCATCAGGCCGACAAGGCCGCAGCGCCGGATTCAGGCCCGGTGGCGGGGCTCTCGGACGAGGACAAGGAGCGGCTCACCGCGGCGAAGAACCTGCTGATCGAGGCGGAGAACGACCGCCCCGGCTGGCCGCAGACGCAACAACTCTTCGCCGAGGTGGCCGGCCTCCGGGGCGACATCCCCACGGCCATCGACCGGCTCAAGCAGGCCATCGCGCTCGGGCCGCCGCAGCCGAATACCGTGCGACGACTGGTATCGCTGCTGTACCTGGCGAATCGTTTCCAGGAGGCGCAGGAAGCCTTGGCGTCGGTGGGCTCCGAAGGTCTCGTGGGCATGGATCGCCTGTCGGCCGAAGTCGAGCTCAGGACCGGCCAGTTCGATCAGGCCGTCGCCTCCGCGGAACGGGGCCTGGCCGCCCGGCGGGAGCAATCGGCGGGAGATCTGCTCTGGTTCGGCCAGATCCTCGCCCGGGCCGGCAAGGTCGAACGGGCCGGCGCGGTCCTCGAGCAGGCGGTGGCCAAGGAGCCGGACAACCGCGCGGCATGGATGACGCTGCTGTCGCACCAGATTTCCACGGGACAGAGACAGGCGGCCGAGGGGACGCTGCAGGCGCTCTCCCGCCGGTTCCCGCCGCCCGAGGGCAGCCTCCTGGTGGCGCAGGGCGACGAGATGCTCGGCCGGATCGCCGCGGCGGAGAATCGGCTTCAGGCGGCCGCCGCCGCCGCGCCGGACGATCCCGCCGTCAATCGCAGCCTGGCGGCATTTCTCATCCGTCGCGGCCGGCTGCAGGAGGCGCGACAACGGCTGCAGGCCGTCCTCGACACGGCGGCCGACCCTGCCGCGCAGGCCTGGGCGCGACGGGCGCTCGCGGAGCTGCTCGGCCGCGGGGGCGGCTATCGCGATGTCGAGCAAGCGCTGGCACTCCTGCGGGCTAACGTCACGGCTGGTGGCGTCGCCGCGGCCGAGGATCTGACGCTCGCGATCGGCCTGCTCGCGCCGCGGCCGGAGCCGGAGTCATGGCGGCAGGCGGTCGCGCTCCTCGAGCAGTTGGCGAAGCGGCAGCCCCTGACGGTCGCCCAACGACTCACGCGGGCGGATCTCCACGAGCGGCTCGGGCAGTGGGACGAAAGCCGCATCGAGTTCGCCGCACTCGCCTCCGCCGGCGACGCAACGCCCGCCACCATCGCGCTGTTCGTGGAGAAGCTCCTGCGGCACGGGGAGCTCGACATGGCCGGAGTCTGGCTGAAGAACCTCGCGGACCGCGCGCCCGAGGCACCGATCGTCCCCCTGCTCCAGGCGCGGCTCGCCTTGGCGGAGAAGGACCGTAGCGGTGCCGTCGCGGCGGTCCGCCGCCTGCTGCCCGCGTCGGGCGACGCGCAGGCCATTTCCGAGGGGCTCGCCGGGCCGCTCGCTCCGCTGGCGGAGGAGTTGGGTTTCGAGCAGGTGGCCGACCGCACCTATTCCCAGCTCGCAGCCGCGTCGCCCGATGGCATCCTGGCGCGGGCCGGCTACCTGGGCCGGGCGGGGCGCGGCGACGAGGCGATCGACCTCCTGGAGGCGTCATGGTCGCGCCTGCCGCTGGAGAAACTGCTGCAGGCCGCCGTCCTGGTGCTCCGGACGGAGGCGGCCTCGCCGCAGCAGCGTGAGCGCGTGGAGCGGCTGTTCGCCAAGGCGCGGCGCGAGGATCCGGACTCGGTGAACGTCGCCATCCTCGAAGCCGGCTTCGTCGCGCTCGGCGGCGACGACGAGGTTACCGAGAGGCACTACCGGCGGCTTCTCGATCGCGAGGATCTGCCTCCGGCCCAGGCCGCGGTCATCGCCAACAATCTGGCGTTTCTGCTGGCGCGGCCGGAAACGGCCACCGAAGCGGAGCGACTCGTGGAGCGGGCGATCGACCAGATCGGCCCCCATCCAGACGTGCTCGACACGCGCGGCGTGGTGCGACTGGCCGCGGGCAGGAGCGCCGAGGCGGTGGCGGATCTCGAGGAGGCGGTGCTCGTCCCGAGCGCGACCAAGCACCTCCACCTCGCCTGCGCGCTGGCTGCGCAGAAGCGGTTCGAAGCGGCCCGACGGTCGCTCGAGACGGCGAAGCGGATCGGCCTCGATCGGCGCCGGCTCGATGCCGGCGATCAGGCTCGGCTCCAGACGCTGGAGGCCGCGGTCGCGCGTTGACCGCCGGCGGCGCGCCCCACGCCGGGGACGACTCAGTGCCCGCCCTGCAACATCCGCGAACGGGCCAGCGCCTCCTCCGCCTCGGGAATCCGGCCGCCCCGCATGCAGGCGACGCTCAGCGCCGTGAAGCTGAAAGGATCGTTGGGTTCGAGTTCGCAGACCTTGCGGGCATGCCGGATCGCCTCGTCATGACGCTCGAGCCGGGTGCACCATGCGGCCAATGCCGAGTGGGCCAACGCAAACCCCGGCTCATCGGCGATCAAGGCCTCGAGTGCCGCGACGGCTTCGGCCATTTGGCCCGCATTTTTCAGGCTTTCGGCGGCGGCGTACCGGTCTTCGCGAGACGTCATGATCGGGACTTCCAGAAGGGTCTTGCGCCAGGGGGGATTGGGAGAATCGCCGCAGTGTAGCGGCTTTCCGGGGTCTGGCGAGCCGGGGAAGCCGGCGCAGACCTGCCGGTACCGCAAAACTGCCATTGAATCAACGATTGCCACAAGCCGATAAACCTGCGCCGTCGGCGGATTCCGTCGACTGTGGCCGCCTGCCGATCGGCGGCCGCGCACTCCGGCGTGGAAAGATCCGTGAGCATTCATCCGCTGGCCAATGTCAGTCCCGACGCCCGCCTGGGCGCCGGCGTGAGCGTGGGTGCCTTCGCCACCGTCGAGGCGGACGTCGAACTCGGAGACCACTGTGTGGTCGCCTCGGGCGCCGTGATCAAGTCGGGCGTGAGGGCCGGCTGCGGCAACGAGTTCTGCGAGCACTCGGTGATCGGCGGCGCGCCGCAGCATGCAGGACGCCCGCGGCACATCGGCAGCGTCGTGATCGGCGACAACAACGTCTTTCGGGAGTACGTCACGATCCATCGGGCGCTCAAACCGGAGATCGCGACGACCGTGGGCGACGGCAACTACGTCATGGCCAGCGTCCATTTCGGGCACGACTGCGTCGTCGGCAACAACGCCATCTTCGCCAACGGCGCCCTGCTCGGCGGCCACGTCACCGTGGGCGACCGGGCCTTCGTTTCGGGCGCGGTGGCCGTGCACCAGTTCTGCCGCATCGGCCGGCTCGCCATGGTCGGCGGCCACGCACGCGTGGTTCAGGACGTCCCGCCCTTCATGCTGATCGACGGTCAGAGCGGCTGCGTCGTCGGGCTCAACGTGGTCGGCCTGCGCCGTAGCGGCCACTCGGCCGACGATGTCGCGGCCCTCAAGTCGGCATACCGCGTGATCTACCGGCGTGGCCTGCCGTGGAAGGACGTGCTCGACGCCCTTCGCGCCGAGTGTCCGGCCGGCCCGGCGACCCATCTGCTCGAGTTCCTTTCGAGCGGCACGCGCGGATTCGCCCAGGAACGGCGGGCCCCGCCCGCCGCCACGCTCAGGCTCCGCGTGCCCGAGGAAGAGCCTGCCCCGATCCGGGTCAAGGCGGGCTGAACCGGCGGATCCGCGGGGCGTCCCCTTGCGAACGCGCCGGGGGTCTTCAGGTTCGCCGTGGTGAGGCCTGCACACCGACCGGAGGCCGGCGGCCGGCAGCGGATCACGCCGGTCGCAACGATTCTGCCGCGCACGGGCGACTTTTTCATCGCCGGGGGATCGCCCCGGGGCGAAAGATGGGCAAAGATTGCAGGATGACGGCTCGCACACCCGCGGGCCGCGTTTGCTCTTCCGCCCCGCCTGGGCGCCGCCATGCAGACCGCCGCCTCCGAGCAAACGCTCCCGACCGCGAACACGATCGGCAGGTCGATCGCCAAACGACTGCTCTTTTGGTTCCTGGCGATCGCCCTGGTGCCCTGTGCCCTGCTCACCGCCACGAGCGCGCGGATCGCCAGTTCGGCGGTCGAGCGGTCGGTGCGCGAGCGACTGTCGCAGATCGCCGCGTCGAAGGCCGACGAGATCGACGCGTGGGTGACCGAGAAATTGGTCGATGCACGGGTGCTCGCCGCCGACCCGGGCCTGGCGCGGGCCATCCCCGAACTCTCCGCCGCCGCGGTCCCCGGCGAGGCCGGCGGCAAGCCGGCCGCACAGTCGCCGTCGCCAGCCGCCTACGCCGCATTTCTGCGGCAGGCGGCTGATCGCCTCGGCCTCGCGCAACTCCTGGTGATCGACCCCGTCGGCCGCGTCGTCTTCGCGGCCGACCCGGCGATCCCCATCGGCGCCTCGATGCTCGACAACGCGCATGGCCCCACGACGCTGACTGCCGGCTTCGACCGTGCACGCGCTCTCGAGCCGTCGTCCCTCGGCCGGTTCGAGATGTCCGGCTCGGCGCGTCAGCCGATCGCCTACGCGTGCTGCCCGATCCTCGACGAGGGCCGGTTCGCCGGCGGGCTGGCCATCGGCATTTCGCCGCAACGCATCTGGGACGCGCTCTCCGACCTGCGCGGCCTGGGATCGACCGGCGAGATCGTCACCGGCGAACTCCAGGGGGAGACCGTGTTGGTGACGGCCCCGTTGCGGCACGAGCCCGACGCACCGTTCCGTCGCCGGCTGCCACTCGGCACCACGCGCGGCAGCGGGACACAGCGGGCCGCCAGCGGCGAGCAGGGTGACGGTCCGGCGGTGGATTACCGTGGCCAACCGGTGCTGGCCGCATGGCGCCCCCTGCCGAGTCTCGGGTGGGGACTGTGCGTGAAGCAGGATGCCAGCGAGGCGTACGCTGCGCTGCGCACGCAACGCGACGTCCTCCTGGGCCTGTCGCTGGCGACGCTCCTCGGCGTGACGCTCGCGGCCCTGGCCCTGGCCCGCGGCTTTTTGCGACCGATCCGGACGGCCATGGACGTGGCGAGACGCGTCGCCGGCGGCGACCTGCGGGCCTACGAATCCTCGGGCGCCGAGCGGGCCGGCGACGACGAGACCGGCTCGCTGCTGGTCGCCATCCGGACCATGACGGACAACCTGCGCAGCCTGATCGGCCGCATCCAGCAGTCGTCGGTGGCGTTGATCTCCACCGCGACGGCGATGCAGGCCACGTCGAACGAGCAGCAGCAGGTGATCGCGGATTACGGTGCCTCGACGAGCGAGGCGGTGGCGGCGGTCAAGGAGATCTCCGTCACCAGCCAGGAACTGCTGCGGACGATGACCGAGGTCAACGACATGGCCGCCCATACCGGCCTGATGGCCACCGACGGCCGGTCGAGCCTGGCGAACATGGATGCGACGATGCGGCAGCTGGCGGAGAGCACTTCGTCGTTCGGGGCGAAGCTCGGGCTGATCAGCGAGCACGCGGCCACCATCAACCTGGCCGTAACCACCATCACCAAGGTGGCCGACCAGACGAACCTGCTTTCGATCAACGCGGCCATCGAGGCGGAGAAGGCGGGCGAGTACGGCGCGGGCTTCCTGGTCGTGGCCCGAGAGATCCGTCGGCTGGCCGACCAGACCGCGGTGGCGTCGCTCGATATCGAGCAGATGGTCAAGGAGATGCAGCACAGTGTCGCCAGCGGCGTCATGGAGATGGACAAGTTCGCCGGACAGGTGCAGTCCAGCGTCCGCGAGATCGCCGGCATCTCGACGAAGCTCGGCGAGATCATCTCCGCGGTCCACGGGATCAACGACCGCTTCGGGCAGGTGACCGAGGGCATGCGGGCCCAGTCGCAGGGAGCCGCCCAGATCCGCGAAGCGATGATCCGGCTCTCGGAGGGAGCGACGCGGACCGCGTCGTCCCTCGACGCTTTCAACACCGCGACGAACGACCTGAGGGCCGCCGTCGGCGACCTGAAGGACGAAGTCTCGCGGTTCACGATCTGACCGCCCTGGTCCGCGGGCCCGGCCCTCGGCCCTGGCGACCGCAGCGTTGGTCCCGACCATGCAACTGCTTTGCTTCACCGTCGGCGGCGACAACTACGCGATCCCGTCGCGGCGCGTGGTCGAGGTCGTGCCGCTCCTCGCGACCCGACCGCTTCCCGACGCCCCCGCCGCCGTGCGCGGCCTCTTCGTGCACCGAGGACGGCTGACGCCGCTGATCGACCTCGCCCGCCTGCTGGGCGGGCCACCGCTCCGCGACCGGCTCAGCACGCGTGTGATCGTCGTCGATATGCCGCGGGCGGGCACCGAGCGGCCTGCCCGCCTGGGCGTCGCGGCGGAGGCCGTCCTGAGCCTGTGCGACGACACCGCCGCCACGGACCGGCTGCCGGACGTCTCGGGCCTCGCCGCCCCCTGCTTCGCCGAGTGCCTGCGGCTCGACGGCCGGACGATTCAGTGCATCGACGTGGATCGGCTGCTGCCTCCCGGCGCGTGGCGCGGGCTTGCCGCCGCGGCCGGCGCTCCGGCCGAAACGGAGCCGACGGCGCCCGCGGGGAGGCAGCCATGACCGCCCCCCCACCGTCCCCCACCGTCGAGCAACTGCTCGGTCGCTGGATCGGGCTCGATCCGACGACGATCGGCACGACGGCCATCGACCGCGCCGTCCGGCTGAGGATGGCCGCGGTCGCCGCCGCGGATCGGGATGCCTACGTCGCCCGGATCGCCGGCGACCGCGAAGAGCGCGACCGGCTCATCGACGAGGTGGTCGTGCCTGAAAGCTGGTTTTTTCGCGACGAGGCGGTATTCGACGACCTGCGGCTGCTCGCGGCGGCCCGACGCGATGGTCCTCACCTCCCGCCTCTGACGATCCTGTGCGCCCCCTGCGCCGCCGGCGAGGAGCCCTACTCCGTGGCGATAACGCTTCTCGACGCCGGCCTCGCTGCCGAACGCTTCCGGATCGACGCGTTCGACGTGAGCCGGCAGGCGCTGGGCAGGGCGGTGGCCGGCCGCTACTCGGCCAATGCGTTCCGTACGCCGGATCTCGGCTTCAGGGACCGGTGGTTTCAGAGCGACGGCACCATGGCGGTGCTCGATGAACGGCTCAGGAGCCGGGTGGGATTCGCCTGGGGAAACCTCCTCGATCCGGGCTTCTGCGCCGGCCGCGGGCCGTACGACGTCGTCCTCTGCCGCAACCTGCTCATCTATCTCGACATGGATTCCCGCAGGCAGGTGGAGCGGACCTGCGACAGGCTGCTCGCGGCCGACGGCCTGCTCGTCGTCGGCGCCGCCGAACCGGCCATGCTCGCGGGACGCTGGGCCACCGCCGGGGTCGGGTCCTCGTTCGTCCTCCGCCGCGTCACGACCGCGCCGACTTCGGCCGCGAAGGGCGTCTCGACGGCCCGCCCTCCGGCCACGGTGCCGGCGGCCAAGGTGCCCGCGGACGCGGGCGGCCGGCAACGAGCGCCCATCACCGCCGCAGCGCCCACCGATCCGGAGGCCGCCCTGCGCGCGGCTCGGGCTCTCGGCGAGTCCGGCAGGATCGCCGAGGCCATCGAGTGCTGCCGCCGCGCCGTCGCCACCGCACCGACGGCGCCCGGCTTCTTTCTGCTGGCGATGCTCGAGCGGCGGGTGGGCGCGGTCGACCAGGCGGAAGGCTGCCTGCACAAGGCGCTCTACCTGGATCCCGATCGCGCGGACGCCCTGCTCGAGCTGGCCCTCATCGCCGACGAGCGTGGCGATCGCACCATGGCGGACCGGTATCGGCATTCGGCCGCGCGGGTGCTCGCCAGGAAGGGTGAGGCATGACGTCCGGCCCCGAACTGACTCCACGCGTCGTCCCGCCCGTGCCCGAGTGCTGGCGCCACGTCGGCACGTCCGGGAATCGGACCTGCCCCGAGCTCGGCCGTTTCATCCACTGCCGCAACTGTCCCGTGATCGCGGCGGCGGCCCGTGTTTTCTTCGAGCGGCCCGCCCCGCCCGGCTACCGCGAGTCGTGGCAGGAGATCCTGGAGCAGCCCCTCGAGGAGGCCGCCGCGGAGCTGTCGGTGCTCGTGTTTCGGGTCGCCGCCGAATGGTTCGCCCTGCCGACGGGGGCCCTGGTGGAGGTGACGACGCCGCGACCGATCCGCGCGCTTCCGCATCGGGAGGCCCTGCCGCTGCTGGGCCTCGTCAACATCCGCGGCCAGATCCACCCGGCCTTTGGGCTGGAGGCTCTGCTCGATCTGCCCACGTCACCGGCCGACCGTGGGGATGCGGCGCGGCTGCTGCTGATCGCGCGGCCCGGGGCCCGGGCGGCCGGCGGTTGGGCTCTGGCCGTCGATGAGGTCGCCGGCATCGACAGGGTCGGCCGAGACACGCTCAAGCCCCCGCCCGCCACGGTGCGGGCCGCGCGGTGGCAGGCGACCGACGCGGTGCTTGATTGGCAAGGCCGCAGCGTCGGCATGCTCGACGTGGAACGGCTGCTCCACAGACTCGAATCGCTCGCCACAGGGACGCATGTCGCCGCACAGGAGCCGAGTCCATGGCAGACCTGAGCGGATTCTCGATGCTCGAGCTGTTCCAGCTCGAGGTGGACGCGCAGACCGCAGCGCTTTCCGCCGCCATCCTGGCTGCCGAAGGCGGCCGCCGCTCGTCCGCCGAGCTCGAGTCGATGATGCGGTCGGCCCACTCGCTCAAGGGCGCCGCCCGCATCATCGGCCTCGAGCCCGCCGAGCGGGTGGCGCACGCGCTGGAGGAGGTCTTCGCGGCGCTCGGCACCGGCGGCGGGTTGTCTCCCGCCCGCGTGGACGCCCTGTTGGCGGGAGTCGACTTCCTGGCGACGATCTCCCGCGCCGACGACGCGTTGACCGCTGGGAGCCCTTGGGCAACGCGGGCCGAGGCGATCGTCGCGCGGTTGGCCGCGCCGGGCATGGAGTCCCCGCCCGACGCCATGGCGCGTCCCCGGCAGCCGGCGCCGCCAGAGCCAGACGCTCCCGCTGCGTCCCCCGAGACCGAGACCGCGTCGCCGAACCGGGTCGTCCGTGTCTCGGCCGACAACCTCAGCCGCCTGGTCGCGCTCACCGGCGAGGCCCTGGTCGAGACGCGCAAGCTCGCGTCCCTCGGCGCCGATCTGCGGGCGGTGCACAAGCGACTGCGGGCCACCGTCGCGACCGCCGACGCCCGGCACGACCCCCGCCCCGCCGCTGACCGTCTCGCGGCGGTGCGCCGGCAGGCCGAGGCGATCCTCGCCGCCCTCGCGCGTCACGCGGCGGACTTCGACGCCTGCGCGCACCGCACGGCGGAACTCACGGAGCGGATGCAGCATCAGGTGCTGGCCAGCCGGATGCGGCCCTTCGCCGACGGCGTCCGCGGTCTGCCGCGGATGGTGCGGGACATGGCGCGGTCGCTCGGCAAGCAGGTGCGGCTCGAGATCCGCGGCGAGCAGACCGGGGTCGACCGCGACATTCTCGACCGCCTCGAAGCGGCGCTCGCACACCTGATCCGCAATGCTCTCGATCACGGCATCGAGCCGCCCGAGCGCCGCGAGGCGGCCGGTAAGCCGGCCGTCGGCACCGTTGTGCTGGAGGCCCGGCATCGCGCCGGCATGCTCGCGATCACGGTCACCGACGACGGTGCGGGTGTCGACCAGGTCGCCGTGCGGGCCGCGGCGGTCGCGCGGGGCCTCGTGCCGGAAGGGGGCCCGGCCTGCCTGAACGACCCCGAGCTGCTCGACCTGCTCTTCCATCCGGGCTTCTCCACGCGGAGCAGCGTGACGGACATCTCGGGCCGCGGTGTGGGGCTCGACGCCGTGCGGAGCTTCGTCAAGGCGTGCGGCGGCAGCGTGCGGCTGACGACCGTGCCCGACCGGCAGACGACGTTCTCGCTCCAACTGCCGATCACGCTGTCGGTGATCCGCGGTCTGATCGTCGGCATCGCGGGCGCCCCGTACGCCTTCCCGCTGCCCCGCATCGAGCGAATCTTGCACTGCCGTCCCGCGGATATCCGCACCGTGGAGGGGCGGCAATACATCGACCACGACGGCCTGCCGATCGGTCTCGTGCTCATGTCGCAGGTGCTCGAGCTGACGCCGGCGCCCCCGGCGGCCGACCCCCTGCAGGTCGTGATGATCTCCGAGCGCGGCCGGTCGTACGGTCTCATCGTCGACGCCTTTTATGGCGAGCGCGACCTCGAGGTGCGGCCGCTCGACCAACGCCTCGGCAAGATTCCCGACATCGCGGCGGCGGCGCTGCTCGAGGACGGCAGCCCGGTGCTGATCATCGATGTCGACGACCTGACACGATCGGTCGAGGGCCTGCTGGCGGGCCGGCGGTTGGAGCCGGTGCCGCTCGGGCCGGCGCGGCAGCGGCCGGCCCCGCGGCGCCGCAAGCGGATCCTCGTGGTCGACGACTCGATCACCGTGCGGGAGCTCGAGCGGCAGCTGCTCGCCGCGCGGGGCTACCTGGTCGACGTCGCGGCCGACGGCATGGAGGCGTGGGAGGCGGTGCGGGCGTCGGCGTACGACCTCGTGGTGACCGACGTGGACATGCCGCGGCTCGACGGCATCGGCCTGGTGTCGCTCCTGAAGGCCGACCCGGCGCGACGGGCCACGCCCGTCGTCATCCTGTCGTACAAGGACCGGGAGGAGGACCGGCTGCGGGGCCTCGACGCGGGGGCCAACCGCTACCTCACGAAGACCAGTTTCCACGACGACAGTTTCGTGCGTACGATCGTCGACCTGATCGGCGAGCCGCTGGACTGAGCGCGCGGCCGGACCACGGCGGGAGTGGATGGCGTGCGGATCGCGATCGTCAACGACGTGCGGGCGGCCGGAGAGGCCCTGCGCCGCGTCGTCGCCGGCCTGCCGGGACACGAAGTCGCCTGGATCGCCGGGGATGGCGTGGAGGCGGTGGCGCTCGCGAAGCGAGACCGGCCCGACCTGATCCTCATGGACCTGCTCATGCCGCACCTCGACGGCGCGCAGGCGACCCGGCAGATCATGGCGGCCGCACCGTGCGCGATCCTGATCGTGACGGCCACCGTGAGCGGCAACATCTCCTTGGTCTACGAGGCGATGGGGTACGGGGCGCTCGACGCGGTCGACACGCCGGCACTCGGCCCCGACGGCGCGTTGGCGGGCGGCTCGCCGCTCGCCCGGAAGATCGACCTGATCGCCAAGCTCCTGGGCCCCGCCGCCGACACCCGCCGTCCGCGTCCCACGGCCGCGGCGCCGACCGGGGCCGCACCGCGGCTGCTCGTCATCGGCGCCTCGACCGGCGGGCCCAAGGCGGTGGCGGACCTGGTGCGGCACCTGCCCCGAGACGGCAACCTGGCGACGGTGGTCGTGCAGCATGTCGACGTGGCCTTCGCGGCGGGGCTGGCCCGCTGGCTCGCGGAGCAGACGGGCCATCTGGTGGACGTCGTGGTCCCGGGGCGACGGCCGGTCGCCGGCACGGTGCTCCTCGCGGGCACCAACGACCATCTCGTGCTGACCGCGGCGGGATCGCTCGACTATCGCTCCGAGCCGCGCGACATCTTCTTCCGACCGAGCGTCGACGTCTTTTTCGAGAGCATCGCCGACCACTGGCCCGCCCCGGGCGTCGCCGTGCTGCTGACCGGCATGGGTCGCGACGGCGCCCGCGGCATGAACAGGCTGCGGTCCCGGGGCTGGCACACGATCGCCCAGGACGAGGCGACGAGCGTGGTCTGGAGCATGCCCAAGGCCGCCATCGACCTCGGGGCGGCGGCCGCGGTACTGCCCGTGGAGCGGATGCCGCAATCGATCCTGGACCACCTGCGGTGAACGCGGCAGGCCTCGGTGCGAAAACCCGGCTGAGGGCCACCCTTGCGGCCCGTTGCGGCGGGTTTTTCAACGTGTCGAACAGCACCCCGGATTCGACACGTTGAAAAACGTGTCGCCACGACGGAGCCAGAGCCAGCGCCAAAGTCAGAGCAGCTCAGGGAATCATGAAGCGAAACCGCTGCTCGCCGCAGCGGAAGAAGCAGTACGGCGTCAGCGCCACCGCCGACACCGACACCCAGATGCCGTTGCGGGTCGTCTCCGACGTGATCATCCACGATCCGTCCCGCATCCGCTTGAGCGTGGCATGCGTGTTGGCCAGCAGCGGGTCGTCGAGTTCGACATCGGCGCCGCCGCCGGCCCGGCCGATGACAAGCCGCTCGGACCGCAGTGGAACTTCCACGGCGCCGGCCTTGGTGGAAGCCTCGGCCAGCACCGGCCAGACGGTCTCGGGGATGTGGCGGCCGTCGAGTTGATTCGTCTCCGCGGCCGAGGCGGGCACCGTCCGCGGACGCAACGGGTTCCGCAGTCGAAACCGGCGCGACCCGAGAATCAGGATCGCGTTCTCGTGCACGACCGCCCGCAGGCAGCGAACGAACGTGCCGTTGACGCTGTCGAGATCGTGGAGGTGCCACTGGAAGCCACCCTTCCAGGGCGTCCGTCGGATCTCGGCGTGGCTCGCCGAGACCGACGAGTCGTTTGGAAGCTCGATGTCTCCCGACAGACGGCCGATCGACAGCCGCTCCCGCCGCAGCCGGACATCCTCGCCCTGCTCCATCGAGCCGTCGTCGAGCACGGTGAGCACCGGCACGGGCGGCCGCAAGGTCGGACGGAACTCGTGAATGTCCTCCGGGGCGTAGCAGGAAGCGTCGGGCCTGCCCACCGCGTCGCGTTCCGACACCCAACGCACGATCCGCTGCACCGAGGGAAACTCCTCGACGACGGGCGCGAGTTCCTGGCCCCGCTGCGGTTTCTGTTCGCGGTCTTCAAGCATCGATGGCTCGCCTTTCGGGCGGCGACTCCGCCACCGCATGGGATCGCCCCTGATGTCCTATTCTACCCCACCCTTTCGGTGGCGACACCCGCCCCGCCGCGCGGGGCGACGAGCAGCCGCATGGTCTCGAGGACGACCGCCTCGGGCTGACGCGGATCGACGGAGCCCGGCCGCGGCGGCAGGCCGATCACCTGCACGCCGACCGGCAGGCCCGCGCTCTCCCGATCGGCGGTGATCGCCGCCCTCACGACCGGATCGCGGGACGCTCCACGCCCCGCCTGCTCCTCGTCGCGGACCTGCGTGATCGGCACGGCACCGGCGGCAAGGTCGAGCAGGTTGGCCAGGAGGCACGGGGCCGCGGCGACGACGAGTTTGGAGGCCAGGCCATGGGGCAGCGCCGGGACGGCCGACACCGGACAGACGAGCGCGTCGAACCGGGCGGTGGCAGCCGCGAACCGCGCGGCAAAATCGGCGATCTGATCGAGCAGACCGGTCAAGGCCGCCCCGCGCCGTGGTCCCGTGGCCCCGAGGGCGCGAGCCTCGATCCGTCGGCCGCCGGCGCGGGCGGCCGACGCCAGCCAGGGTCGGATCCAGCCCGGCAGGGCCGCCAGCCGCAAGAGTCGTCGCACTTGCGGCATCGGCCGTGTGCCGGCGAACAGCCGGCGGACATCCGCGCCGCCATCGGCCGACAGGAGCCCGAGCAGCAGCCAGGCGGCCTCCTCGGCGAGCGCGCCGTCGAGCCGTTCCACCCTCGCCCCGGCACGGACGAGCGTCGCCTCCGCCTCGGCCACCGCGCGGCGGACGGCGGGCGAGGCCGCGAGCGGGCCGGTGTCATCCCAGGTGCCGACACGCAGCGCCGGTCCACCGTCCGGCACGCCCGCCGCCGACGGGCCGCCGAGCGCCGCGAGCGCCAGGGCGAGATCGTCGACCGTACGGGCGAGGAAGCCCGCCCGCGGTCGCACCACGACGAGACTCGGCACCGTGTCGAACGCGCCGCCGTCGCCGAGCGTCACGGTCCGGGGCAGGAGACCGAGGATTCCGCAGGCATGGGCCGGCTGGCGAATGCTGCCGGCCAGATCGGTGCCGACCGCCAGCGGCACCACGCCCGCCGCCACCAGCGCCGCGTCACCACCGCTCGACCCGCCCGGGCTGCGGGCTGGATTGCGCGGGTGGTTGGTGCGGCCCCAGACCGGATTGTCGGTCTCGTGCAAATACATCGCCTGCGGCACGTTCGCCTTGCCCACGACGAGGGCACCGGCCTGCCGCAAACGGGTGACGATCGGTGCGTCGGCGGAATCGACGGCGTGCCGTCGCGCCGGGATGCCGAGGGTCGTGACCAGCCCCGACACCCCGAAGCATTCCTTCACGCTCACCGGCACGCCGGCCAGTGGGAGCGCCACCGCCTCCCGCCCGGCCGCAGCCAGGCGGCTCGCCTCGACCCGTGCCGCCGCGTGTCGCGGTTGCACGAGCGCGTTGAGGGAGGCATGGGTCGCGCGATGCCGCACGACATGCTCGTCCAGCGCATCGGACGGCGGGCACGCGCCGCTGCCCACGGCACGGGCGATGCTCACCGCGGTCACCGCGGCCTCCGCGGCGGGTTCGGGCACCGGCATCAAAACGTGCCGCCGGCATCAGCCGGGGGGGCTGCCTCCGGCGCCGGCGTCTCGGCGGGCGCGGGGGACACGGGCGCCGCCGGAAGTTCGACGGGATCGCCCTCTCGATCCGGCGTTGCCGGCACGGCATCGGCCGCTGCTGCGGCCGGACTGCCCTGCACCGGCCTGATGTCGGCCGCCCAAAACGCCCCACCGTCGAAGAGCACACCGGTGACGAGCACACGGCCCGTGGCCGCCTCGACCGGCGGAGCCTCGCGCGAGATGACCGAAACTTCCCGCGCGGAGCCGTCGGCATTGCCGGCCGGAACCAGCACCTTCGTGCTCCAGTAGGGACCGACCTGTCGTGTCGCCACCACATCCGCCACGAGACTCGCGCCGTCGGCCCGCCGCGTCGCGCTCGTGATCCACATCCCCCCGAGCGTTTCGATATCCGCCAGGGTCCGATCACTCGTGGCGATGCGATCGAGCAGTCCGGCGGCGGCGGCGGGGGTCGCCTCGACCGGCCGGCCGGAGTCGAAGGCCTCGGTCTGTAGGCGGACGAGTTCTTCGCCGAGCTTGGCGAGCCGGCGATAGCAGCCCACGAGCAGGCGATCGCGGCCGACGGTGTCGTCGGCCGGATGGGCCTCGATCGAATCGAGCGCCTCCGCGACGGTCGCGGTCGCGTCTTCGACGGCGGTGACATCGAGGGGCGAAAGAGGCTCTGCCGGCGGGGCGGCCGGCGGGGCGGCCGGCAGTTCGGTGGCCGGCTTCGCCACCAGCGCGTCAAGGCTTGCCAGCGCGTCTTCCTTCGGCATCGCCGCTGCAGCCGCCGGCACGGCCGGCTCGGCCGCCGGGGCGAGCGGCTCGGACGGCGTCGGGACGGCCAGTGCCGAAGGCGGCGTGATGTCGGGCGGTGGAGCCAAGTCGGATGGCGGGGCGATGCTCGGGGCCGGCACGGCGACCGCCACCGTCGCGGGCTCCGCCGGGGTGCCTGCGGGCTCGACCGCGGGCGGCGGCGCCGCATCGTTCGAAGCCGGGTGAGACGGCTCAGTGGTCGCCGTCGCCATCTCGGGCTTGGCCTCGCCGCCGGCCTCTTCTTCCGAGGCGGCCCCCGGCGCCGGATCCGCCGCGGCCGTGGCCTGTTCGACGGCGGGTTGCGTCGCCGCTGCCGACTCGGCATCGGCCACCGGCAGCGAGTCGAGCGACCTGGCCGCATCGAGTACGGGGGCCGCCGCGCGCTTGCGGGCCGGCTTCGCGCCCGCCCGCACCGCCGCCGGGAGGATCGACTGCGGCAGATGACGACCGAGCTTGAACGGATCTTTCTGCAGGCCCCACAGGAGGATGGCGTAGGTCAGAGGCAGCGCCAGCAACCCGCCCCCCACCACGCCCAGCGCCGTTCCGAAGCCGCTCGACTTCTTCTTCGGCTTCCCCGCGGAGGCGGCAGCCTGCCCGGACGCGGCGGCGACGGCCGCCGTCAGCGGAATCGACGCGACCGCGTCGCCCTCGCTCTCGGACGCTTCCCCCGCCACCGCCGGGAACGCGTCGTCGCCGACCGCCATCTGCTCGAAGGGGCCGTCGTCACTGCGATCGGCGAACGGCGATGCCGCGGTGCCGGCGACGGTGTCGAACGACAGATCCTCCGAGGGCGTGCTGGAATCGGCATCGAGGTCGCCGAAGTCGGCCGCATCGGATGGCGCCGCTGCATCGGCGTCGTCGTCCATCGCGGCCAACTCCTCCGCAAGACGGCGGTCGTCGAAGGCCTCGGCAGCGAAGCCCGCGTCGTCCCGCACCGAATCGGCGTCGTCCCCAACTTCGGCGAGGGCGGCATCCCAGGCGCTCTCGCCTGCCTGGTCGGCCGCCTCCGGCGCCTCGCCCGCGGAGAAGGAGAGCACGGGCGACGGCCCTGCCGGATCGCGGTCGACGTCGGCTGCGCCGAACTCCGCCGGCGCCTGATCGAGGTCGCTGTCGCCGGCGTCGGCCGGCGGAAACACTGCCAGCGGCACGTCGCGCGGCGTGGGTTCATCGGGAAAGGCATCCCGCGAATCTGCGGCGTCGGCGCCGTGTTCCTCCGGCGCCGACGCCAGGGCGCCGGGCCCGCCGAGCGGCTCATCGGCCACAGGCTCGGTGAACTCCTCGAAGGAAAAGGTCATTTCCTCCGCCTCACCATCCGCTCCGCCGACATCCAGCCCCGCCCAAGGATCCGGATCGGGCACCTGCTTGTCGTCGTCGGTCGTCATCGAGGTATCCCCGCCACGCGCATACCGGGCATCCACGACCGTCCACACGGCCGCAGCCTGGCTCGACAGTCTACCATCGTGGATCGACGGCCGCGGGGGCGGCAAAAGACCGTTTTTCCGCCGTGCGTGGCCTCCCGTCCGGTTCGACAGGTCGGCTTACGTTCCCGCCGCGCCGTCCTCCGCCGGCCGGGCCAGCCCGTGCACGTCGCCGTAGCGGCGCCACAGGCTCTCGACGAGGTACCGCTCCGTGACCGGTTCCCCCGTCGCCCGCTCCACGAGCGTTGTCGAATCGAACTGGCGGCCCAGAGCATGGACATTTCGTCGCAGCCAGTCGAGCAGGCCGGCGAAGCGACCCGCGGCCATCTCTTCATCGAGATCCGGGAGTTCGCGACGCGCCGCCACCATCAACTGGGCCGCGAAGATGTTGCCGAGCGCATAGGTGGGAAAGTAGCCCACGAGCCCGGCGCTCCAGTGGATGTCCTGCAGGACGCCCTCCGCCGCGGACGGGGGCGTGATGCCGAAGTCCCGCGCGAACCGCTCGTTCCAGGCGTCCGGCAGATCGCGGACGGCGAGATCGCCGTGCACGACCGCGCGTTCCAGGTCGAACCGCATCATGACGTGGAGGTTGTACGTGACCTCGTCGGCCTCGACCCGGATGAACGACGGACGGACCACCATCAGGCCGCGCTGGAGCGTGTCGGCATCGGCATCGGCGTCGGCGAATCCGGCGGGACACGCCCGGCGGACCACACCCGTGCACCACCGCCAGAAGGCCGGCGATCGGCCCACGAGGTTTTCCCAGAGCCGCGACTGCGACTCGTGGATGCCGAGCGAGGCGGCTTCGCCCGCCGGCAGGCCGTACCAGTCGGTGGGCAACCCCTGCTCGTAGAGCGCGTGGCCGGCCTCGTGCAATACTCCGTAGAGTGCCGTCGGCAGCCACCGCTCGTCCCAGCGGGTGGTGATGCGGCAGTCGTGCGGCCCCAGGCCGGAACAAAACGGATGTTCGGCGGTGTCGAGGCGGCCGCGGTCGAAGTCGAATCCGATCCGGGCGGCGACCTCGCGCACAAGCGCCCGCTGTTGGTCGATCGGGCAGAGTCGCCGCCAGGCGCCGTCGTCGGGCTTGCGAGCCGCATCGGCGCAGCCCCGGACCAGAGGGACGATCGCCCCCCGCAGCCGGGCGAACACGGCCGCGATCGACCGCCAGTCAGCCCCCGGTTCGTACTCGTCGAGCAGGCTGTCGTAGGGATCGGCAGCGGGCAGCCGGCAGGCGGCCAGTTCGCGCTTGAGGTCGAAGACCTGCTGCAGCCAGGGCTCGAGCCGGGGCCAGGAGGACTCGGCGCGAGCCGCCGCCCAGGCGTGCTGGGCCTCGACGCACGTCTTGGCGAGCGCCCCCACGAGCCGCTCGGGAACCCGGGCCTGCCGGGTGAAGTCCTGGTGCAGCAGCCGAATCGTCGCCCGCACCTCGGCCGATCCCTCGCGGGCGAGGTCGCTCTCGGCGAGGGCGGCGAGCATCTCGCCCTGCGCCGGGTCGGTCCGGAGCCGGTGCGCGAGCGTCGCGACCGCCTCGGCCTGCGACCCGCGATGGGCGGCGGCTTGCCGCGGCATCATCGTCTGCTCGTCCCAGCCGAGGACCGCCTCGACCGAAGCCAGGACGGCGGCCCGGCGGGCATGGCCACAGACGGTCGTGAAGCGTTCTTCCGGCGTCCCGCCGGCGGCAGGGTGCGAGGGCATGGGGCAGAGTATGCTGACCTCTTCCCTGCCCCGCAATCTCCCGTGACCGGTGCCGACAGCCGGCTTCCCCCGATGCTCGACGTGCTCGCCATCGCCCCGCATCCCGACGACGCCGAAATCGGCATGGGGGCGACGATCGCCCTGATGCTCGCGCGGGGCCTGCGGGTGGGGGTGCTCGACCTGACCGACGGCGAGCCCACGCCGCGCGGATCGCCCACGGTGCGGGCCGCGGAAACGGCGGCGGCCACCGACGTCCTCCGCCTCACCTGGCGCGAAAATCTCGGCCTGCCGAACCGCCGGCTCCGGGCGACGCTCGCCGCCCGGGCGGCCCTGGCCGGCACCATCCGACGGGTGCGGCCGCGCTGGCTGTTCGCGCCGTTTTGGATCGACGCCCATCCCGACCACGTCGCGGCGACCAGGCTCGTCGAGGCGGCCCGGTTCTGGGCGAAGCTGACGAAGTGCGACCTGCCTGGCGAACCCTGGCATCCGGAGAGGATCTTCTACTACTGGAGCGTGCACCTGAAACTGGTCCGGCCGCCCGCCTTCGTGGTCGACACGTCCGACACCTGGGAGACGAAGCGGGCGAGCCTCGCCTGCTACGCCAGTCAGTTCGACGAGACCGCCGCGAAGCCGACGGTGCTCGACCGGGTCGAGGCGGCATCGCGCTGGTGGGGCGCGACGATCGGCACACTGCACGGAGAGCCCTTTTCGTCCCGGGAGCCCGTGGCGCTCCGCGGATTCTCCGACCTCTTTTGAGATTCCCGATGCCCCGGGGCCTCCGCGGCGTCCCGCCCCGCCCGCCTGCCGGGCCGTCCCGATCGGCGCAACTCCCCGCGTCGTCCGGCCGACGACCGCGCCCGCGCCGCCCCGCCCCCCGGCCCCGCCGATCCCCGCACGGCGACGCGGCACTATGGCCGGATCAGGCCGACCCGGCGGGGGACCGACGGAAGGCTGCACGGCCGCGCCGGCGATGCCGATATCCGAGGTAGTGACCGCGCGTGCGGTCGCGCACCTCGAGCCGTAGGCGGCAGATGGCCTCTCGTGACATCAACGTCATCGCGCTGGTCAAGGGCGGGGAACGCTATGTGTTCCTCTACGACGACGACAGCCGCGAGGAGACGTTGCGGACGCTGGCTCGATACGCGGCCGATCCCGACCTCAGCTTCTCCTGGTACGACGCCGCGATGCTCGCCCAGAAGGTGCGAGGGACCCGGTCGCACTCCAGGCGACACCGCTTCGTTCCGCGGGCCGACCGCCCGGCCTGACCCGGCCGGGGCCCCTCCCGCCGCCCCATCCTGTCCTGCTCCGGCCGACCCATGGCTTCGCGGCACTCGTCAGCGGGCGACGCCTTCACCGAGACGATCGACCGCTTCCTGCGGTTCCTCGCCGCCGAGCGGGGCGCTTCTCCCCTGACGCTCAAGAGCTACCGCGAAGATCTCCGACAGCTCGAGGAGTTTCTGCGGTCCGCGGGCTGCCGCTCACCGGCCGACGCCTCGAGCGTGATCCTGCGCCGTTTCGCTTCGGGACTGCATGCCGCCGGCTACGCAGCGTCGAGCGTGGCCCGCAAGCTGGCATGCACCCGCAGTTTCTTCGCGTTCGGCCAACGCGAGGGATGGGTGCCGGCGAATCCCGCCAAGCCGCTCCGCAGCCCCCGTCGGCCGCGGAAGCTGCCGAAGTTTCTTACCGGCGAGGAAATCGCCAGGCTGCTGGCGGCGCCGCAGGAACGCCGGCCCGGCGGCCTGCGCGACCGGGCGATCCTCGAGCTGATGTACTCCTCCGGCGTCCGCGTGAGGTAGCTGGTGAGCCTCGACGACTCCGATCTCGATCTCCGGGGTGGCACGGTGCGGGTGCGTGGCAAGGGGCGGCGGGAGCGGCTCGGCATCGTCGGCTCGCACGCCCGCGCGGCGCTCTCGGCCTGGCTGGCGGCCCGCCCCCGACTCACGACCGCGCGGTCGGGCCCGCGGACGCAACAACCGCTGTTCACCAACCGCTTCGGCGGCCGGCTGTCGGTCCGCGGCGTGGCACGGCTGCTCGAGAAGCACCTGGCGGTGGCCGGTCTCTCGCGCCGCGCGAGCCCGCACACGCTCCGCCACAGCTTCGCCACCCACCTGCTCGACGCCGGCGCCGACATCCGCAGCGTGCAGGAGCTGCTCGGCCACAAGAGCCTCGTCACGACGCAGATCTACACCCACGTCACGACGACGAAGCTGCTCGACGCCTTCGACAAGGCCCATCCGCGGGCCCGCTGACACGCAGGGCTCAGCCGGGCCGATGGCCAAGGAGAGATCGGCGGGACTGCCCTGCTCACCGAATGGTCGCATGGATGCGACGCGGAGATCCAGCGAGCGGAGACTCGCCAAGGCAAGGTCGGCAGGTGCCGAGCCTTGCCGTGAAGCCGCTCACACCAGGCCGCGGCGGACGGCCCAGACGGCGGCCTGCGTCCGATCGCCGACGGCGATCTTTCGCAGGATGTTTTGCACGTGCTCCTTGACCGTCTCGACGCTGATCGTCAGCGACTGGGCGATCTCCTTGTTGGAGAGCCCGAGCGCCATGTGCCTGAGCACCTGCGTCTCCCGCTGCGTGAGCGGGATGTCCGGATCGGGCGTGGCCACACGGTTGGCCATCGTCGTGGCCACCCGGCGCAGCTCGCCAGCCTTCATCGGCAACTGGCCGGCGGCGGCGCCCGCGATCGAATTGATCAGTTCGGCCCGCGTGCAGCCCTTGAGCATGTAATCGTGGGCACCGGCCGCCACGGCCCGGGCGACGTACGTGGGATTGTCGAACGTCGACAGCATCACGCACCGCACGGCAGGCATGTCGGCACGGATCCGCTCGAGGGCCTCGAGGCCGTCTTTCCCCTGCATGCGAATGTCGAGCAGCACCACGTCGGGCTTGAGCTTGCGGGTGAGTTTGATCGCCTCGTCGCCGCTGGCAGCCTCGCCGACGATCTTCACGTCGGACCCGGCCAACAGACTGACGAGGCCCCGGCGCACCACCTCATGATCATCGGCGATTACGAGCTTGATCGACATCGGCGTCCCAGTGTTCGGGGAAGTTCGGAATCAAGAGGGCCGGGAAACATGCACGGCTCGAACCTGCGGGAGGCCGCCACGACGGCCCTGGCGAGCGCCTTGCACCTGACCTCACCGAATCGTAGCAAATCAAGTTTTTTGAAACAACCGTTCGAAACTGCAAGCGTTCTCCGAACCGCGCGGCCCTCCGCCACTCGCTCGAGCGAGCCACCCCGCCGCTGCGATTGCGGCGGTCAGCCGCGCATCCGGGCCAGCATGCGATCGGCGCCCTGGTCGAGCAGCAGCGCCGCCACCCTCTTTCCGAGCGCATCAGCCGCCGCGGACACTGCCCGCCAGCCCTCGTCGCGGATCGTCGTCGACGCCTCGGCGACGACCCGGCGCACGACGTCGCCATCGATCTCGAGGACGCACGCCCCGAGCACGAGGCCGCCGTCCGCCGCCTCCCGCGCCCAACCGCCGATGGGCGCGAGGCAGCCGCCGGCCAACGCGGCGAGGCAGCTGCGTTCCGCCCGCACGGCACGGTGCGTGGCCGGGTCGTCGAGCGGGGACAGGACGGTCCTGAGACGCTCGTCGTCCGCGCGGATCTGCACGCCGAGCGCCCCTTGCGACACGGCCGGCCAGAAGCCGTCCGGCCGCAGCACGTGCGTGATGCGGCCTCCGAGCGCGAGCCGCTCGAGCCCCGCACCCGCCAGCACGAGGCAGTCGTAGTCGCCCGCGTCGAGCCGGCGGAGCCGGGTGTCGACGTTGCCACGCAGCGGGCGGATGACGAGATCGTGGCGGAGCGCCCGCACCTGCGCGACCCGCCGCACGCTGGAAGTGCCCACGACGGCGCCGGGCGGGAGCGACTCGAGCGTGCAGGCCGAGCGGGCGACGAGGACGTCGAAGGGAGTCGCCCGAACCGGCACGCAGGCCACCTCCAAGCCCGGCGTCTCCGCCGTGGGCATGTCCTTGAGGCTATGGACGGCTGCGTCGATGCGCCGGTCGAGCAGCGCCCGCTCGAGTTCGCGGACGAAGACGCCGTCTCCGCCGATCGCGGCGATCGGCACGTCCGCACGGCTGTCGCCCTGCGTGGAGATCGTCTCGATCTCGACATCATGCCCCAGCCCGCGGAGCCGGTCGACGAACCACTCGGTCTGCGTGCGGGCCAGCAGGCTCGCCCGCGTGCCCACGCGAATGGGACGACTTGCTGCGGGACGTGGGGAGGGGATTTCCATGCCGTTCTTCATCTGCGCGAGAGCCACCTTCCCAGCGGCTCGTTTCAGCGCAAAAGACTAGCAGACGCAGCAGCGTTCGTCCGCCGGCACCACCGCAGGCGTCCGCCGCTCAGTCCGCTGCGCCCGAGGCGCCGTCGGCACGGGCCATCACCGCCACGTCGATGCTCGCGGCTCCGCCCTCCCGCAGCGCCCGACAGCAGTCGGCGAGCGTCGCGCCCGTCGTCAGCACGTCGTCCACCAGCAGAATCCGCGCGCCCGTCACGGAGCGGCGGCAGGCAAACGCGCCGGCGACGTTGGCCGCACGGTCGGCGGGCGGCAAGGAGTTCTGCATGCGCGTGGCCTTGCGGCGCACCAGCGCCCGCGACCAGGGCCGGCGCAGGCCCGCTGCGACGCGGGCGGCCATCTCGTCGGCGGCACTGGTGCCCCGCAGGCTGCGGCGCAGCCAGTGCATGGGCACCGGCACGACCTGGTCGACCCCCCACGCCTCGAGCGCCGCGCGATGCTTGCGGACCAGCAGGGTCGCGAGCGCCGCGGCCACGTCGTCGCCCGACGGCCGCTTGGCCCGCAGCACCGCGTCACGCAAACCTCCATCGTAGGCGGACAGCACGACGATCTGCCGCCATGGGGAGGGCCGGTGCCGGCACTCCCGGCAACTCCCCGCGGAGCCCGCCGGCCGGCCGCAGGTGGGGCACCGCGGCGGATCGGCGGCCAGTTCGCGCTCGCATGGGCCGCAGACCGGGGCAGCCCAGGCCGGCGCGAAGGCCTCCGCCCCGCACGGTTCAGGCCGCCCGGCCGGTGCGGCACCGAGTTCGCGGCGACAGATCGGGCACCGCGGCGGAAAGAGGAGATCGACGCCCCCTGCGAGCAGGCGTTCCGCCGACGCCTGCAGCCAGCGCGACCAGGTCGACGCCGGATTCCCCCGGGCGGCGCGACCGGCCAGGAGCGGCGGAATCTGGCGAACTTCGGGGGTGTCGGTGGCGTCGTCGACCATGGCTGGTCCGGGTCCAGATTGACGCTCCTCGACGACGGCCCTACTCTCCGCGGCCCTGTCGACGTTCCGGAGGCCTGTCGGCGCCCGGGCCGCCTCGGCCACCGCCGACAGGTGCAGCAAAACATACCGCATCGCCGGCGGGCCCGCCCGTCGGCCGCCCCTGGCCGGGCCCTGCCGGGTCCCTCGGCATCCGCAGTCGCCATGCTGATCGACCGCTACATCACCCGCGCCCAGCTGCACGCCTTCCTGATCGTGTTCATCAGCCTGGCCGGCCTCACCTTCGTGGTGGACGCGTTCACGAACATCGAGGAGTTCATCGCCCATGCCCCGGAGGCCGGCGGCCTGGCCCGGGTGCTGGGGGCGTACTACGGCTACCGCCTGATCTCTTTCTTCGATGCGACGAGCCCGGTGATCTCGCTGGCCAGCGCCATGTTCGCCCTGTCCTGGCTCGAACGACACAACGAGCTCACCGCCCTTCTGGCGGCCGGTGTGACCCGCTGGCGGATCGCCCGTCCCGCGCTCGTGTTCGCCGCCGTAGTGAGCCTCTTGGCGATGGCCAACCGGGAAATGGTGCTGCCGCGCATCCGGCATCAGTTCACCCGCAACGCCCAGGATCTCCGGGGCGATGCCAATCATCCGTTCGAGGCCCGCTACGACCACGAAACGGAGATTCTCTTCCGGGGCCGCTCGGCCCAGCATGCCCAGTTCCGCATCGAAGCACCGAGCCTGCTGATGCCCCCCACGCTCTCCGACTACGGCCCGCAGATCGACGCCGCCGAGGCGTTCTGGAAGCCGGCCGACGCCGACCATCCGGCGGGCTATCTCCTCTGCCGTGTCCGAGAGCCGGCCGACATCGACCGGCTGCAGCCTCTCGAGGCCGGCGGCCGGGCGGTCGTGCTCACGCGGGCGGCCGCCGACTGGCTGGCGCCCGGAGAGTGCTTCGTGGCGAGCGACGTGACGTTCGAGCAGCTGATCGGCTCGGCGAACTGGGGGCAGTATTCCTCGACCGTGGAACTGGTGCGGGCCATCGCCAACCCGAGCCTCGGCGTGGGGGCGGAGATTCCTCTCCGCGTCCACGCCCGCCTGGTCGCGCCGCTGCTCGACATGTCGCTGGCGCTGCTGGGCATTCCGCTCGTCGTCGGCCCCAGCCGCCGCGGCATCTTCGTGGCGGTCGGCCTGTGCGTGCTTTCGGCCGTCGTCTTCTTCCTCGTGATCCTCGGCTCCCACGCCCTCGCCGCGGCCTACGTCATCAGCCCGTCGATCGGCGCCTGGGCCCCGCTCTTGATCCTCGCGCCGCTCGCCTCGTGGACCGCCCAGCCGATGTGGCAGTGAGCCGCTGCCGCGTCAGCTCGGGGCAGGGAGCCGCGCGTCACTGGGCCGCCGACTGGGCGGCTGCGGCAGGCTCGGCCACCGCTCGGAACTCCACCTTGCGGGCGACCAGCGGCGCCAGTTCGTTCAGCGCCACGCCCCCCGCCGCCGCCTGAGGCACCCGCCAGACCAGGATCGCCGCCGCCTTCGTCGCGGTGTCAGCTGCGAGCCAGATCTGCGTCTCGCCCTCGAGGTCGGTCGTGGCCGGCTTGTCGTCCTTCACATGCACGAAGGGCTGCTTGCCGGGCAGCGACAGCACCGACCATTGCGGACCGCCCCCGGGCAGCCCCTCGGCGGGCGCCCAAGACGGCTTCGCCTTGGCGAAGGCCGGCGCGGTCTGCACCTGCTGCAGGATCGATTTCTTCAGATCCTCGAGACCGCTGTCCTTGTCCGTCGGTACGGCCACAGACAGCGTGGCATGCACCTTGGGCTCCTCCGCCATGGCCAGGCCGTACGCCACGGTGAAGCCGGGCAACGTGGCCAGAAACGGCGGCTTCGCCCAGGGCTGTACGCACCCATCATCCTGATCCTTCAAGGCTCTCGGCGGCCGGATCATCAATCTGCCGCCGGCGATCTCCTGGGCCGCGGGAACGAGCTGCTGAAACGCCGCCTCCTGCCGGTGGCGGTCGAGGCTGGCGGCGAACTCCTTGTCGTACTCCCCTGACAGGCATCCTGCCGCGACGATGAGTCCCGACGGCAGCAGCGAAAAAACACGGCGACGACGGAGCATGCCCGAACTCTCCAACGCGATGGGGAAGAAACCGGTCTCGATGCCGGATCTGCAGAATGTAACGGATGGACAGGCATGCCGCCCCACGCCGCACAGACCACCCTCTTGCCCCCAAGCTCCCTGCCAGCAAGGACTTCTGAACCGATCTATTTTCTCCAGACGTGTTTCTTCAACCTGAACCACCCCGTCTGCCGATCTCTATGGGGCGAAGATGAGTCTGGGCGGCCGAGTGGTCGCCGTGAGGAACCGAGGCGAAGGAGTGCCCCATCATGCGGATCAGCACGACCAGGTTTGGGCGGATCGACGTCGACCCGGCGGACATCCTCCACTTTCCCAGCGGACTGCCGGGGCTCGAGGACTGCCGCGATTGGGCGCTCCTCGCGGACGCCGACAACGACGCCCTCGGCTGGCTGCAGAGCACGACCCGGGGCGACGTCGCGCTGGCGGTGGTGAGCCCCCGCCGGTTCGTGCCGGACTACCAGGTCCGCATTCCCCGCAGTGAACTCACGCCGCTGACGCTCGCCGACATGCGGCAGGCGCAGGTGGTGGTCGTGGTCGGCAAAACCGACACGGGCCTCGCGCTCAATCTCAAGGCGCCCATCGTCATCAACCTCGAAGCCCGCACGGGCCGTCAGGTCGTCGCCAGCGGCGACCTCCCGATGCGGTATGAACTCGGAAGCCCCCGACCTGCACTCAAAAAGAGCGCATAATCCAAGAGCCACCGACAGAGGACCGTCGGCTCCACGAAAGGACCAGGAAGGAACCAGCGATGCTCGTGCTCTCCAGACAACGTGACGAAAGCATCATGATCGGCGACACCATCGTCGTCACGATCGTGGATATCCGGGGAGACAAGGTCCGCCTGGGCATCAATGCTCCCGCCGAGATTCCCGTGCATCGGCAGGAGGTGTACGAGGCGATCCAGCGGGAGAACCTGCGGGCTTCACGGCTCGAGCCGGGCGACACGCAGAACATCGGGAAGTTCGCCGGCCGCGATGCGAGCGGCCCGGCCCGTCCTCCGGAAGGCCCCCGCCGCTGAGAGCCGCCGTCAGACGTGGAAGTAGTCGGGCGCCTGCCCCGCCTTCCACTTGATGTTGCAGCCGATGCTCGGCGTCTGCTCGGCGGCGACCGGCCGGCCGGCGAGCACCGCCTCGATCGCGGCCCGCAAATCGCCCCCCGTGACGGGCATGTCGTTGCCGGGCCGGCTCGCATCGAGCTGTCCTCGATAGACGAGCCGCTTGCCCGCGTCGAAGAGGAAGAAATCGGGCGTGCACGCGGCCCGATACGCCTTCGCGACATTCTGCGTGGCGTCGTAGAGATACGGAAACGGATAGCCGCGTTCCTCGGCCTCCCGCACCATCTGCTCGGGAGAGTCGGCCGGATGGCTGGAAACGTCGTTGGAGCTGATGGCGACGACGCCGACGCCGCTGGGCATGACGTCCCTGCCCAGCCTCGCGAGCTCGTCCGCCACGTGCTTCACGAACGGGCAGTGATTACAGATGAACATGACGAGCGTGCCCCGCGGGCCGGCGGCGTCGGCGAGGGTCACGAGACGGCCGTCGACGTTGGGCAGCTCGAAGTCGGGGGCTGGCGTGCCCAACGGCAGCATGGTGCTGGGAGTGCGAACCATGGCGGATCTCCTCGGGATGCGGAGGGTGGGATTGGAGCCACACGCGGCCACATCCTACCCCGATCACCTCCGGCAAAACACCCGCCGGGCGTTGGCGGTGGTGGTGGCGGCGAGTCGTTCGAGCGGCTCACCCCGGGCGATCGCCAGACACCGGGCGGTGTGCACCACGTGCGCCGGTTCGTTGCGGCGGCCCCGCAGCGGCTCGGGGGACAGGAAAGGGCTGTCGGTCTCGATCAGGAGCCGATCCGCGGGCACGGTCGCCGCCACGCCCCGCAGTTCGGCAGCCGAGCGGAAGGTGACCATTCCGGCGAAGCCCAGGCAGCAGCCCAGTTCGACCGCCTCCGCCGCCTCCTCGACCGTGCCGGTGAAGGCGTGGAGCACGACGGACAGTGGTCCGCGGCCGACCGCCTCGCGGAGCATGCCGAGCACGTCGGGGATGCTCTCGCGGGTATGCACGACGAGCGGCAGAGCGAGGCTCTGCGCGAGGCGGATGTGGCGGTCGAAGAAATCCCGCTGCAACTCGCGGGGGGCGGTGTCGCGATACCAATCAAGCCCCGTCTCCCCGACGGCCCCGACCCGGCCGGACGCCACGAGCCGGGTGACACGATCCCACTCGTCCGTCTCCGCCTCCGCCACGTCGTTGGGGTGGATGCCGGCGGCGGCGACGACCTCCGGCTCCTGGCCCGCGAGCGCCGCTGCGGCCTCGCTGTCGGCGGCGCGCGTGCCGATCACCGTCATGCCGACGATTCCCGCGGCGCGGGCCCGCGCGAGAACCTGGGAGAGATCCTCGCCGTACCGCATCGGGTCGAGGTGGCAGTGGCTGTCGAAGAAGTCCATGTCGGGGCCGGCCGACTAGCGGGCCGCCGCCTGCGCAAGCGCGTCGAGGTGCTGCTCGGACGAGGTCTTGGCCTCGCGGGCGAGTGCCAGCGCCACGTCGTCGCCCTGCCCCGACTCGAGGATCGCAGCCAGGTCGCCAACCTGCTTCCGCAGTCCCTCGAGCACCCGGGGAACCAGCGACTGAATGTCCACGTCGTGGGAGCCGGTGAACGCGATCGGATAGGCGGGCGCGGACGGCACGATGCCCCGGTCCTCGAGCGCCGAGCCCGCCCGCTCGATGAGGCTGCGGTGGTCATCGACCAGGTCGGCCAGCGCCAGCTTGGTCGCCTCTTTCCCGGGATGGCTCCAGATCCCGGAGTCTGCCAGGTACATCGCCAGCGAGGGCTGGAGCACGGCGAGGAGTCGCGACAGCGGATCGGTCGATGGCATGGCGGTAAAGCAGCGCGGGGACGAGGGCGATGTCAGCTGGCGAAGGTGCCGGCCAGTTGGGCGTAGGCGTAGAGGCCAGACCAGAACAGGCCCAGCACGACGACCGGCACGACCAAGGCCGTGACGACCGCACCCGGCAGCGACACGAGCGAGAAGTCGCCGCCAGGACGGTCCGCCGGCGGCGGGTCGAAGGTCATGACCTTGAGCACCCGCAGGTAGTAGAAGAGGCTGAGCACGGTGTTGAGACCGCCGACCACGAGCAGTGCGAGCATGAGCGGCCGCTCGGCGCCGGCGGTCGCCGCCTGGACGAGCGACGAGAACACGAGGAACTTGGCCACGAATCCGGCCAGCGGCGGCAGCCCGATCAGGCTCACGAGCACCACCGCCGTGGCGACGACGATCCCGGGGCTCGTCCGCACCAAGCCCGCGTAGGAGGCGATCTCCTCGCTCCGCAGCCTGTTACGCAGCACCGCGACGATCGCGAACGCGCCCAGGTTCATGAACAGATAGGTGCCAAGATAGAACGCCACCGCACTGACAGCATCGCGGGCGGCGGCGGGGTCGCGGCCCGCGAGGGCGACCGCAGCCGCCACGGCCATCATCAGGTAACCCGCATGGGCGATCGTGGAGTAGGCCAGCAGCCGCTTCATGTTCGTCTGTCCGTAGGCGGCGAGGTTGCCCAACGTGCATGTGACCGCCGCCATCAGACCGATCAGGCAGGCCATGAAGTGCCTGGTGGAGGCGAGACCGTCGAGGCCCACGGCGCCGACCGCACCGACTCCCGCAGCCACGCCGGTTCCCGTGACGGGAACTCCCACTCCGAACGCCACGCGCACGAGCAGCGCGACCGCCGCCGCCTTGCTGGCCACCGACAGGAAGGCCCCGACCTCGGCCGCGGCCCCCTCGAACACGTCGGGGCACCAGAAGTGGAATGGCACCGCGGAAAGCTTGAACGCGAGTCCGACCGCCACCATCAGCCCGCCGAGCGCGAGCACCATGACACTGCCGGTGGCCGCGCCGCCGTCGACGGTGCGGGACAGCGCCGCCGCCATGCTCGGCAGGTGGCAGGTGCCGAGCACGCCGCCCAGAAGGCTGATGCCGTAGAGCATGATGCCGGCGGCACCGGCGCCATACACGGCGTACTTGAGCGCCGCCTCGGAGCTCGCCTTCCGGCCCTTGAGCAGCCCGGCGAGCGCGTACGACGGGACACTGGCCATCTCCACCGCCATGAACACCATGAGCAGGTGATTGGCCGAGGCCATCAGGCACATGCCGAGGGTCGCCCCGATCACCAGCGCGTAGAAGTCGGCGCCGTCCTCCCGGTCGGGGATGCCCGTGGCCTTCGTGAAGGGGATGTACAGGGCGAGAAACCCGGTCAGCACCAGCCGCAGATACGCCGTCAGCGAGTCGAAGACGAGCAGCCCGCCGAACAGCTCCTGCCGAGTCGTTCCCGTGGCCGCCAGCCCGGCGGCCGGCAGCGCCCGCAAATCGGCCCAGGCATACCAGAGGGCGAAGCAGACGCCGCCGAAGGCGACGAGGCCCGAGTCGAGCCTCCGCAGCACCGGCAACATGCGGCACAGCAGCAGGAGCACGACGGTGGCAGCGAGGGCCGCTTCGGCACGGAACAGCGGCAGCGACACGGCCAGCGTGTCGTTGAGGGCGCCGGTGATGAGCGATCCGAGATTCACGATCGGGTTCCTTGGAGGTCGGACCGCTACCGGGACGCGGCGTCGCCGGCGACGGCCACCGCGCGGGCCGCGGGCGCGTCGTGGACGGTTCGCGTCCAGTCGGCCAGCGTCTCCACCTGCCGGTTCACCGTGGGCGTGACATAGTTGAAGAGCAGCTGCGGCGCCACGCCGAACAGAATGGCGAAGAAGACCAGCGGCGTCGCGATCGCCAGCTCCCGGGGCGTGATCGGCGTGAGGTGGTCACCATGCGGGCCCTTGTACTCGGCCCCCAGGTACACCCGCTGGATCGCCCAGAGAATGTAGGCCGCCGTCAGGATCACGGTGAACGCCGAAACCGCCGCCAAGCCGCGGCTGAAGTTCCAGCTCGAGAGCGTCACCATCACCTCGCCGATGAAGCCGCACAGGCCGGGCAGACCCAAGCCGGCGAAAAACAGGGCGATCGCCAGGCCACTGTAGACCGGCATGCGGCCGAAGATGCCGCCGAACTCCTCGAGGTTGCGGTGATGCACGCGGTCGTACAGCACGCCGACCATGAAGAACATCCCGGCCGAGGAGATGCCATGGGCCAGCATCTGGAACATCGCGCCATTGACCCCCTGCGCCCAGGAATCCCAACGGTACTGCTGTCCGGCCACCGCGCTCCAGACGCCCAGTCCCAGCATCACGTACCCCATGTGGCTCACGGAGCTGTAGGCCACCATGCGCTTGAAGTCCTTCTGTGCCAGCGCCGCGAAGGCCCCGTACACCATCGAGATCACGCCGAGCCCGCAGACCAGCCAGGCGAGCGAGAGACCAGCCCCGGGGCAGATCGGATAGCAGATTCGCAGGATGCCGTAGCCGCCGAGCTTGAGGAGCACGCCGGCGAGGATCATCGAGATGGGCGTCGGCGCCTCGACGTGGGCGTCGGGGAGCCACGTGTGCACCGGGACCACCGGCACCTTGATGACGAAGCCGACGAGCAGGAGCAGGAAGGCCCACGTCTCGAGGTTCATGCCCCACACTTGCGAGGTGGCGAACGGCGAGTTCGGCAACTGTCCGATCTGGGCCAGAGCCATGATGTTGAACGTGTGCACCGGCCGGGCCGCCGACCGGATCGCGTCGACGGCGCCGGAGCGGGCGGCGCCGTCCAGCGCCGGGCTCACCGCGTGCGATGCCAGCAACTGCTCGTCGGAGAGCAGGCGCAGGTCGCTCGTGAAGTAGAGCATCAGGATCGCCAGCAGCATCAGCACGCTGCCGAGCAACGTGTAGAGGAAGAACTTGATCGCGGCGTACTCGCGGCGCGGGCCTCCCCAGATGCCGATGAGGAAATACATCGGCAGAAGCATCACCTCCCAGAAGACGTAGAACAGGAAGAGATCCAGGGAGACGAACACTCCCAGCATGCCCGTGACGAGGAGCAGGAAGAGCACGTGGTAGGCTTTCACGTGCTTGGAGATCGGCCAACTCGCCGCCGCGGCGAGCATGGAGAGAAAGGTCGTCAGCACGACCAACGGCAGGCTGATGCCGTCCACACCAAGCAGATATTCGATCCCGAAGGACGGAATCCAAGGGAGCTTCACCACCGCCTGCATGGCCGGGTCGCCGAGGCGGAACTGCGCCGGCCCCGCGGCGCCGAAGAGCCACGGCACGGCCATCCAGAGCGACAGCACGAACACGACCGCCGTGGTGAGCAGCGTCGTCCAACGGATGAAGTCCTCCCGTGCCTTGGGGACGATCGGCAGGGCGAGGACGGCCGCGGCAAGCGCCGGCAGGAAGACGATGATCGAGAGCGGCCAGAGGGCGGGCTGCGTGATGGCGTCGGTCGGGATCATGGCGAGAGTCCGTCGGGGATCGGGGAAAGTGCGGTGATGTCCGCGAGGCGTGTCAGCCGGCGAGGGCCGCGCGGAAAAGCATGCTGGCCAGCACGAAGATCGCCACCGTGCCGACCACGATGAACATCACGTACTGGCGAAGGCGTCCGGTCTGCAGTTTCTTGAGTTCGAGACCGGCGCTCCAGGTGGCCGAAGCGGTGGCGTTGACCAGGCCGTCGACGATGTTGCGGTCGATCCAGGCGTCGATGCCGGCGAGTTGGCGGGCCGACCAGGCGAGCCCGTCGATCAAGCGGTCGATCAGCCTGCGGTCGGTCCCGCTCGCCAGGCCCGCGACGGCGAGGGCCGGTCGCACGAAGATCGCGTGGTACAGTTCGTCGAAGTACCAGCGGTGGGCGAGGAAGGCGTAGATCGGGCGAAACATGGCGGCCACGACCGCCGGCGAGATGATCCTCCAGAGGTACATCGCCGCCGCCAAGAGAACGCCCGCGGCCGCGGTGGCGAACGCGGTCAGCGTCGCGATCACGTGGATCGAACCCTCGTGGCTCTCATACTCGGCGGGCACCGTCAGTTGGCCGAAGAGGAATCCGCCCGTGGTCGTCTCGGCAGTCCCGGCCGGCCGTGCCTGCTCGAGCAGATTGGGCAGGCTGAAGCCTCCGGGCAGCGTCCAGCCGGCGACCACCGCGAGCACCGCGAGCACGACCAGCGGCGCCACCATGACCTGCGGCGACTCGTGGGCGTGCTCGGCGACGTGGTGGTCCCGGGGCTCGCCTGCGAACGTCATGAACCACAGCCGAAACATGTAGAACGCGGTCAGGAACGCGCCGCCGGCAACGGCGTAGAACAGGATCGACCAGGCGGGGTTCGCCCGGGAGAAGGAGAGCGCCTGAGCGAGGATCGCATCCTTCGAGTAGTAGCCGGACAGGCCGATGACGAAGGGAATGCCGGCGCCGATGATGGCCAGGCAGCCGACGAGCATCGTGCCCGCCGTCCAGGGCATCACGCGGGCCAGGCCGCCCATCTTCCGCATGTCGTTGGTATGGCAGGCGTGGATGACGGAGCCGGAGCAGAGGAAGAGCAGGCTCTTGAAGAACGCGTGGGTGACCAGGTGGAAGAGTCCGGCCGCCCAGCCGCCGACGCCGAGCGCCAGCATCATGTAGCCGAGCTGGCTCACCGTGGAATAGGCGAGCACCCGTTTGATGTCGTTGGCGACCAGGGCGATCGTCGCCGCGATGAACAGCGTGATGCCGCCGATCACGGCGATCACGAGCAGCACATCTGGCGTGAGCACGGGATAGAAGCGCCCGACGAGGTACACGCCCGCCGCGACCATCGTCGCCGAATGGACCAGCGCCGAAACGGGGGTCGGCCCTTCCATCGCGTCGGGCAGCCAGACGAACAGCGGAAACTGCGCGCTCTTCCCGATGCAGCCGCAGAAAATGCCGACCCCGGCGATGAAGAGCAGCCACCTGCCGTAGCCTTGCCCGCGCCAGGTATCGACGCTCCCGGCGATCTCTGCTGCCGCCGCCTCCGGACGCGACGCGTTGGCGGTCGCGATGCGGGCGACCTCCTGCTCGGCGGCGAACCGCACCATGCCGTCCGGCACCTGCAGCGCGTGGCCCGTCGCGGCGGGCCGCACCAGACTGAAGAGACCGGGCCGAACGTCACCGGCCCCAGTGCCCCCCGCGACGGGCGTGTCGGCGAAGTGCAGCGTGCCGAGGGCGCCCCACAGCGCCATCAGTCCGATCAACATCCCGAAGTCACCCACGCGGTTGACGATGAACGCTTTGTTCGCAGCCGTGGAGGCGGACTTCCGCTCGAAGTAGAAGCCGATCAGGAACCAAGAACAGATGCCGACGAGCTCCCAGAAGATGAACACCATCGCCAGGTTTCCTGCGATCAAGATGCCGAGCATCGAGAAACAGAACAGCGAAAGCGCCTGAAAAAACCGGGGGAACCGCCCGGGACGGTGCAGGTGCCCGCCAGCGGAGAGGTGAACCTCGTGGTCCGTGACGTCGTGCAGTTCGTCGTGCATGTAGCCCGACGCATAGATGTGGATGCAGGTGGCGATGAGCGTCACCACCACGAACATCAGCACCGTCAGTGCATCGATATACCAGCCGATCGAGAGCTTCAGACCGCCCCCCTCGTAGAGCGTGTACCAATCCCCCGCGTAGGCGGCGGGCTCGGCCGCATGGCCGTCACCATGGCCGTCGCCATGACCGCCGTCGCCATGACCGCCCGGAGCATGACCATCCGCGTGAGTGCCGTGCACGGCCGCGGACACGGGGTGGGCCGACAGCCAGCCGCCGAAGGCGATCAACGACAGGACGAGCGAGGCTCCAATCGCCGCCGTGGCGACCCAGGCGGCATTCTTGCCGTGGTGCCCCATCCGCGGGCCGTAAAAAAGGATCGCCACGAACGAGGCCAGCGGCAGGAGCCAGGCGAGGCCCAGCAGCAGCGGAAGTTGTGAGGCGAGGTCCATGGCGCGGCGGATCAGCCCTTGAGGTCGTCGGCTCGGTCGATGTCGACGGTGGCGTGGTTGTTGTAGAAGTTGAGCGTGATCGCCAAGGCGACCGCAGCCTCGGCGGCGGCCAGCAGGATCACGAACAGCGCGATCACCTGACCGTCGAGGCCGAGCGAAGCGGCTCCCTCCCCGCGGAGCGTCGGCGACGAGAACGCGACGAAGTTGACATTGGCCCCGTTGAGCACCAGTTCGATGCCCATGAGCACGCCGAGGGCGTTCCGCTTGACCGCCATGCAGACGACGCCGGCCGTGAACAAGATGGCACCGACGACGAGATAATGGGCCACGCCGACCGGCGCCGACAGGAACCCCGCAGCCAGCAGCGGCTCACCCACGAAGGACAGGCAGGCGGCAAACACCGGGGAAGCGACCATGCTCATCGCTGCCCTCCCGAGACGAGAGCGGAGGCAGACCCACGCGGTTCGTGCTCACGCCGAGATTCCGCCGGCGGCACGGCCGATGCGGCCACATCAATCGACCGCGGCGACTTCCTCCGCTTGGCCCGTGCCAGGTACGCGGCACCGACGAGCACCACGAGCAAGTGCACGGAGACGATCTCGAACGGCAGGAGGTAGCCATTCCGGACCGCCCCGTCGCCCCCACCGTCGACGCGGACCCCGAGCAAAGCCATGCCGATCGGCGTGGCCGCGGGGGCGGCCTCGGCGCCGCCGCCAGGCCGTCTCCAGGCCTCCACGCGGAAAGCTGCCTGCAGGAGCACCGCCAGCAGCGCCGCTCCCACCAAGCCGGCCAGCACCTTGTCGCCGGACGCGGTCTTCATCGACACGAACGGCGCCTGGGCGGTCAGCATCACCCCGAACACGAGCAGCACGAGCGTCCCACCGACGTAGATCATCAACTGCATCGCGCCGACGAACTCGGCCCCGGCCAGGAAGAACAGCCCCGCCGTCGCTGCGAGACAGAAGACGAGGTAGAGCGCCATCCGGACGATGTTGTCGGCGAGCACCACGGCCACCGCACAGGCGCAGGCCGCCGCCGCGAAAAGCAGGAACATCACGGTGTGCCAGTTCACCTGGCCGAGCGGCAGCGCGCCGACAGCCAACACCGCCGCGGCGACGGGATTCATCATGGCATCACCCTCACGACCCGCTGCGACCGCACGACCGCCGCAGCGGGAATTCCCGCGGGCGAACGGCCCCCCGGCCCCTCGAGCCAGCCTTCACGAATCTCTCCGGCTGGCCGGTTGAGGCCCCGCACCAAACCGCCGGGAAACGCCAACTGCCACAGCATCACGCCGGCAAACATGGCGGCCGCGATGGGCGTGCAGTATTTCAGGCAGGTCGTCATGACCTGGTCGATCCGCAACCGCGGCAGCGTCCAGCGAATCCACATCATGAAGAGCACCCCGACGGTGGACTTGAGCAGCAGGTTGGCACAGCCGACGAGACGCACGAAGTAGCCCGCCGTGTCGCCCGTGCCCTCGCTGAGGCCCAACAGCGACGCGACGGGGATCGGGCCGTTCCAGCCACCAAGAAAGAGGACCGCCGCCAGGCCGCTGACGAGGAACATCGAGCCGTATTCCGCCATGAAGAAGAAGCTCCAACGGAGCCCGGAGTACTCCGTGTGGAAGCCCGCGACCAGTTCGCTCTCCGCCTCCGCGAGATCGAACGGCGCCCGGTTCACGCTCGCCACGGCACAGGTCACATAGACCCAGAAGATCACGAACGTAAACGGGTCGTGGAAGATGTACCAGTTGGTGAGCCAACCGGCCTGCTTTTCGGCGATCGTCACCAGGTCCATGCTGCCGGCGAGCATGACGGGCACGACCACGCACATGCCGAGCGGCACCTCGTAGCTCACCACCTGCGCCGCCTCCCGCATCGCGCCGAAAAGCGACCACTTCGATGCCGATGCGTAGCCCGCGAGGATGACCCCGAAGACCTCGAGCCCCAGCACCGCCACCACGAAGAACACGCCGACATTCAGCCGCTGGCCGACGAAGTCGAAGGCGAACGGCAGGGCGATGAAGGCGCAAAACGAAGCACAGAAGCTCACGTAGGGGGCGAGACGGAAAAGCAAGCCGTCGGCTCCCTCCGGCATGAGGTCTTCCTTGGCGAGCAGCTTGATCCCGTCCGCGAGGGACTGCAGCCAGCCGAATCGGCCGCCGGTCCGCGTGGGCCCGAGCCGATCCTGAATCCGGGCGGCGATCTTCCGCTCCGCCCAAATGAAGACGAGCGCACCGCCGGCGATGACGTTCAAGATCAGCACGGCCGCCAGGATGGCCATGATCGTCCAGCCGAGCCACTCGGGCAGGCCGACGGAATGAATGAGGAAATCAGCCATCGGTGGATTGCACGTAGGCGGCGGCTTCACCAGGGAAAACCGCCGATTTCGCGGCCTTTAGGGCACTTCGTGAAAATTTGCACGAAGTGTGCGCCAAGTCGGTGGGATGCACAAGGGTCGGGATAAAAAACGTGTCAAAAGACGCTTAGCGGTCGATCTCTCCCATGACGATGTCGAGGCTGCCCACGATGGCCGGCACGTCCGCGATGAGGCACCCGCGGCACAGCTCGCCCGTCACGGAAAGGTTCGAGAACGAACTGGACCTCGCCCGGGCACGCCACGGAATGGCCGAGCCGTCGCTGACGATGTAGAAGCCCATCTGGCCCTTCGGGCACTCGGTCTCGAGATAGGCGTCGCCCGCCGGAATCTTCTCGGTCAGCTTCAGGGGCTCGCCCAGCGGCCCTTTGCACGCCGCGTACCGATCGATGGCCTGCCGCACCAGATCCATCGACTGCACCACCTCGAGCATCCGCACGAAGAAGCGGTGCCAGCAGTCCCCCAGCACGGCGTCCGCCGGCACCGGCGGATACTCGTGGTCACGCGGATAGTGGCCGTCTTTCATCACCGCGACCTCGAAGGCGTAGCCGTCGTACATGGCCGTGTAGATGCTCTCGCCGTCCCGCCGGAGATCCTGATCGACGCCGCTGCCGCGGAGCACCGGCCCGGAGCAGCCGTAGTCGATCGCCATCTCCCGCGACAGGACGCCGATGCCGGCCGTCCGCTTGACGAAGATCGCGTTGGTCGTAAGAAGGGCGTGGTATTCCTTGATGATCGGCTCGAACTGATCGAGGAACTCCTCGCACTTCCGCAGCCAGCCCGGCGGCAGGTCGGCCGTCAAACCGCCGACCGTGATGTAGCTGTACGTCAGCCTCGCTCCGCAGGCCTCCTCGAAGAGGTCCAGAATCTTCTCCCGTTCGCGGAAGGCGTAGAGAAACGGACTGAAGGTACCGAGGTCGAGGCCATAGGCCCCCATGCCGACCAGATGGCTGGCGACCCGCCCGAGCTCGGCGATGAGGACCCGCAGATGCCGGGCTTTCTCGCTCACCTGATACCGCATCAGCTTCTCGACCGCGAGCGCCCAGCCGAGATTCATGTTCATCGCGGCCAGGTAGTCCATGCGATCCGTGTAGGGGATCCACTGCCGCGCCGTCAGATTCTCGCCGATCTTCTCGGCGCAGCGATGGAGGTAGCCGATATGCGGCTCGACCTCCGACACGATCTCCCCGTCGGTCCGCAGCACGAGCCGCAGCACGCCGTGGGTGCTCGGGTGCTGTGGGCCCATATTGACGAGCATCTCATCGGTACGGACGTCGAACTCGATGATCCGCGGATCGTCGTCAAGGAGGTTCGTCATCAGATCGTGTCCTTCGCTGTGAAGGGCCGCGTGCGGCCCCGGATGCCCGCGGCGGGCGTCAGCGGCCGCGGATGCCGTGATACTCGAGGGGCTGGACGTAGTCTTTCCGAAGCGGGTGTCCTTCCCAATCCTCGGGGCAGAGGATCCGCCGCGGGTCCGGATGACCGGTGAACCACACGCCGGAAAGGTCGTAGACCTCCCGCTCGTGCCAGTCTGCGGTCCGCCAGATGCCTGCCACGCTGGGAATCTCCGGCAGCAGGCCGGGCTGATCGGACTTCCAGCGTGGCAACTTCGCCTTGAGGACGATGCTCACCCGTGATGCGGTGCTCCACAGGTGGTAGACCATTTCGATGTGCGGCTGCCAGGAGTTCTTCGCGGCCTTCTTGGCATCCGGCTCGAACCAATCGACGGCCGTGATGCACTCGAGCGCGTCGAAACGCACGTTCGATCCGCCCGCCCCCCCCTTCAGCCAGCGACAGACGTCGGCCAGACGGGTCGGCTCGACCTCGATCCAGGGGTCGATCGCTTCAAGTTGGCTGCCGACGACGGCTCCGGGCACCGCGTGCTCCAACTGCTCCAAAAAACCGGGGCCTCTCATGGACTTGTCTCTCGAAGCTGGACCTGGATCCCGAAACGAATCGGACTTTCAACCCTGCGCTGCGGATGCCGCGGACCGCGCTCGCTCCGCCCTCTGCACCAGATTCCAGTCGGGCGCCGAAGGGGATGCTTGCATGGACATCAGACATCAATGGCGAATCGACATGGGTCGGGGCTGGCCGCCGCCCTGCGACGACACGGCCCTCACCCAGTCGAGATCCCCGCGGTGCCAAACGTAGGCAAAGCCGACGAGCAAGATCGCGAAGAAGGCCGCCATGTCGACCGCCGCCGTTCGCGCCAAAAGTCGCCCGGCACGTTGCACCGCATCGGCCCCGGAAGCGGTGGCATCGGAAAACACGGGCACGGTGGGCTTCTCGACCCCCAGTTCCCGCATCAGCCCCGCAGCGGCGGGCGTGAGCGTCTGCCCATCCGCTTGCACTGTCGCGAGCGCCGGATCGGAAAGCTGCGTGGCCTTCCCGAACACCGTGGCCCACGGAAAAAACAGGGCGACCTCGACGTCGAAGATGATGAACAGCAGGGCGACCACGTAGAACCGCAGGTCAAACTGCACGAAACTCGACCCGATGGTCGGTTCCCCGCATTCGTAGACCTCCAGCTTTTCCGAATTCGGGGCCCGCGGCCGCACGAGCCAGCCCACCAGCAGATTGACACAGAGAAAGCCTGCGCCAATCGCGACGAACAGCGCCAGATAGCCGGCAATCAGGACGGGTTGCATGGGGCGATTTGGCTTGGTTCGAGTTTTGGGGTTCGCGTTCTGGGGTTCGCGTTTTGGGGTTCGCGTTCTGGGTGACAGGGAGCCGGCACCCGCGCCGGCGGCACGAGGCTATTGGTTCGGGCCGCCATGCACCGGCTCCACGATCACCTTGGAGGCGGCGACGGCGGTCGGGTTGAGCGTCGAGCGTCCCCAGGCGACCTCGACTGGGAGCCTGGCGAAATCGACGATCGTGCCGTCCCTGCTGTAGCAGCTCAGGTCGAGGGTCGAGCCCATGAAGATGCAATCGACAGGGCAGGGCTCGACACACAACGCGCAGAACATGCACTTCGAATAATCGATCGCGAACCCGCTCACGCGGAAGCCCTTGCCCCCGCTCACCCGCTCCTTGCCGATGTAGATGCAATCCACCGGACACGCCTTCGAACACTGGTCGCAAGCGATGCAGGTCGTCAGATCGTAGCGATGGAAGCCGCGGTAACGGGCCGCCACCGGCGCCGGCAGTTCGGGGTATTCGAAGTGTTCGGTGAAGGTCCGCCGCTGCTGGTCATAGGTGCTGCCGAACACGCGCAGCGTGACCAGCATGCCCTCCGCAACCGTGCGGACCGCCGTGAACAGGTTCCGAAACCATTCTCGCATGGGCATCTCTTCGAGCCGGGGCCGGACTGAGGGCCGCACGTTCCCCCGGGGGTGCAGCATGTGCGTGCCCAGAGAGTTCGTCGCATGTCGTCGACGGCAGAGTATAGGAGCGCGCGTCCCGCCAACAAGCGGCGCGCTTTACGGCCCCCGCATGCCGCCGGCGTTGGGGTCCGGGCTCGTGCGCCGAGCCCCATCCGGTGCCCAGACGCCAGCGCCGCCCCAGGTGTCCGACTCGGCACGGAACCGGCGGCGGACACTGTGGCCCTGACATCGTCGGAGGACCGCCGCCTGACTGGCCACGCAGCAGGGCCGCAAAAACCGCCAAAAACCCTTCTTTCTGGCCGAGAGATCGGGTTTCAACCGCGGCTGACTCGAAAACCAGCGATCGGCCGCCGAACGATCGGCTGTTTCGCCGGTGATTTTGCCTCGTCCAGTCAGTCCGCCTTGCTTGACCAGCCCGCAAACGCACTTACATTAGAGGAGGTGATAGAAGCATCCGGAGGACTCGTAGGAAGGGTCTCCGTCCGCTTTTTTGCGCCCGCTTCAATGTGGTCTTCGGGCCGCCACGGCGCCAAGGAAGGTTGTCATGCTGGTTTTGTCGCGGAAAAAAGACGAAAGCATCGTCATCAACAACGATATCACGATCGTTGTGGTGGAGATCCGCGGCGACAAGGTACGGTTGGGCGTCGAGGCGCCGAAGGAAGTTCCCGTCCATCGGCGCGAGGTGTACGAGGCGATCGCCAGAGGCGAACCGGTCGCTGAGACATTGCCCTCGGACGCTGCCTCGGCGGGTCATCGCGAGGCAGCGGCAGGTGACGGCATGCCGCAACCCGCCGAGTGACCGAGACTGTGCGGCGTCCTCGTTCTCGGTATGCTTTCCCGAAAGGCCCCATCGTCTAGAGGCCTAGGACACCACCCTTTCACGGTGGATACTGGGGTTCGAATCCCCATGGGGTCATCGCTCTCGTTCGGCCGCTCGTCCGGCCGACGAGAGCATCTCTGCCGCTCTGTCGCCGGCTCGGCGTCCCACCGTTGCCGGCCTTGCCTGAGGGTCGCTCATGCCCGATGTCTACGATGCCGTACTCGTCGTCTCGTTCGGCGGTCCAGACACACCGCCGGACGTCATGCCGTTTCTGGAGAACGTGCTGCGGGGAAGGCCGGTACCCAGGGAACGAATGCTCGAGGTCGCCGAGCACTACTACCATTTCGGCGGCAAGAGCCCGATCAACGATCAAAACCGAGCCTTGATCGCGGCTCTCGAGCAGGAACTCGCGCGACGCGGCCCGCCATTGCCGGTTTACTGGGGCAACCGCAACTGGCACCCCTTGCTCACCGACACCATCCGGGAGATGGCGGAAAACGGGGTACGGCGGGCCATCGCCTTCGTGACCAGTGCCTACAGCAGCTATTCCGGCTGTCGGCAGTATCGCGAGAACATCGCTGCCGCCTGCGCCGCGGTGGGCCCGCACGCCCCGCAGATCGACAAACTGCGCGTGTTTTTCAATCACCCGGGATTCATCGGGCCGTTCGCGGAGAACGTGCGTGAGGCGCTCCGCCGATTCCCGGAGGAGGAGCGAGCACGCGTGCCGGTGCTCTTCACGGCCCACAGCATCCCGACCGCGATGTCCGACGGCTGCAAGTACGTCGCCCAACTCGAGGAAGCCGCGAGGCTGGCGGCCGAGGCGGCCGGTGTCGCCGAGTGGAAACTCGTCTACCAGAGTCGCAGCGGTCCACCGTCTCAGCCCTGGCTCGAGCCGGACATTTGTGACGCGATCCGGCAGCTCCATGCGGGGGGCGTCCGCCGTCTCGTCATCGCCCCGATCGGCTTCATCTCCGACCATATGGAGGTTCTCTACGATCTCGACACGGAGGCGGCGGCGCTTTGTCAGGATCTGGGCATCGACATGGCGCGTGCCGCCACCGTCGGCACAGACCCCGCATTCATCGCCATGGTGCGCGACCTGATCGCGGAACGCGCCGGTCTGCTGGCTGATCGGACCGCGATCGGCCGCTTGCCGGCGAGCCACGACGTCTGCCCGCTCGACTGCTGCCCCGCGCCGGCCGCGCGTCCAGTTGCAGGACGACCTGCATGACCTCGGCCGGTCCTTGGGAGTGCGTGTCGCTCGTCCACGGGTTCCTCGCCAACACCTGCATGTTGACGGTGCTCAGCCACAGGCTGGATGCCCATGGTTATCTCCCGCGGCCCTGGGGCTACCGCGACATGCGGAGCTCGATCCTCGTCCACGCCGAGGCGTTCGTCCGTGAACTCAAAGCCCTTGACGCCGACCGGGCGGTCGGCACGGTCCACCTGGTCACGCACAGCATGGGGGGCATCGTGGCCCGGGCGGCGCTCGATCGCTACCGGCCGGCCAAACTCGGGCGGATCGTCATGCTCGCCCCGCCAAACCGTGGATCGTTCGTCGCCGACCGCATGGCCGCGGCGGTGGGACGCCTTTTCCGGCCGGTCGCCGAACTGACAACGTCTGCGGACAGCCTCGTCAACTCGCTCGGCATGCCCGAGGACGTCGACGTGGGCGTCATTGCGGCGGCCCGCGACGCCCTCGTTGCGCCGGAGAGCACGCGGCCCGCGGGGCCACACGCCCACGCGACGGTCCCTTGCCTCCACTCGAGCCTGCTCTTCCGCCGTGATGCGGCCCGACTCGTGGCGAATTTTTTGGAAACGGGCCGCTTCCCGGCAGCGGCCCCCGCCGGGCAAGGATCGTAAAACCGCGCCCGGTGCGCCAGCCTCAAGCGGCCCCGACGGCAGCCGGCTGGGCTGCGGCCACGCTCACATACGACTGCCGGACCTTGAGGCAGGTTTGACGGAACGGCTCCGGTCGGCTGACGCCGCTGAGCCGCAGCGTCTCGATCGGACCGCGACGAAACACCAGGTCACCGCAGTCGTACCACTCCTGGCCCGGCTGCACCACGAGATCGATCGCGTCAAACCGATCCAGATCGACGTACTGCTCGACCTTGGGGCTGATGCCCCGTTCGACCGTCACGCGTCGATTCGTCAGGCGATAACGTCGGATCGCCCACGGAAGACGCAGCGAAAGATAGAGGAACAGGCCCACCGGAATCGTCGCCAGCAGAGCCAATCGCCCCACGGACAACGCTCCGAATCCGTCCCGAATGCGATAGAGCCTTCCCAGCCACTGCCCCAGGCCGGTCGATCCCACCGAGGGCCAGACGGTCATCACCGTGGTCTCGGCGGTGGCGGGCGGAGAAACACCGGCGATCGACTGCAACTGCGACATGACGTCACCTGGGACGAGGGAATCGACTGCGAACCCCAGCAATGTAGCGTGCGACGCGCCGGACGAAAGGGGCGGCAAGGCGCACGTCAAGCATCAGGCGCATAAAAAAACCCGCTGGGACTCGGCCGAGCCCCAGCGGGTTCACGTTCATTGGATCGTGGCAGTTGTGCCGCCACTCGGATCACTCCGAGAGCAGCTATCTCTTTCGGCGGCATCTACCCGAGGCCATCCAGGATCAAAGAACCCAGATAGGCCACAGGTCACGATCGACTCCATATGTATCGGAAGTTCGCGCGGGCGTGAGCCCGCACGACCTCTGACTTGTGGACCACAGGATCCACGGCCTCCGAATCACGTGCAAGCACGTATCAGAAACCGCATCACCCGTGGCTGCCTCGCAAGGCCCGAAGGCCATGCTTGGCTGTATCCTTTAGAAAGGAGGTGATCCAGCCGCAGGTTCCCCTACGGCTACCTTGTTACGACTTAGTCCCAATCGCAGAGTTCATCTTAGGCGCCTGGCTCCTTGCGGTTACCTCAGCGACTTC